>NC_020054.1:0-302500 GCF_000331105.1 Fibrella aestuarina BUZ 2 | reverse complement strand
ATACCGTGCAGGCCATTGGCCAGCAGTTGAGCCGCGACGGTGAGCCTGTCGACTTCATGGACCGCTCGGCAACGTACCTGGCGGCCGATGGGTCGGTACAGGCACTCCCCCTGCCCGCGATCAAAGCTGCCGTAGCCGATGGGACACTCACGCCTGACACGCCGGTGTTCAACACTCTGATCAAAACCAAGGCCGACTACCTGTCGCAATGGCAAGTGCCCGCTCAGTCAACCTGGCTGAAGCGCTATTTTTTCCAGACAGCGGTTCGGTAAATTGAGCTGATTCGCTGTCTGGCGGGGTTGTCAATACCAGACAATACCGTCGGCAACTGACCGTTATCTTTTTTCCTTTCTATGGCTGAATCCCTGATTCTCCCGCAAGTAGACCCGGCCAACCGGCAGGCGCGGGCGGCTGTTTACGATAGCCTGGTTCCGCAGCTACAGGCCCTGATGGCCGGTGAATCCGATCTGGTCGCCAATCTGGCCAATACGGCGGCGGCGCTCAAAGAAGCCTTTGGGTTTTTCTGGGTGGGCTTTTACCTTAAAAAAGACAATCAACTGGTGTTGGGGCCGTTTCAGGGACCTATCGCCTGCACGCGGATAGCCTTCGATAAGGGCGTGTGCGGCGCCGCCTACACCCGCCGCGAAACCCTGCTCGTGCCCGACGTAGAAGCGTTTCCGGGGCATATTGCCTGTAGCTCGCTGTCGAAGTCAGAAGTCGTCGTACCCATTTTCGATCGGGCGGGCGAGGTAGCTATGGTGCTCGACGTTGATAGTGATCAGCTCGACGATTTCACGCAGGCCGATGTAGAGGGCCTGGAGGCTATCGGCCGCCTGATCAGCGAAACGCTCTAAGCGTTCAGGTACGTTGCCAGCTGCTCGATCAACGTACCTGTAGCTGTTTTTCCAGCACAACCTTCCAACTGGCCGTCGCGCCAAGATTGCGCTTGAACCGCATGAGGCTGGGCTTGGGCGCTCGTTGGGCGTCGAGGCAAACGCCAAGGTCGAGCAGCGTGATGGCGTGTTGCTGGCAAAAGGTATAGAGTCCCTGGGTCAGCAACACCGCCGGGCTAAAAGTCCGATAATGCTGATTGTCAGCCGGTAAAAAATTGTACAGGATGTCGTGCCGTACCCGCACTGCCACCGTCAGGCTGGCAAGCGTGCTGCCGTCCCATACCGCGAAGACGGGGTATTGCTCAGGAAACCGCTTCAGCAGCTGCGCCAAGCGGTCGGGCAAAATCGTGAGCGGATAGCCCTGCTGCTGCCGACTCCGCTCAATAAACCGAACTACCTCGGCAACGGGTGGCTGCGCCCAATGCGCCACCGTAAACCCACTCCGAAGGCATTTTGCCAGCCGACGCCGCTCAGATCGATGCAGTTTGCCCGCCAAAGGCTGCGCCGACACGTCGATATGAAAGTTGAGGAACTGGTCGGCTACCCGGTATCCACGCCGCCGCAACAGCCCCACGAGCCGCTCGGCCTGCCGGGCCGCATAGGCGTGCGGGTAGTTGGTGAGCCGCAGGGTCGGTACGTTCAGGTGCTGTACTTCGGCCTCCAGCGAATCGATCAGCGCATGCAGGGCTGAGTCGGGCAGGGCTTCCACGAATTCGATCGACCCGAAAGGGGCCGCTTTGGGGCTAGTGGCCAACTGATCGTCGATAAACAAAGCGCAACGGGCATCGGCCAGCCGGGTAAGCGGATTGTGGACTGTCAACAACCGAAAATTGCCTCCGTCCTGCTGCCGAAGCTGCGCCTCTTCGTTGAACCAGAACCCTGCTTCGCTGTACGCTGGTAAGGCCGGCGTAGAAGCGGAGTTATGCGTTACGATGTGGTACATGTAGATCAGAAAAACGCGCCGGACTGATGTTGGCCTGAGGTCTGATAACGAAGCGGGCTGCCAGCAAGTGGCTTGCCGCCAACTAGCGACCCCTCAGCAAGTTGAGTATAAATAAGGCCAAACGCTGCGCAAGTATAGAGGAAAATACGCGCCACTGGAAATGGCACGGTTTTGGCTACGCCCTCTATACATCTGTAAATGTGGAAATTCATGAATCACGGCCTCGTAGCCTTAGCTCGGCGGACGCACGTTCGCCTGTGCCTTAGGTTATTTTCGCAACATACTTGCCGGGCGGTCAGTGGCGTGTTACTACTCGTTCTTAGCCTGGGGAGCACACCCGTATCGGCCCAGGTAAGCGGCGTCGTTTTCTGGGATTTTGACCGTAATGGCATTCAGTCAACGGCCGAGCCGGCTGAATTGGGTGCTTTTGGCCTTCCCGTACTAGCCTACGTAGAAGGTATCCCGCAGCCCGTCACGGCAACAACCGGTCTTGATGGCCATTTTACGTTTGACGCGAGCCAGGTCCCCAGTGGCAAACGGGTTCGCCTCGAACTGGCCAACCGGCTCCCCTACACGTTTGACTCGCCCGGTACGGGTTCGTCGGTGCAGTTTGTACAGGCACCCACCACCACCGTACTCTTCGGCCTGGGCGATCCCAGCGATTATTGCCAGGCCGACGCCCCGTTGGCCGTACCGGTGTACCAGAGTGGGGCACTGCGCGAGGCCCAGGGTATGGTCTCGTTCCCAGCAACGGTATTGACGACGGCCCTGGCCGACAACGTCACGCCTACGCAGGTCACGTCGAGCAACAGCCTGGGTACGGTCTGGGGCACGGCCTATCAGCGGCAGTCGCAAAAACTGTTTACGCTGAGCGTGTTGAAACGGCATGCTGCGCTGGGGCCGTTGGGGCTGGGCGGTATCTACTGGGCCAATAGCGGCAACAGCGGCACCGTCTCGTACGTCGACGCGGGCAATTTCCTGACGCTAGCGTCCAATGCTGACAAAACCGCCCTAGCCTCCCGCACGCTGTCTGCTACCGTAGGTGCCACCAGTGTCGACGCGTCGGTGTTCCCGATGATTGGTAAGGTTGGGTTCGGTGGGGCTACGTTCACGCCGCAGGAAGACCGCCTCTGGACGGTCAATCTGTACGAAAAAACGCTGGTGAGCATCTACCTGGGCGCACCCGCCCGGCCCGGTAGCCAGATTGGCGCGGGCGATTTTACCAGCTACGCCATTCCGCAACTGGATACCGACAAGGGGATTAACCGACCCTGGGCGGTCAATTATTACCGCGGGCAACTCTACGTCGGCGTCGTCAACGATGCCTCCATAAGCCGCAACCGAAACGACCTGAAAGCCTATGTCTATGCATTTGACCTGGCGACGCAGCAGTTCAATCCGACGCCCGTTCTGACTGTCTCACTGGCGTACCAGAAAGGCTGGACCCTGCGCGGGGCCGACGACGCGTCGTCGCTGGCCAACCATTGGGAGTGGTGGAGCGACAACTGGGCCGATTACAGCACCAATGTACTCAACAACAGCAGCACGCCGCAGCTTCTGCGCGTGGTGCGCCCGCAACCCATCCTGTCGTCGATCGTCTTTGACGCCGAAGGCGCCATGGTGCTGGGCTTTATGGACCGCACCGGCCACCAGACATCGCGTAACCAGCCGTCGCCCACCGAGTCGTCACCGACGCCAACGGTGCTCTACAGTGGCTACGCAGGAGGCGACCTGCTACGGGCTGCGTTGCTGAACGATACGTACGTGCTTGAGGCCAACGGTTCGGCAGGTTCGCACTCGGGCAGCGGTGTGGGCAATGGGCAAGGCCCCAGCGATGGCACGGCGAACGGTGAATTTTACGCCTGGGAGCAGTACAACCCACCGTTTGCAACAACAACCAACCAGGAAACCTTTACCGGCTCACTGCTGGCGAATCCAAACCTGACAAACCTCGTTGCTTCGGTCTACAATCCGCTCACCACCTGGTCGGGTGGGGCGTCGATGTTCGACATGTACAATGGTGACCTGATCCGGCGCTACGAAGTGTACCGTGATGGCCTCAGCAGTGATCCCGCGGCACCCCGGGCTACGTTTGGTTCGGCCAACGGTTTAGGGATGCTCTGCGCCCTGTGCGATATGGCCCCCGTCGCCATCGGCAACCGACTGTGGGTCGATACCAACGGCGACGGCGTGCAGGATCCCGACGAACCGGCGCTGGCGGGTGTAAGGCTCTCGCTCTACACCGCCGATGGCAACTGGCTGGCCTCAACCCGGACCAACGAAGAGGGGCGCTACAGCTTCCGGTCGAGCGCGAGCCTTCCCTTACCCAGCAATGCTACGTACCTGATCGCTATCGGCGTCGACCTGGCCACGCAGCAGTTCGATACCCAGCATCAACTCCTGCGCGTGGGCAAAAAAGCGTATAAACTGACCGGCTGGAACCAGGGAACGGGTGACAACAAAACGTATAACGACTCCGACGCCTTTATTCTGACCGGCTCATCAACGCCGCTGAATGGTCTGCCGGTGATTCAGTTTCGGCTCAACGTACCTGGGGAGGTGAACAATAGCCTCGATGCGGGTTTGCAGGAAACCTGCGATCCTGCCGCTACGGCCTGCATGCCCATTACGTTCCGGCGCACCCGGTAATCAACTCTTTTTCCCCATCGCGCTGTCCGCCGACGAACGCAAGCCGTCCGTTAGCGGACATTTTTTTGTGTCCCGCTTAAGGGTAAGACACTGATAATTAGTTGGTTAATATGGCGGCATAGGCTTTGTGTGGGAAGTGGTCAGTTAATCAGGCTACCCGGTATGCTTCGCAACTACATCAATATTGCCCGTCGGAATTTACAGCGTAACAAAAGCTATACGATCATCAACCTGGTGGGCTTAGGGCTGGGCATGGCCTGCGCCATTGTGGCTTTTGCGGTGGTTGGGTATCACCTCAATTTCGACACGTTTCACACCGACAGCGACCGGATCTACCGGGTCGTTACGGAGTCGCATCGCGAAGATATATCCTACGTTGGGGCGGTGCCGGGGCCGTTGGGCGAACGCTTCCGGGCCGATTATGACCTGGCCGAACGGGTGGCTCGTGCCGCCCAGTTTGAGGAACAGATCATGGCTGTAAAGCGCCAGAACGAGTTGCTGAAGTTTACTGAGGCGGCGGGCATTGCCTGCGTGGACCCCGATTTCTTTGCCATATTCAATTTTCCGATGCGGGTAGGAAACGCCCGCACCGCCCTGGCCGAGCCCAATACGGTGCTCATCACGGAGGAGGTTGCCCGGCGCTATTTTGGCACCACCACGCCCCTGCCCGACGTGCTAGGCAAAACCATCCGCTGGAACAACGACCTTGACTTGCGTGTGGCTGGTGTGCTGGCCAACGTACCCAATCAGACCGATTTACCCCAGCAACTCTACACGGCCTTTTCGACGCTGAAAGGCGCCAAAGACCCACTGATGCAGTGGCTGTCCAGCAACGACAGTTGGGGCGGCATCTACAGCGGGATGCAGTGCTTCATAAAGCTGCGGCCGGGAGTGTCGGCGGCAAGTGTCGACCGGGTCTTTCCGGCTTTTGTGAAGAAATACGACAAACCCACCCCCGAACGGTTCAACAAATACCTGTTACAACCCCTGGCCGATATGCACTTTGATGCGCGTTTCGGGGGAAAGGTCGAGAAGAAATACCTGCTGACGCTCGGCCTGATCGGGCTGGTGCTGGTGGTTACGGCCTGTCTTAACTTTATCAATCTGGCCACGGCACAGGCCCTGAAACGCGCCAAAGAAGTGGGGGTTCGGAAGGTGCTGGGCGGACACAAAAGCCAGCTACTGAACCAGTTTATGGCCGAAACGGCCCTGTTGGTGCTGATCGCCACCGTTCTGGCCTATGGGCTGGCCAATACGGCCCTGCCGTTTATAAATGAATGGTTCCAGACCCATATTTCGCTCGACCTGTTCCAGAATGGGCCACTGCTGGGCTTTCTGGTCGTGCTGTCGGGGCTGGTGGTGTTGCTGGCAGGCGGCTATCCGGGTCTGGTACTGGCCGGTTTCCAGCCCATTACGGCGCTGCGGGGGAAGATCAACCAGCGGCAGATTGGCGGCTTTCCGCTACGGCGGGTGCTGGTGGTGGGGCAGTTTGTGATCGCGCAGGCGCTGGTGATCTGCACGCTGGTGATCACGAGTCAGATGCGCTACGCCAAGCAGGCCGATCTGGGCTTCACCAAAGATGCCGTTGTGCTGTTGCCCGTGCCAGAAGCCAGCAAAGCCAATATTGCCACGCTACGAAACCAGCTGGCGCAACTGCCCGCCGTCACGACGATGTCTTTCTGCGCGGCGGCCCCCGCTTCCGAATTCAACCAGAGCACCAGTTTCCGGTACGACACCCGCACCAGCCGCGAGGCGTTCAACATCAACCTCAAACACGTCGATGAGCAGTACCTGGAAACCTTTGGCCTCACGCTCGTGGCGGGCCGCAACCTGATGCCCTCCGATACCGTTCGGGAGTACCTCATCAACCAAACCACCGCCCGGAAACTGGGGCTGCGTACGCCCGAGGAGGCGATCGGCAAAACCATTCAGGTCAACGAAAAACCCGGCACCATCGTGGGCATTGTGAAAGATTTTCATAACCTCTCCTTCCACGAGGTGATCGAACCCCTCTGCCTCACCACGTCGCTCCCCGACTATAACCTCTGCGCCCTCAAAATCAACCTGAGCAACGTACCTGGCACACTAGCGGCGCTGGAACGTACCTGGAACGGTATTTTCCCGGCGTTCCCGTATAGCTACCAGTTTCTCGATGACCACATTGGCCGGTTCTACCAGCTGGAAGAGCAGATGCTGCGTCTCATTCTGGCGTTTGCGGCCATCGCGCTGCTGATCGGCTGTCTGGGGCTCTACGGACTGGTCACCTTCGTGGTGGCGCAACGGACCAAGGAGATCGGGGTGCGCAAAGTGCTGGGCGCCAGCGTAGGGAACGTTATCTGGCAGCTTGATCGGCAGTTTATTGCCCTGGTGCTGGTTGCCTTTGCGGTAGCCGCCCCGCTGGCGGGCTGGGCCATGCACACCTGGTTGCAGGGGTTCATCTACCACATCGATCTGAACGTAGGCGTGTTTGCGCTGGCCGTTGGCGGCACGCTGCTGCTGACGCTGCTGGTCGTGGGCTACCAGTCAGTCAGGGCGGCGCTGATGAACCCGGTGACGTCGTTGAAAACCGAATAAACCCTTCCCTTTATGTTCCGCAACTACCTCAAAATCGCCCTGCGCCAACTGATGCGCAACCGCCTGCTCACAGCCATCAACATGCTGGGCCTATCGGTCGGGTTGGCTTGTGTGGTCGTGTTGGTGCTGTTTGCCCAAAAAGGCCTGACCTGGGACACCTTCCATCCCAACATCGACCGGATTTACACGATCCAGACCAAAGAGGGCGGGGATAACCCGTATAACCAGAGCGTATACCCGCTGCTCGATCAACTGCTGCGCGATTACCCTGACATCGAAGCCGGTACGCACGTGCAGAATTGGAGCCGCCCCTGGATTAGTTATGGCGGTAAAGACATGCAGGAACCAACCGACTACGTGGATTCGACGTTTTTTCAGGTATTCAAGCTGCCGCTGAAATACGGAAACCCGGCCACGGCGCTGCAAAACCGCTACTCGGTGGTGTTTAGCGAGAAAATGGCGCAGAACCTCTTTGGTGCGGTTAATCCGGTGGGGCGGCAGGTCACGCTCGACGACACGCTGCAATACACGGTGACGGGTGTACTGGCCAAACTACCGGCCAACTCATCGCTTCAGTTTGAGGTGATGCTGCCCACCGCCAACCTACTGGCTGATGCCGGTTTCCGCGACAACGCCAACTGGTACAACAACTTCTCGACCATGTTTGTGTTGCTGAAAGAAGGGGCCGATAAAAACCGGCTGGAAGCCAAGCTGCCGCAACTGGTGAAGAAGCACTTCAGCGCCGACGGTCAGAATCGTACCCTGCTATTGGCGGCTTTCAAAGACTTCATCCACACGGCCAATCCAACGTTCAAAAACCTCATTGGCGGCGCCATTGCCATCGCCATCTTTCTGCTGCTGATTCTGAGCATCAACCTCATCAACCTCAACACGGCGTCGGCACTGCCCCGCGCCAAAGAGGTGGCGATGCGGCAGGTGGTGGGGGCCTCCAAATGGATGGTGCTGGGGCAATTCTGGGTCGAGTCGGCGCTGGTCGTGCTGACGTCGCTGGCCCTGGCCGTACCTTTCACGATCTACTACCTCATTCCCCGGTTCAATGCCCTGCGCGATGGCAATATGCAGCTCGACATCAACTGGGCTACCGACTCGCCTACCATCCTGACCGTGCTGGGGCTGTCGTTGCTGGTAGCGGCGGTAGCGGGAACGTACCCAGCGCTGTACCTGATGGGCCTCAAAACCACCGAGGCCGTGAAAGGGAAACTCTCGGCCAGCCCCAAACAGGGCCGGCTGCGGCAGAATGCACTCATTGTGGTGCAGTTTACACTGGCCGTGCTGCTGATTCTGGGCACCATCGGTATGCGTGCGCAGCTTCAGTATATGAAGCGCGCCGACGTGGGCTACAACCCCCAGAATGTGCTGGTATTCAAGACCGATCTGGCGTACCGCAACGAGAAAATGGCCGCCGTGCAGGGGCAAAGCATCCTGAACAGCCTGCGCCAGAACCCCAATGTGGTGTCGTTCACCAGCTCGGGACTGACGCCTGCCTACTACTGGGATAATTTCAACACCTACTACCCCGATGGCGACGATGCCCGGCAGGTAAACGTCCGGCACGTGCAGGGGGCGGTCAATTATACCGAAACCTTCAACATCCCGCTGCTGGAAGGCCGCAACTTCTCAGCCGCCACGCCCGCCGACTCAATCAACCGGGCCGTCGTGATCAACGAAGCACTGATGAAAGCGTTTGGCTGGACCACCGCCGTTGGTAAAAAGCTCCGTCAGAAAAGCGATCCCAACACCTATACCATCATCGGCGTGACCAAAAATTACCACTACCGCGACCTGACCGACAAGGTTGGTCCGATGCTGCAATGGTACGGTGGTCGCGAGCGGCTCAGCACGTTCCTGTCGGTGCGTCTTGCCAACGAAGCGGGCGCCCCCGTCCTGATCCGGGAGATGGAGCGGCAGTTTAAGAAGATACCGGCCCGGCGGGCGCTGTCGTATACGTACCTGGCCGACGAGGTCGAGAAGGCGTATAAACCCATCGACAGCATCTGGCAGATGGTGAGCTTCGTCACGCTCATCGCCATTCTGACGGCCTGCGCGGGTATTTTCGGGCTGATTACGCTCGTGGCCCGGCAGCGTACCAAAGAGATCGGCGTGCGCAAAGTACTGGGGGCCAGCGTCGCCAACATTACCGTGCTGCTGTCGTCCGATTTTCTCAAACTGGTGGGGCTGGCCATCCTGATTGCCGCGCCCATCGGCTGGTGGCTGGGCGACACCATGCTGAGCTACTTTGCCTACCACACGCAGCCGCAGTGGTGGCACATTGCCGTAGCCGGGCTGATGGCCGTGGGCATTGCGCTGGTGTCGGTGGTGTTCCAGGCGCTAAAAGCCGCATTGGCCAACCCGGTCAAGTCGATACGGACTGAGTAGGCCTAAAAGTAATGCTAATCAGCCAGGGCTGTGACCCGTACACTTTCGGACGAAAACTTGTCCAGTATCGGACAGGGAGACTCGAAAAAAAGGCCGTTTCTAAACCAGAAACGGCCTTTTTGGTAGCTGGCACGGCTGTTGGACGAGGAACAGTGGCTTCGTGATCCCGGCCCGACGGCGTAATGCCCGACCGGCCAGAGACCGCGCGGCGTAATGACCACTCCCCATGATCTGGTTTACTCTTCGTTCAGTCTGGCGCAGTTGGCGCACTCAGTTATCCATCACCATGATCAACCTGATCGGGTTGGCGTTGGGGCTGGCCGGTTGCCTGCTGGTGACGGCCTATGTGCTCGATGAAATCGACTACGACCGGTTTCATACCAACGCCAACCGGATCGTGTTGTTGCAGCAATTCGACAATGCACCCAGCAGTGGCGGCCAATTCGCGACTGACCTGAAAAGCCGGTTCGCCACCATCGAGCAGGCGGTCCGGCTCACCCGCGCCAACCTGCTGATGACCACGCCCGCGCTGGCTCGCTACGAACCACAAGTCTTTTTTGCCGACAGCAGCCTGTTTGGCGTGTTTTCCTACCGGCTGGCCGTGGGCAACCCCAACACCGCCCTGCGCGAGCAATACGGCGTGGTCCTGTCCGACGCGATGGCCCGCCACTATTTCCCGAACCAGAACCCACTGGGGCAGCTAATCAAATGCGGGCCGAAAGCCACCCTCCACGTAACGGGCGTGCTGGCCCCAACGCCTGCCAACACGCACCTTCGCCCCGATTTTCTGGTCAACTACGCCAATGCCAATGAATTACTTGGCTTCGATGTAACGACCAATTACTGGGGCGGCAGCGATACCTACACGTACCTGCTGCTGGCGCCCAACGCCCAACCCGCCGATCTGGCAAGCCAACTGCCTGCCTACGTGAAAAGCCTGGGCGACCCCAACGCAGCCATCTGGAAAATGGCCCTCGTACCCCTGCGCGATCTGTACCTGCGCACCAACCTCTTCGCCCAAAACCGGCTGACCTACGTCTACACGTTTGCGCTGGTGGCGCTGCTGATTCTGGGGCTGGCCGTTTTCAACTACATCAACCTGGCCACCGCCCGCGCCATGGCCCGCGCCAAAGAAGTGGGTATCCGCAAGGCCCTCGGCTCGTCGGTTCCGCAATTGTGGCGGCAGTTTCTGGGCGAGGCGGCGCTGGCAGTTGGCGTATCGCTGTGGCTGGCGCTGCTATTCACGGCCCTGCTGACGCCCCTGCTCAACGAAATTGCCGGTAAAGACCTGTCAGTGCTAGCGCTGGTTACACCGGTGCGGCTGCTGGCGTTTGCGCTGGGGATCGGGGCGCTGGTACTGCTGGCGGGTAGCTATCCGGCCTTTGTGCTGGCGCGTTATCAGCCGGTAGTGGTGCTACGCGGACAAGCCACCGAACAGGGAACACGCGGGGCGGCCCTCCGGCAGTCGCTGGTGGTGGGGCAGTTTGCCGTGTCGGTGGGGATGATCGTGGCTACGTTGGTTGTCTACGCCCAACTCCACTATGTGCAGCAAACCAACGTGGGCTATCAGCGCGCGCAGGTACTGACGCTCGACCTGCGCGATGCACCCAACGAGGCCAAAGAGCAATTCAAACGGCAGGTCGAGACGCTGGCGGGTGTCCGGTCGGCTACGCGGGCGTTTGGCCTGCCGGGGTCGGGGGCCGCGATAGGGGGCAAACTGGTGAGTGAATTTGTGCCGAAAGGAGCTCAAACCGGCAGTATCCGACGCCTGACGGTCGATGCGGATTTCCTGAAAACCTTCGGTATTCGGCTGTTGGAAGGGCGCAACTTCGACCGGAACCGGGCCGCCGACAAGACAACTTTCCTCGTCAACCGGGCCGCCATGCGGTATTTCGGCTGGACGACCATTGCGGGGAAACGAACGGGCTACTACAACTTCGTCTATGACCCCAACAGCGCGGGTGGCTATAAAGAACTACCGCAGGTTGGCGAGGTGGTGGGGCTGGTCGACGATTACAACCACGCCGACCTGAAACGTACCGTCGAGCCGATGATCTATTCGCTGGCTGAAGGCTGGGAAAGTCAGATGGCCGTTGGCCTACAGGCGGGCAACCTGCCCCAGACGATTCAGCAGATCGAACGTACCTGGAAGAGTCAATTCCCCGACCGGCCCTTTACCTATACGTTTCTGGACGACAGCTTCAATAAAACGTACCAGTCTGACCTCCGGACGGGCCAGGTCTTCGGCGGCTTCGCGCTGCTGGCCCTGCTGATTTCTGGCCTGGGCCTGTTTGGGCTGGCTACGTTCAGCACGGCCCGCCGCACAAAGGAGATCGGGGTGCGCAAGGTGCTGGGCGCCAGCGTGGGCAGCATCGTAGCCCTGCTGAGCAAAGACTTTCTCAAGCTGGTCCTCATCGCCATCCTCATCGCTTCGCCGCTGGCCTGGTGGGCCATGAATCAATGGCTGGGTACGTTCGCCTACAAGATCCAGATCGAATGGTGGGTGTTTGCCCTGTCCGGTACGTTAGCCATCGCCATTGCCCTGGCCACGGTCAGTTTTCAGAGTATCAAAGCGGCCCTGATGAATCCCGTCAACTCTTTACGCGCCGAGTAGCCCCACAAGGGTCACGGCGAGCGCTACACAACTAAGACATCGTTATGCTTCAAAATCATCTCAAAATCGCGTTCCGCAACCTGTGGAAAAACCGCATCTACAGCGGCATCAACGTAGTGGGGCTGGCGGTGGGGCTGGCGACCTGCCTGCTGATTGCGCTGTACGTGGCCAATGAGCTGAGCTACGACCGCTTTAACGAAAAGGCCGACCGGATCTACCGGGTGGTGCACCACATGCAGTGGGAGGGTGGCGACCTGCACCTCGCCGTTACGTCGGCCCCCTTTGCGCCGACGCTCAAACAAACGTACCCCGCCATTGAAGAGGCTGTGCGGGTGCTGCCCGAAGGCGGTGGTACGCTGCAATACGCCAACACGAAGCTTAACGTCGGCGATATTGTCTTTGCCGACGCGAGCCTGTTTCGGGTGTTTACGCATCCGTTTCTGTACGGCGATCCGCAAACGGCGCTGAGCAAACCCCAGTCGATCGTGCTGACCCGTACGCTCGCCAGCCGCCTGTTTGGCGACCCGGCCAGGGCGCTGGGCAAAACGGTGCTGTTCGAGAATAATTTTGGTAACGTCGTGACGGGCGTGATCGACGACGTACCCAGCCACGCGCACCTGACGTTTAGCGGTATCCGTTCACTGCCCGCCAACTTTTCGGGCGAGTGGCAGGAGTCGAGCCTGTATACGTACCTGCTGCTACGCGACGGCACCAACCCGGCCGCGCTGGAAGCACAGTTTCCCGCCTTTTTCCAGAAAGTTCTGAAGGCAAAACTGGGCGACGTGGCTTACAGGATGGACCTGCAACCGCTCACGTCCATTCACCTGCATTCCGACCTCGACTACGAAGCCGGGCCCAATGGCAGCAGCCAGACGGTCTGGGTGTTTGCCATCATCGCCGGCCTTATTTTGCTACTGGCCAGCATCAACTACATGAACCTCAGCACCGCCCGCTCGACGATCCGCATTCGCGAGGTGGGTATCCGGCAGGCGATTGGCTCCGGGCGGGGGCAGTTAGTGGGGCTGTTTCTGGCCGAAACGTTGCTGCTAACCACGCTGGCTACGGCCCTAGGGCTGTTGCTGGCGCAAAGCACCCTGCCGCTGTTCAACGACCTGACCGGCAAGCAACTCTCGCTGGAACGGTTTGGGCCGGGCTATAGCATACTGGCCCTTTTGGGTTTCCTGCTGCTGACTACGCTGCTCAGCGGCGCGTATCCAGCCTTGTTTATGTCGCGGGCGCGCATCGTTACGGCCCTGCGCGGGCAACTTGGTGATCAGGCCGCGACGCTGGCGTTTCGGAAGTCGCTGGTCACGTTCCAGTTTGTGATTACGGTGGCGCTGATTGCCGCCTCGGGGATTATTTACCAGCAACTGCGGTTCGCGCTGACCCGGCCGCTCGGGTTCAATAAAGAGCAGGTGCTGACCTTCCACCTGAACGACGAACAGAGCCGCACGCAGCTCCCGGCGATCAAAGCCCAACTGCTGGGTAGCGCACTGATCGACCGCGTCGCGGCGGCGAGCAACCCCGTCGGTACCAACGACCTGGGCGGGAGCGGCTACTTCTTCGAAGTCGATGGCAAGATGAGCGAATCGACCCGGATGACGCGCACGCTTAAAGTCGATCCCGATTTTCTGCCGACAATGGAAATCAAGCTGGCGAAAGGGCGGAATTTTTCGAGCCAGAACGTCGCCGCCGACCGGCAGTATGCCGTGCTGGTGAACGAAACGCTGGTCAAGGCGCTTGGCTGGCAGAACCCGATTGGCAAACGGGTGAAGTTCTTCTCGAACAAAGGCCCCGCTGAGCGGCAGGTGGTGGGCGTGGTGAAGGATTTTCACACGCACTCGCTGCAACACAAAATTGAGCCGCTGGTGCTGCAACTCCCGCCCGACGCCAACGACGAAGATAACGTCTACGTGCGCATTCGGGCGGGGCAGACCGAAGCCGCACTGGCGTTGATTCAGCAGGTGTACCAGCAGGTCGAACCGGGGGGCGTGTTCGAGTATCAGTTTCTGGATCAGCGCTTTGCCCGTCAGTACGCAACGGAGCAGAAACAGAGCCAGTTGTTGCTCACGTTCACCAGCTTAGCCATCCTGATTGCCTGCCTCGGACTATTTGGCCTGACCACCTTTATGGCCGAACAACGCACCAAAGAAATCGGGGTGCGCAAGGTGCTGGGCGCCAGCGTGGGCAGCATCGTGGCCCTGCTGAGCAAAGACTTTCTCAAGCTGGTCCTCATCGCCATCCTCATTGCTTCACCGCTGGCCTGGTGGGCCATGAATCAATGGCTGGGTACGTTCGCCTACAAGATCCAGATCGAATGGTGGGTGTTTGCCCTGTCCGGTACGTTAGCCATTGGTATCGCCCTGGCCACGGTCAGTTTCCAAAGTATCAAAGCGGCCCTGATGAATCCCGTCAACTCATTACGCGCCGAGTAGCCCCCACATTCGTATGCTAGCCAACTACATCAAAATCGCCTGGCGCAGTCTGCGCAAGAACAAAGCCTTCACATTCATCAACAGCATCGGGCTGGCGATGGGGCTGGCGACCTGTATGCTCATTATGCTGTTTGTGCTCGATGAGCTGAGCTACGACCGCTTCAACGAAAAGGCCGACCGCATCGTACGGGTCATCTTCCGGGGGAGCTCGGCGGGGGGCGCCATGAACGAGGCGCACGTGATGCCGCCCGTGGCACAGGCCCTCAAGGCCGATTACCCGGAAGTCGAAGACGCCACCCGCATCCGGATGGCGGGGTCGCCCATCGTGACGGTCAACAACACGACCTTCCGGGAGGCTGCCGTTGCTTTTGCCGACTCGAATCTCTTGCAGGTGTTCACCCTGCCATTGCTGGAAGGGAACGCCAAAACCGCCTTGTTGCGGCCCAACACCGCCGTCATTACGCAGGCGCTGGCCCGGAAGTATTTCGGTGACAAAGACCCGCTGGGGCAACTCATCAGCCTCAAAAGCTGGAATGCTACTTATCAGGTAACCGGCGTGATCGACAACGTACCCACCAATTCGCACTTTCACTTCGACCTCTTCCTGTCGATGGCGAGCCTGCCGGAAGCCAAAGCCAATTCGTGGATGACTTCCGAGTTTTTCACGTACCTGGTGCTGCCCAAGGGCTACGATTACAAACGGCTGGAAGCCAAACTGCCGCAGGTCGTCGAGAAATACATCGGCCCGCAGTTGAAACAGGCAATGGGGATGAGCTTGTCCCAATTCCGGCAGAAAGGCAACGACATTGGCCTCTACCTGCAACCGCTGACTGACATTCACCTGCACTCGAGTTTCGCTTTTGACCTCGGCACAAATGGCAACCGGCAGTATGTCTACCTGTTTGGAGTGGTCGCCCTGCTGATGCTGGGTATCGCCTGCATCAATTTCATGAACCTCAGCACGGCGGGCGCGTCAAAACGGGCCAAAGAAGTGGGCGTGCGGAAAGTGCTTGGCTCGGCCCGGCAAAGCCTGACGGCGCAGTTTCTGGTCGAATCGCTATTGCTGACAGCCTTTTCGCTGCTGCTGGCGGTGGGGCTGGTCTATGTAACCCTGCCCTTCTTCAACGAGCTAGCCGACAAAGCCCTGACCCTGAATTTCATAGCGACCCCCTGGCTGGCCCCGGCCCTGCTGCTGCTTGGGTTGGTGGTGGGCGTGCTGGCGGGCAGCTACCCGGCCTTCTTCCTGTCGGCGTTCAAACCAATCGCCGTGCTGAAAGGCGGCTCGGCGGGCGGCACGAGGTCGGTCGGTGGGCGTAACCGGATCAGCTTGCGGAGTGGGCTGGTTGTCGTTCAGTTCGCCGTTTCGATCCTCCTCACCATCGGTACGGCCGTTGTCTATCAGCAGCTAAATTACATCCAGACCAAAAAGCTGGGGTATAGCAAAGAGCAGGTGCTGGTCTTACCCGAGACGTGGCTGTTGGGCAAAAATGAGGCGGTTTTCCGGGATAAAATCCGGCAGGACTCACGCGTCGTGAACGTGAGCACCTCGCGTTTTCTGCCCGCTGGCCCCAGCAGCAACAATAACTTCTTCGTATACCCCGAAGCCAACTCGACCCAGCTGGTGAAAACTCTGCGTTACGACGTCGATGAGGCCTACATCCCAACGCTGGGCATGAAGCTGGCCGCCGGCCGGAATTTCTCCAGCGCCTTTGGTACCGATTCATCGGGCGTCATTCTGAACGAGACCGCCGCCAGGATACTGGGCTGGTCGACCAACGCGCTCGGTCACACCATCGGCCATGCCGACAATCAGGGACACGTCAGTACGTTCCGGGTGATTGGGGTGGTGAACGATTTTCATTTCAAATCGCTGCACGAGCCGATTGCCCCGCTGGTGATGACCCTGGGCAACACGGGCGGCGTTGCGATTGTAAAGGTGAAAGCGCAGGATATCAGTGGGTTGCTCGCTTCGCTCAAAAGCCAGTGGAATCAACTGACCGCCGAGGCCCCCTTTACCTATTCGTTCCTCGACGAGCGCTTCGCCAACACCTACAAGGCCGAGCAGAAAATAGGCCTGATTCTGGGGCTATTTGCGGGCCTGACCATTTTCGTGGCCTGTCTGGGCCTCTTTGGGCTCGCCACCTTCACGGCCGAACAGCGCACCAAAGAGATTGGCGTGCGCAAGGTGCTGGGGGCGACGGTGCCGGGCATTGTAGCGCTGTTAAGCAAAGATTTCCTGAAGCTTGTGCTGATTGCCCTGCTCATCGCCGTTCCGTTGGGGTGGTACGCCATGACCCAATGGCTGGCCGGGTTTGCCTACAAAGTCGAGATCGCGTGGTGGACGTTTGCCGGGGCCGGTACGTTGGCGATCGTGATTGCCCTGCTCACGGTCAGCTACCAGAGCATCAGCGCCGCCCTGATGAACCCAGTCAACTCCCTACGCGCTGAATAGTGTGTTTTTGCCGTACCCAATCGGACAGATGACTGTCCAGTATCGGACAGAATTGACGGACAAAAAGGCCGTTTCTGAAGTAGAAACGGCCTTTTTGCGTCGTGGCACAACAGTTGACTCCCTTCCTGTACTCAACTTGTTTAGTCTATGCTTCGCTCGTATCTGACCATCGCCCTCCGGACCCTTCGCCGCAACCGGCTGTATACCCTGATCAACGTGACGGGGCTGGGGTTGGGTATTGGCTGTGCCCTGCTGCTCTTTGCCCTCGTGCGCTATCACTACCGCACCGATACGCACCATCAGCACTACGACCGGATTTACCAGTTTACGTCGTCGTTCAAAACGTCGGACGGCGAGATGCAATCGCCTGGCGTGCCCGAACGATTCGGTGATGCGCTGCAACTCGACCACCCGGAAATTGAAGCCCTGGCTATGATTGAAGAGTGGGAGGAGCCGATGGTAGTGGTACCGGGCCAGACAAAGGACGGGGCCGAAACGAAGTTCAGGGAGGCCGACGCCAAAGCCGCGTTTACCACACCCACTTACTTCAAGCTATTCGATTACACCTGGCTATCGGGCGGCCCGGCCAGCCTGAACGAGCCGGGTACGGTGGTGCTCAGCGCCAAACTGGCCCGCAAGTTTCTGGGCAGCACCGACGCGCTGGGCCGGGTACTGAAACTGGATGGCCATACGCTGGCGCGGGTCGTGGGCGTCTTCGCCGACTATGCCGACAACACCGACTATGCCTACGAGATCATTGGCTCACGGGCTACCCTGCCCGACTTTCTGGGCCGACCCCTCAACGACAATTTCAAAAACACGAACAGCAGCACACACTGCTTTGTGCTCCTCAACGACCGCTATACGCCCGCCAACTGGAACCGGGATATGGTGGCGTTCCTGAAAAAGCACAATCCCGACAACCTGACGATCACTACGTACCCCCTTCACCCCCTGCGCGACCTCCACTTTAACACCGAATTTGGCGGCGTAAGCAAAAACCTGCTGGCGTCGCTGTTTGTGATTGGGTTGTTTCTGGTCATTACGGCGAGCATCAACTTCGTGAACCTGGCCACGGCGCAGGCGCTGAACCGCTCGCGCGAAGTGGGCGTGCGTAAAGTGCTGGGCAGCACGCGGCAACAGTTGCTGGGGCAGTTTATGGGCGAAACAACCCTGATTGTCGGGCTGGCGATGGTTCTGGCGCTGCTGGTGTTCAACTACGGCCTGTCGCTGGCGCATACGTACCTGCACGGCGCCTTCCGGTTCACGTTCTACTTTTCGCCCTCGGTTGTTGGCTGGCTGTTGCTGCTGATGGTCGGCGTCGTGCTGCTGTCGGGAGTATATCCGGCGCTGGTGCTGGCGGGGTTCAAACCCATCGTGGCGCTGGCGGGCCGGCTCACCACGCAGCAGGCGGGCGGCTTCTCCATCCGGCGGGGGCTGGTGGTCACGCAGTTTGCCATCTCGCAGATGCTCATCATCGGGCTGATTGTGGTGGCGAGCCAATTGCACTACGTACAAACGAAAGACCTGGGTTTCCGGAAAGAGGCCCTGCTGACGGTGCGGCTGCCATCCGTTCAGCGCCAGGACCTGAGCAAGATGAGCACCTTCCGCAACCTGGCTACGGCGCTGCCCGAGGTGACCGGCTTCAGCTACTCGATGAGCGGCGCGCCGCAGTCGGGCTGGCGTAGCACCACGAGCGTTCGGTTCGATACGCGCCCGGACGAAGAGAAATTCAGTCCCCAGCAAACCTGGATCGACGACCAGTACGTGCCACTCTTTGGCCTGAAGCTGGTGGCGGGCCGCAACCTGACCCCGTCGGATACCATACGCGAAGCCCTGGTCAACGAAACGATGGTGCGCAAACTCGGCTACCGCGACCCGGCGCAGGTGCTGGGCAAGTTCCTGCGAAAGGAAGGATACGCGCCTATGACCATCGTAGGGGTGCTGAAAGATTACAACGAGAACGACCTGAAAACCCCCATCGGCCCGTCGTTTTTCACGACTAACTCGCCGAACTACTACAGTGCCAGCCTGCAACTACAGACCGGTAACTACCAGCGGGTATTGGCTCAGCTAGAGGCCATCTACAACCGCCTCTATCCGGCCAATTACTTCATCCACGAATTTGTCGACGACCAGATTCAGAAGAACTACCAGGAGGAGCTGACAATGGGGCGGCTGGTCAATTTCTTCGCGGCCATTGCGCTGCTGATCGGCTGCATGGGCCTATATGGCCTGATCCTGTTCATGGTCAATCAGCGGACCAAGGAGATCGGGGTGCGAAAGGTGCTGGGCGCCAGCGTGAGCAGCATTCTGTGGCTGTTTAGCCGGGAATTTGCCCGCCTGATCCTCGTTGCCTTTGTGGTGGCCGCCCCGGTGGCCTGGTGGGTAATGACCCACTGGCTCGAATCATTTCAATACCGCATCGACGTAGAGCCGTCTATGTTCGTTGTTGCGCTGCTGGCTACCGTGGTGGTGGCGGCGGTCACGGTCAGTTACCAAAGCCTGCGCGCGGCCCTCATGAACCCCGTTAAATCGCTTCGATCTGAATAGCCGAGGGCTTGGGGCCGTGAGCAAGGAGATTCGTTGTCCTGCCAGCCCCGCGCCCCCAGCCCCACGCCCAAACCCCTACGCATATGTTGACGAACTATCTGAAAACGGCCTTTCGTAGCCTCCGCAAGCAGGGGGGGTATACGCTGATCAACCTGTTTGGGCTGGCGCTGGGCCTGGCCTGCTGCCTGCTCATTATGCTGTATGTGGTCGATGAATGGAGCTTCGACCGCTACCACACCAAAGCCGACCGCATCTACCGCCTGAACGTCGATATCAAGTTTGGCGGCAACAGCATGAACATGGCCGTGACCCCCGACCCCGTTGGGCCCACGCTCAAGCGGGACTACCCGCAGGTGGAACAGTACGTGCGGCTGCATCAGCGGGGAACGTACCCCGTGAAGCGCGCGGGCACGATCAACACGCTGCGTGAAGACAACATCACCTTCGCCGACTCTACCCTGTTTGATGTTTTCACGTTACCACTCGTCAGTGGTGACCCGAAACGGGCGCTGACGCAGCCGTATACGGTGGTGATCAGTGAAGCGGCCGCGCGGCGGCACTTTGGCAATCAGGACCCGCTGGGGCAAACCATGGTGTTCGACAAACAGGATTACAAGGTCACTGGTCTCATGCGCGACATGCCCGCCAACACGCACTTCCACGCCGATTTCTTCCTGTCGATGGCGTCCGACGATTACACCTGGGGGCAGTGGCTGAGCAACAACCACCATACGTACATCGTGCTGAAGCCGGGCACTGATCCCGACGTGTTTGCCAAAAATCTCGACGTGGTTACCGAGAAATACGGCGGCCCTCAGTTTCAGGCGGCCATCGGCTCCAGCTTCAGCCAGTTTAAGCAATCCGGCAATCGGTTTCACATCTGGATGACGCCGCTGAAAGATATTCACCTGCGCTCTAACCAACAGGTTGAACTGGCCCCTAACGGCAACATCCAGTACGTCTATATTTTCTCGGCGGTAGCGTTGTTTATCCTGCTCATTGCGGTCATCAACTTCATGAATCTGGCTACGGCGCGCTCGGCCGGGCGGGCTAAAGAAGTGGGCGTGCGGAAAGTGCTGGGGTCGGAGCGAAGTCAGCTCATGACCCAGTTTATGGCCGAATCGGTCTTGATGACCAGCCTGGCTATGCTGCTTGCTCTGGCGCTGGTAGCTCTATTGATGCCGCTGTTCAACGACGTCGCCGCCAAAACACTCAGCCTCCGGCAACTGCTGTCGCCCTACTGGCTGCTGGTGTTGGTGCTGCTGCCCATCGTGGTAGGTCTGCTGGCGGGTAGCTATCCCGCGTTGTTTTTGTCGTCGTTCCGGCCCATCGCGGTGCTGAAAGGCTCTACCTCGACCAACACCAGCCGGCGGGGGGTAAGCCTGCGGAGCGGGCTGGTGGTGTTTCAGTTCATGATGTCGGTGGTGCTTATTATTGGTACGTTGATCGTATACCGGCAAATCACCTACATCCAGACCAAGAACCTGGGATTCCAGCGCGACCATGTGCTGACCGTCAACGGGGTGAACGTGCTGGATAAACGCGCTGAAACCTTCAAACAGGAGGTGCTGCAATTGCCGGGGGTCGTTAGCGGGTCGGTGTCGGGCTATCTGCCCACGCCCAGCAACCGAAGCAACACGTCGTTTTTCCCGGAAGGACAGGTCGAGCAGGCCAAGGCCGTTAACATGCAGAACTGGGGGGTCGACCACGACTACATCAAAACATTTGGCATGCAGGTGGTACAGGGGCGTGACTTCTCTCGCTCGTTTGGCTCCGATTCGTCGGCTATCATCCTCAACGAAACGGCTGCGAAGCTGTTTGGCGGCAACTCGATTGTGGGTAAACGCATCGCTTCCTACGCCGATGGGCAGTTGAAGACGTTCAAAACGTACACAGTTATCGGGATCATCAAGAACTTTCATTACGAATCGCTCCGGCAAAACATCGGTGGGCTGAGCATGGTGCTCAATCCAAACTCGGGCGGCGCGGCCTTCCGGCTGAACAGCGCCAACCTGCCCGCGCTGGTGCGTCAGATCGAGGCGAAATGGAAGGCGCTGGTGCCGGAACAGCCGTTCAGCTACGAATTTATGGAAGACGGCTTCGACCGCATGTACCGCGCTGAACAGCGCATCGGTACGCTGGCGCTGACGTTCGCCGCGCTGGCCGTACTCATCGCCTGCCTGGGCTTGTTTGGCCTGGCTGCGTTCACAGCCGAACAGCGCACCAAAGAGATTGGCGTGCGGAAGGTGCTGGGCGCCAGCGTGCCCAGCCTAATTGCGCTGCTCTCGAAAGACTTCCTGAAGCTGGTGGTGATTGCCATCGTGATTGCCTCGCCGCTCGCCTGGTGGGCCATGCGCCAGTGGTTGCAGGATTTTGCCTACAAGATCGATATCGAGTGGTGGGTGTTTGCTCTCGCAGGTACGTTGGCGGTGGCGATCGCGCTGCTGACGGTGAGCTTCCAAAGCATCAAAGCCGCCTTGATGAATCCAGTCAAGAGTTTACGGGCCGAATAATACAGGGCTGGGGGCAACGCGCGCGTGGCGTAGGGTGACGATTCCCAGGTCCTCTTTCTCCGCCCTTTGCCCATAACCCCTAGCCAATCCCCTCTATCCTATGCTATCAAACTATCTCCGAATCAGCTGGCGGAATCTTGTCAAGCACAAGGTCTTTTCGTTCATCAACATTCTTGGCCTGGCGGCGGGTCTGTCGTGCTGCCTGCTCATTAGCCTTTACGTCTACGACGAGCTCAGCTATGATACGCAGCACCCCGAGGTGGGGCAGCTGTACCAGATCGGGACGGTGTTTGTCAGGCCCGACGGTGAGAAGAAGACCGCGGCCACGCCGTATCCCGTTGCCGACGCGCTCAAGCAGGAATACGCCGAAATCGGCAGCACAACGCGGCTGGTCGGTCTTTTCGCGGAAGACAAAACGTTGCTGCGCTACGATGGGCCGGCCAACACCAGGCGCATTTTCTATGAAACCGACGGGTACCTGGCCGACCCAACGTTTTTTAACTTCTTCAACTATGCGTTCGTAGAAGGGCGGGGCGAATCGGCCCTGGTGGCCCCCCACACCATTGTGCTGTCGGAAGAAATCGCTCATAAACTCTTTGGGAACGAACCGGCGCTCAACAAGGTGGTGCATGTGGAAAGCAACACCAACGGCGACAACGACTACACGGTTACGGGCGTATTCCGGCCGGGCACGGTCCCTTCGCACATCAACGCCCGGTTTTTCCTGTCGTTTGCGGGCGGCGGACTGGAGCAATACGTGAAAGGCCAGACGGGCATGGCTGGCAACAACATGTTTTTCACGTACCTGAAGCTGAAACCCGGCACCGATGCCCGCAAGCTAGAGGCCAAGCTCCCGGCTTTTGTGGACAAGTACATGCGCAAAGACCTGCAGGCGGCGGGGTTCGACAAACGGCAGTTCCTGACGGCCGTGACTGACATTCACCTGCATACCGACCTGCCCCACAACGTAACGCCCAACGGCAGCCTGACGTACCTGTACATTCTGTTGTCGGTGGCCGTCTTTACGCTGCTGATCGCCTGCATCAACTTCATGAACCTGAGCACGGCTCGTTCGGCCAAACGGTCGGGTGAGGTGGGCATCCGGAAAGCATTGGGTGCCGCGCAGGGGGCGCTGGTGGGGCAGTTTCTGAGCGAGTCGTTCCTGTTCAGCGTTTTCGCTTTCGGGCTGGCGCTCGGCTTTACGTGGCTACTGATTCCGGTATTCGAGCAGGTGTCGGGTAAAACGGTTCATTTCTCAGCAGGCCAGTTGCTGATACTGCTGAGCGGCTTTTTCGGGCTCAGTTTGTTCACGGGTCTGCTGGCGGGAAGTTACCCCGCCTTTTACCTGTCGTCGTTCCGGCCCATACTGGCGCTGAAAGGCCGCGAAGGCCGCGCCAGCGGCCTGGCCGCCGTGTCGCTGCGTCGGGGGCTGGTGGTGTTCCAGTTTACGCTGTCGGCCATTCTGATCATCGCGTCGCTGGTGATTGGGCAGCAGATGACGTTCCTGCGCTCGACGGACCTGGGTTTTGCCAAAGAGCAGCAACTGGTGATTCCGCTGCGAAGCGCCACCGCCAAAGCCAGCTACACCGCCCTGAAAAATGCGCTGGCCAGCAACGTGCAGATCGCGTCGGTGGGGGCGTCGGCCTATTACCCGGGCATTTTTAATCCCGAAGATGCTTCGTTTTATGGCGAAGGGCAGACGGTGCAGCAAGCCGAACGTACCCGGACCAACCGCATCGATTTCGACTACCTGAACACCCTGGCGATTCGGCCCGTGGCGGGTCGGTTGTTTTCGCGAACGTACCCAGCCGATACCGGCAACGTCATCCTGAACGAGCGGGCCGTAAACGAATTGGGGTATGCCTCCCCGCAGGCAGCCATCGGCCAGAAAGCGTATACCGAGCGGAGTGGCACCCGCGAAGGCTTCACGATCGTGGGCGTGGTCAAGGATTTTCATTTTGAAGACCTGCACCTGCCCATTACGCCCTACGCCTTTACGCTGAACGGGGGCAGCTACAACTACGTGGTAGCGCGGGCCAAGCCGGGCGATATGCAGGCCGTACTGCGGTCGGTGGAAGCCGCCTGGCAAAAAGTCAACCCCAGCGAACCGTTTGCCTATAGCTTTCTGGACGATGAGTTTCAGAAAAACTACGTGGCCGAAACCCGGCTGGCGACCGTGGTGGGCTACTTCACGTTTATCGCCATCCTGATCTCGTGCCTCGGCCTTTTCGGGCTGGCGTCGTTCAACGTGGAGCAGCGCACCAAAGAAATCGGGATTCGGAAAGTGTTGGGCGCCACGGTGGGCAACGTCGTGCTGATGCTGTCGGGCGATTTCCTGAAACTGGTCGTCATCGCCATTGTCATTGCCTCGCCACTGGCCTGGTACGTGATGCAGCGCTGGCTCGAAAATTTTGCGTACCAGATCCAGATTGGCCCGTCGGTTTTCGTGCTGACGGCGCTCGTTGCCCTGCTGATCACCATCGCCACGGTTAGTTTCCAGAGTATCCGGGCGGCGCTGATGAACCCGGTTAAATCCTTACGGAGCGACTAATCCCCTTATTCATGAAAACGACAGTTATGCTGATGGCTTTGATGGTGCCTCTCGGGCTCCATGCACAAAGCGGGAAATATGAGCCGGCAAGGGAATTGCGCGGCAGTGGTCAGGTGATTCGGTCGACCAAAACCGTGGCGGCGTTCGACGCTATCGAGATTTCGCAGTTCCCGGCGGAGGTCACGGTGCAGGTCGGCGGGTCAGAATCGTCGGTAACGTTGAGCGCCGACGATAACCTGCAACCGCTGGTGCGGATCGTGAGTGAAAACGGCACCCTCCGGCTGTTTGTGGAAGCGGACCAGAACAAGCGGTTCTGGATCAGCAAGGCCTCGCTTCGGGTCGTGGTCAAAACGCCGCAGCTAAACCGCCTTACGCACGACACCAACAGCGACGTGGTGGTCAGCGGCTTGCAGAACAGAACCTTCGAGCTAGCCAACGAAGCTAATGGCGAGGTAACGCTACGGGGCCGGGCCGATACGTTCAAGCTGGTTAGCTCCGCCAACGGGACCGTCAGCGCTGAGGGATTGATCACCCAAACCGCCGACGTGGTCACGCAGGCCAACGCCACCGTTCGGGTCAACGCGCAAACGGTGAACGCGGTGAATTCAGCCCACGCGACCGTCATCAACGTGGCCAAACGGTAATTCGTCTACAGGCGCTTTCCTCTGTTAACCGCTGTACCATGATGTCCTTGAAACGCACCCTGCCAGCCCTGTTGCTGGTGGTTTGTTGCGGGTGCCAGATGAACCTGCTTAAGTCGGCGCTGACCGTTCAGCCGGGCAAGCAGTTTGAGCTGGGCGGTAACCAGCGTGGTGCTTTCGCCGTGCAGGCCCGCAATGTTGGCAACGTACCTGTCACGCTCGCCGAGCGCCGGGCCGACGGGCAAGTCGTCTGGCTGGGTACGTTCCGGCCGGGCGACGCGCAGACGATTCGGTTTTCGGCTGGATCGGCAGCCCTCGTCAGAAACACCGCGCCCAGCCCGGCCCAACTGATGCTTGTCGTAACGGGTGCTAAAGACGGGCTGAGCATGGCCGAACGTACCCCCCAAACTCCTTAACCAACCACCACTATGTTCCGCGCTACGCTCACTATTGCCCTCCGTAAACTATGGACCGACAAGGTTTTTTCGGTTGTCAACATCGCGGGGCTGGCCCTCGGCATGGCCACATTTCTGCTGATTCTGGAATACGTCAGCTTTGAACGAAGCGTCAACGCGTTTCATACCAACTTACCCACGCTTTACCGGCTGACGGGGCAAAACGAAGACGGCGACACATATACCGATCTGGCTCCGGCGGTGGCGCCGCTGGCCAAACAGCAGTTCCCCGACGTGCGCGACTACTGCCGGATCGCTGAACATTCGGCCAACGGCATTATCGCCATTGATCGAAAAAACGGGCCGCCTCAGCCGTTTCGCGAAGAGAAACTGGTCTATGCCGATGCCAGCTTCTTTTCGCTCTTCACGTTTCCACTGGTGCAGGGCAATGCTGGCAGCGCCCTTGCGGAGCCGAGTACGGTAGCCCTGTCGGCCACCAAAGCACGCACGTATTTCGGTACGGAAAAGGCTGTGGGGCAGTCGCTGATGCTCTACAACCGGTTTGGCAAAATGCGCTACACCGTCACGGCCGTCTATGCCGATATGCCCACGAACTCCGATCTGCGGTTCGATGCCATCTTCGCGCTACAGACGCTGGCCAACCCGGCCAATCTAAACGGCAACGACTGGGCCCGGCTCGATGGCTTCGACGGCAATTACCTGACGACGTTTTTACAACTAACCAACGCCCAGACCGACCCTCGCGCCCTGGAGGCCAAATTCAACGCCTTCAAGCAGCAGGCCAATCCCAACGATAAGAGCCGCCTGCTGCTTCAACCGGCGGGCAATCTGCACCTGGCGCAGAGGCTGAGCGATCCGTACCCTACCGGCGGGAGTCTGGGCTTTGTATACCTGCTCAGTGCGCTGGCTACGCTGATCGTGTTCATCGCCTGGTTCAACTACGTAAATCTCTCCACGGCGGGGGCGCTCAAGCGCGGTAAAGAAGTGGGGGTTCGGAAGGTGATCGGGGCCGGGCGACGGCAGCTCGTGGGCCAGTTTCTGGGCGAGTCGCTGTTGGTCAACGGCCTTGGCTTTGGGCTGGCGTTGCTGCTGGTTGTTGTCGTGCAGGACAGCTACAACCAGTTTGTTCGGATAAACCTGTCGCTGGCTGTGCTGCGGTCCGATCCGTTCTGGCTGGCGGGTGTGGGGTTGCTGCTGACGGGCGCGCTGGCGTCGGGGGCCTACGTGGCCGGTACGCTGACGGCCTTCAAACCGGTGCAGACGCTCAAAGGCTGGCTGCCGACGAGCCGGGGTGCCTGGCTCCGCAAGGGATTGGTCGTCGCTCAGTTCAGCGCATCGGTCGCCCTGATTGCCGCCACCTTTGTGCTGTATCGGCAACTGACGTACATGCAGAATAAAGCGCTGGGCGTCCGGCTGGATCAGCGTCTGGTCATTCAGCGACCCTCGGTCGGCGACGATGCGCAACTGGCCGCCCGGCAGGCGCTGTTTGAGCAGCAACTGGTGCAACGCCCGTACGTGCAGCGGCTGTGCCAGGGAAACACGCCCGGTAATCCGCTCGATTTCACAACGAACGGGATTGTCAGAAAGCAGCAGGGGAACGGGGCGCCGATCCGGCCCGACGACGCGAAAAAAGGCTACGCTATGCTCGTTATCGACGAACGCTACTTGCCTACCTACGAAATAGCGTTGGTGGCGGGCCGGAATTTCAGCGCCCGCGAGGCCGAACTGGCTTGGGAGAAGAGCCAGAAGGTGCTGGTCAACGAAACGGCCGCCCGGCAGCTGGGTTTCATCTCGGCGGCTGAGGCGGCGGGCCAACCGATTAGCTGGGGGGGTACCTTCGAGGTGGTCGGGGTGGTGAAAGACTACCATCATCAGGGGTTACAGCAACTCATTGAGCCCACCATTTATTTGCCCCGCCGGGCTGTCGCCGACCTGACCGTGCAACTGACGACCGACCAGATCGGGCGTAAACTGGCTGAGATCGAACAACGCTATAAAGCTGCTTTTCCGGGTAACCCCTTTGTGTTTGCCTTCGTCGATGAGCGCTACAATCAGCAGTACCAGCGCGAGCAGCAGTATTGGCAGGTGTTTACCGTAGCCTCCGCGCTGGCTATCCTGATTGCCTGTCTCGGGCTGTTCGGGCTGGCAACGTTCATGGCCGAACAGCGTACGAAAGAAATTGGCGTGCGCAAGGTGCTGGGCGCCAGCATAAGCAGCATCGTGACGTTGCTCTCCAAAGATTTTGTGCAGTTGGTTTTGATTGCCATCGTGATCGCCTCGCCGCTGGCCTGGTGGGCCACGAACCGCTGGTTACAGGGGTTCGCCTACAAAGTCGAAGTCGAGTGGTGGGTATTTGCGGGTGCCGGTACGCTGGCCATCGCTGTTGCCTTACTGACCGTCTCCTTCCAAAGCGTCCGTGCTGCGCTGCTAAACCCGGCGAATTCATTACGAGCGGAATAGTACAGGCAGAGGAGACGGGGTAAGAAACGCGGCGCTCAGAAAGTCTATGGCGCTTGCCCCCACTGTCCGCAAATGCGATTTAGCTGTCCACTTGCGGACAATTCATGTCTATTCGGATTAATATACTGCTGATAATCAGGTATTTATTTGTTTGGTACGGCGTTTGGATTAGCCGTTGGCAAATCAGTTAATCGGGCACTATATGCTTCGTAATTACCTCAAAATCGCGCTTCGCAGCCTTTGGAAAAATCGGGGCTACACAGCCATTAACCTGGTCGGGCTGGGGGTGGCGTTCTGCATCAGCGTGTTCCTGCTGCTGACAGCCTACGTACACCTGACCTACGATTCGTTTCACGAAGATGGCGACCGGATTTTTCAACTGTACCTCGCCGCCAACGATCCCGAACGGCCCACGAAATCAGGTACGTTCCCGCTGCCGATGGGGCCGGCCCTTACCGCCGATTTTCCCGAACTGGACGCCACCGCCCGGGTGCAGATCGGGCGCAAAACGCTGGTTGAAGCCAACGGCAAGTACGTCGATAAGCTGATCAACTACACCGATCCCGGCTTCCTGAAGCTGTTTTCCTTTCCACTGCTCAGCGGCAATCGGGATGTGGTTCTGCGTGAACTGGGCAGCGTGGTCATCAGCGAAAACATGGCCCACGACCTGTTTGGCGGGGTTAATCCCGTGGGTAAGCGGCTGCGGCTTGGGAGCGATGGCGCGCAACGTGATTTTATCGTAACGGGCGTTCTGGCCGACGTACCTGACAACTCCTCGGTGCGCTTCGACGCGCTCGTTCGGATTGAGGATGCACCCGGCTACGCCGCTGGCAAAACGAAATGGGAAGACCGGTCGCTACAGGTATTCCTCAAAGTGCCGCCCCAACTGAGTCAGTCCACACTGGAAACGCGCCTGAAAGCCTTTACCCAGAAATACTTTCAGACCGACATTGACGAACTGAAGAAGAAAAAGGCGCAGCCCGATGCCAAGGGCGATCTGTTTGCCGTTCGCCTGCAAGCTCTCGCCAACGTGCATTTCAACCGTGAAATGAGCGACAACAAAGGCACGCCCGTGGCCGTGATTTATGTGCTGATGGGCATGGCGTTTTTTATCCTATCTATTGCCTCCATCAACTTCATCAACCTGAGCATTGCGCGGTCGTTTACGCGGGCACGGGAAGTAGGTGTGCGTAAATCGCTGGGAGCGCTCAAGGGCAGTTTGTTCCTTCAGATCTGGAGCGAATCGGGGCTGGTTTGTCTGCTGGGCTTTGTGTTGGGTGCGGTGTTGGCTAATGGGCTGCTACCCGCTTTCAACGCGCAGTTTGGGGCGAAACTGAAGCTGGCTACCATGCTACAACCCGGCTTCATCGGCATGAGTCTGGCGGTGGTGGGGCTGGTCACCTTGGTGGCGGGCGGCTATCCGGCCTGGCAAATGGCCCGGTTCAACACCATCGAGGTGCTGAAAGGCAAATTAACCACCCAACGGCCCGGTGCGATGCGGAATGCGCTCATCGTCACGCAGTTTGCGCTATCGTGCCTGCTCGCCTGCTGCACCATTATCGCTTTCCAGCAGGTAGGGTATTTGCGGAGTAGCCCGCTCGGGTTCGATAAAGAGCAGGTAATCAGTATTCCGGTGGGTAATCAGGTGGATGGCCGGCAGGTGCTGAACCGTTTGCGTAACCGACTAGCCAACGACCCGACGGTATTGGCCGTGACGGGTACGGGTATCAATCTGGGCCGGGGCAAAGACCGGGTCAGCTCACGTAGTACGATTGGGTTTACGCACAAGGGGAAACCGCTCAGCACCGACGGGTTGCTGATCGACTACGACTACCTGAAAACCCTGAACATAAAAATCTTGGCCGGGCGCGATTTCAACCGCGCCTACGCCGCCGATTCCTCGCGTCGGATCATCGTCACGCAGAGCCTGGCCCGGCAAATGGGCGTGGCGAACCCCGTAGGTACGTTACTCGGCGACGATACTGACAAACTGCAAATCATTGGGGTGGTACCCGATTTTCGGCTCTATTCGGTTGCCGAACGCGCCAACCCGATCATGCTGTACCTGTCCAACAACGAACCTATCCGCTATGTCTTCGTCCGGGTGGCGCCGCAGAGCCTGGCGGGGGCCATGGAGAAATTGAAAAAGACGTGGGCCGAGGTCGCGCCGCAGGCGGAATTCATGGGCTCGTTTCTGGACGAAAACGTCGACGCCTGGTACCAGGATGAAGAGCAGCTCTCGCAGGTATTGAGCCTGGCGGCGGGCATCGCCATCGTGCTGTCGTGCATCGGCCTGTTTGCCATTGCCCTGCTGATGATCGAGCAGCGGACCAAAGAGATTGGGGTGCGTAAGGTGCTGGGCGCCAGTATTCCGGGTCTGGTGTTGTTACTCTCGCGCGACTTTGTTAAACTGGTGCTCATTGCCTTGGCTATTGCCGTGCCGCTCGCCTGGTTCGGGATGGATAGCTGGCTGGCCAACTACGCCCACCGGGTCGTTATAAGCCCGTGGGTCTTCGTGGGCGTTGGTCTGTCCGCTATGCTGATTGCCCTGCTGACGGTCTCGTTCCACAGCATCAAAGCCGCCCTGATGGACCCCGTGAAATCCCTTCGCAGCGACTAAGAAGCGGGGATAGCGGGGAAACGACGAGGATGGCATGGATACGCAACGACCTCGCTTCCCTGCCATTCCCCGCCATCCCTGCCTTTCCCCGCTATTTCCCCCCAACGACTATGCTACGGAATTACCTCAAAATCGCCGTCCGGAACCTGTGGAAAAACAAGGTCTATTCGGGCATGAACATCGTGGGGCTGGCGCTGGGGCTGGCCTGCTGCACCGCCATCGGGCTTTATGTGGTCGATGAATGGAGCTACGACCGTTTCCACACCAACTTCGACCGCATCTACCGCCTCGCCGAGCACCAGAAACAGGCCGACGGTTGGCATGACGTGGTCGTGACGCCGGGACCACTTGCCACCGCGCTCCGCCGTGATTTCCCCGAAGTGGCTCAAACGCTGCGGATTAAACAGTGGGGAGGCGTGCTCAGTCAGGGGCGGCAGGTGGCTGAAGCCGAGCATGCGCTGATTGTCGACCCTACGCTTTTTAGCCTGTTCGATTTCCCGCTGGTAGCCGGCAACCGGCAGCAAGTGCTGCGGAGCCCCAACGATCTGGTGATCAGCGAAAGCATGGCGGCGCGGCTGTTTGGCGCTAATTGGGCGCGGATGGGCATTATTGGCAAACCCATTTCCTTCAACGGCGAGCAGGCTTTTACGCTGTCGGGCGTGGTGAAAGATCCGCCGGTTCGGTCGCACCTTCAGTTCGACGTGTTGCTGCCCCTCGCGTGGGAGGAAAAAAACGATGAATGGAGTCAGAAATGGAGCAGCAACAGCTACCACACCTATCTCCTGCTCAATACGGACCGCGTGGGTACGTCGACTAACCTCGCCGCGTTTACCGATAAACTGAGCCACCAACTTAACCGCTACAATGGCGACAGCACAACAACCCTGTTTCTGCAACCGCTGGGCGACATCTACCTCAAGTCGAAGTTTGATTTCCAGACCGACTGGGGCAAGCGGAGCGACATCCTCTACGTACGGATTTTCCTGGCCGTGGGCCTTATCGTGCTCCTGATTGCGGTCGTCAACTTCATCAACCTGGCCACGGCACGAGCGGCGCAGCGGGCGCGGGAGGTGGGTGTCCGCAAGGCCGTTGGGGCAACGCGCATCAGCCTGATTGCGCAGTTTCTGGGCGAGGCCCTGCTGATGACGAGCCTGGCCGTGGGGACGGCGTTGCTGCTGTTGCAGAGCCTGTTACCGCTGTTCAATGACCTGTCGGGCAAACAGTTGAGTATCCCGGCTGACGAACCCCGGTTCTGGCTGATGCTGGCTGGCCTGACGGGCTTGGTGAGCCTGCTGACGGGTCTCTACCCGGCGTTTTTCCTGTCGTCGTTCCGACCGGCGCGGGTGCTGAAAAGCACGTCGCTCTCGCTGGGTTTGTCGGTGAAATCGGGGCAGGCGTTTCGGCAGTCGCTGGTGGTGGGGCAGTTTGCACTGGCCGTGGGGCTGGTGATCGGCAGCGTGGTCATTTACCGGCAACTGGCGTTTATGCAAACCAAAAAGCTTGGCTTCGATAAGTCGCAGTTGCTGTATGTGCGCATGAAAGGCAATCTGCGGACGAAGGCGCTGACCTTCAAACGAGAAATTGAACAGGTGCCCGGCGTCGCGAGCGCCGCTGCCACCACCAGCAACCTGGTCGACATTACCAACTCGTCGGATGTCGAGTGGGAAGGGCAGCGCGCCGACGACAAATTTTTGATGACGCAGATGAACGTCGACGCTGATTTTCTGAAAACGACGGGGATGCAACTGGCCACCGGCCGCAATTTCTCGTGGCGCATACCATCCGATACGTCGGCCACGCTGGGTGCCTTCATGATCAACGAAACGGCGGCCCGGCGCATGGGCTGGACACCGGCCACGGCCATTGGCAAACGCATCAAATTCTGGGGGCCGACGGGCATCGTGGTGGGCGTGCTGAAGGATTTTCACTTCCGGCCCCTGCGCGTGGCCATCGAACCCTTTCTGTTCCGCTTCCGCCCCGACAACCCTTATTTCACGCTGCTCGTAAAAACGAAAGCGGGGGCCTCGATGCCGAAAACCATCGCCGATGTGTCGAAGCGCTACAGTCAATACGAGCGGAACAGTCCCATCAGCTACGGTTTCGTCGATCAGGAACTGGACGCCCAATACCGGGCCGAGCAGCGCACGGGGCGCATCATCCTGTACTTTTCGATCCTGTCGGTATTCGTGTCATGTCTGGGCCTGTTTGGGCTGGCGACGTTTACGGCCGAAAGCCGCACCAAAGAAATTGGTATCCGTAAAGTATTGGGTGCCAGTGTAGCGAGTGTGGTGGTGCTGCTCTCGAAAGACTTTCTAAAACTGGTGGTAATTGCCATCGTGATTGCCTCGCCGCTCGCGTGGTGGGCTATGGACACCTGGCTGACCGACTTCGTCTACAAGATTCAACTCGACTGGTGGATGTTTGCGGGTGCAGGTACGTTGGCGGTGGCGATCGCGCTGCTGACGGTGAGCTTTCAGAGCGTCAAGGCCGCCCTGTTGAACCCGGTGAAAAGCCTGCGAACCGAGTAAGTAACGCCTAATCTGACACACATGCTGCGGAATTATTTAGCCATCACGATACGGACGCTGCTGCGGGCGAAAGGCTATGCCTTTTTGAACATGGCCGGGCTGGCCGTGGGCATGGCGGCGTCGGCGCTCATCGTGTTGTGGATACAAAGCGAATTGACCTACGACCGCTTTTACCAGAAAACGGAACGGCTGTATCAGGTCTACAACCGGGATGTTATTAACGGCGAAGCGCAGGCCTGGGAAACCACGCCGCGACCGCTGGCCCCCACGCTCAAACAAAACTACCCCGACATTGAGGAGGCCGCCCGGTACCGACCCATAACCCTGCTGCTGGCCGCCGGTGACAAGTCGCTCAACGTGGACGGGGCCTTTGTCGATCCCTCGTTTCTGAACCTGTTCGACGTTTCGTTTCGCGCGGGCAATCCGGCAAAAGCGCTGGCTGGCAGGAGTGGCATCGTGCTTACGCAGGCGCTGGCGCAAAAGCTGTTCGGTACCGCCGATGCCGTGGGTAAGCTCGTTCAGATCGACCATAAAGACAGCTTTTCGGTGACGGGCGTACTGGACGGTCTGCCGGACAACTCCCGGTTTAGCGGGCTCGCCTACCTGCTGCCTTACGACTATTTCGTGTCGTTGGGCTGGGGATCCGACGAGTGGGTGTCCAATAACGATTACACCTTCGTTACGCTAAAAAGCAAGGCCGATCCGGCGGCTGTTGGGGCGAAGATTCGGGACGTTACGGCGGCGCAGCTCAAGAGCGTGCTCGACGACGCATCGCACCGGCAGCTCTTTTTGCACCCGGCGGATAAATGGCATTTGTATGCTAGGCAGGAAAAGGGTCAACTGATTGCCGGAAAGCTGGTGGCCGTGCGGCTATTCGGGCTGGTGGCCCTGTTTATTCTGCTGATTGCCGCCGTCAACTTCATCAACCTGAGCACCGCCCGTAGCGAGAAACGCGCCAAGGAAGTGGGTATTCGAAAGGTAGCCGGTGCGAAGAAGACGTCGCTGGTGATTCAGTTTATCGGCGAGTCGGTAGTGCTGGCGTTCCTGGCGGGCCTGCTGGCGCTGCTGTTGCTGGGGATATGCCTTCCGGCGTTCAACACCCTTACCGGGAAATCCCTTTCGCTCCACATCGATTCGGCCGGATTCTGGCTCGTGGCCATCGGCTTTATGTTGTTTACAGGATTACTGGCCGGTAGTTACCCCGCCTTTTTCCTCGCTGGCTTTCAGCCGATTCAGGTGATGAAGGGCACGTACCGCCCAGCCAAAGGTGTTTTTTCGCCCCGAAAAGGGCTGGTCGTGACGCAGTTTACGTTTGCCATCGTGCTGATCATGGCTACGTTGGTCATCCAGCAGCAGATTCGCCACGCTCAGCGCCGGGACAGCGGTTACAACCCGTCGAATCTGTTGTTCACGTACCTGTCGGGTGACCTGCAACGCCACTACGGTACTTTCCAACAAGACCTGATCCGTAGCGGTGCCGCCGTGTCGGTGACCAAATCGATGGGCCCCATGACCGAGATCAACACCCGCCAATGGGGGTTGGCCTGGCCGGGCAGTACCAAAGCCGACAAAGACATTGAGTTTGACCGTTTCGGAGCCGACGCCGATTTTCTGAAAACGACGGGTGCCACGTTGCACAGCGGGCGCGAGATCGACATTCGAACGTACCCAACGGATTCAACGGCGGTGCTGCTCAATGAGACGGCGGTCAAAACCATGCGCCTGGGTAATCCGATCGGGGCCAGCATACGGTTTATGAGCCGCGACTGGCATGTGGTGGGCGTGGTAAAGGATTTCATTTTCGCGTCGCCCTACGAGCCCGTTAAGCCGGTGATTGTGGCGGGGCCCGGTGGTCCGCTCTCGCTCGACTGGTCGAGCATCCGGTTGAATCCGGCTAACCCAACGGCTACCAACCTGGCGCTGGTTGACGCAATTGTCAAGAAACACAACCCCGGTTACCCCTTCGAGTATGCCTTTGCCGACGAAGCGTACAAAGCCAAGTTTGCCGACGAGCAGCGCGTTGGCTCGCTGACGGGTCTGTTTTCGGGGCTAACGGTCTTCATCGCCTGCCTGGGGCTATTTGGTCTGGCTGCGTTCACCGCTCAGCAGCGGACCAAAGAGATTGGGGTTCGTAAGGTGCTGGGCGCCACAGTGGGCAGCGTCATTCAACTCTTGACCAAAGAGTTTGTGCAGCTCATGGGGCTGGCCTTCCTTATTGGGGCACCCATCGGCTGGTACGCGATGGAACGCTGGCTTCAGGATTACCAGTACCGCATCACCATCGGGGTAGGCGTGTTTGCGCTGACCCTGCTGATTGCCCTCGTCATCGTCCTGCTGACGGTGTCGTTCCAGAGCATCCGCGCGGCGTTGATGAACCCGGTGAAGAGCCTGCGGTCGGAATAGGTACGTTGCCCGCACGCATTAGGGGGCCGTGCTCAGGGAAACAGGCGCTGTGGGGCGTAGCATGCGTTGTGGTAAATAGCCATTGCCCGCTGGTGTTTGCACGTAACAATAGCCCGCTTCGGTCCGGAGAACGTTCACCCAGTCGCCCGCGTCCAAGAGCCGAAGCCGTCGTGACTGGAAATTGGGTCGCCGGAACAGGGGCGCATGTGCCTGCACGACGTACCCAGTTCCTGTCCAGGCCACCGGCTCGGGGCTAGGTACGTTATCTTGCCGTCGCCAGTTCACCAGGCTGCGGTTGGTCTGTTCCTGAAGGCGTTGCAAAACCAGCATGGCCGACTCGTACACCGCTGGTTCGCCGTAGTCAGGATTGGTTGCTTTGAGCTGACGCAGGTACGTTAGCAGCGATTCCTGAAGCCTCGAATACGTCGCCGGGTCGATCGTCGACAGTTGGTTCAGCGCTTTGCCGACGATGATCAACTCCTCCTGAATCAGCCGGGCGTGGGCTTGATAAGGCGTTTCGGGTTGGTGCGGTTCGATCAGAATACCCACGCGGATAAGGTCAGTGGGCAGGTTGCCATTGTCGATTTGCGCCATACCGGGGCTTGCTATCAACAGACCAAGCCCCACCCACTGGCACCGATGGAGCAGGCGTTTCACTAACCTGATTAACCACGCGGCCCCGCTCATTTCCGCGCCGAAACGGCCTGCCCATCCCGGATTTCTTCCGACGCCGTCCGTACAATGGCCACGCCTGGTTTGAGGTCGCCAAACACTTCGACCAGGCTATCCACGACGTTTCCTTTCTGCACCGTCACCCACTGCGCCCGCCCGTCGCTCACCCGGATCACGAATTGCTTTTCGCTCGAACTGACGACCGCCGTGGTCGGAACAAACAAGGTTTTGGCGGACCGTTCGACGGGCAGCGTCACTTCGGCATACATGCCCGCCTTGAGCGCATGGCCCGCGTTGTTAACGTCGAACTCGGCCATCATTGACCGATTGGTTTCGATCAGGCTTTCGCCGGTTCGGGCCAGTTGGGCCGTAAAGCGTCGCTCGGGAATGGCGTTGACGGTGAACGACACGGCACTGCGGGCGGGCAACTGGTTGGCAAACGTTTCGGGAATAGCCACCGTGAGGCGGAGTGTCCGGCTGTCTTCCAGCACAAACAGGGGCTTGCCGCTATCGCCCGCCCCCACGAGCGCGCCGGGGCTGATGTTCCGCTCGATCACGACACCATCAAACGGGGCCGTGATGGTGAGGTACTGCCGAAGCTCGCCCTTGGCCTGGAAATTGGACCGGGCAGCCTGCACCGTGCCCCGCGCCACGGCCACCATCGCGCTGTCGGCCTGCATGCGGGCCTGCGCCTGATCGAGTTCGTTAGCCGACACGGCACCTTCCGTTTTGGCCGTTTGCACCAGGCGCTGATACACCAGTCGGCTGGCGCGCGCGCGGGTCGTTTGCTCCACCAGCGTGGCCTCCTGCGCCTGTAGCTGCGCCTGCGCCCCACTCAGTTCGGCCAGCACCTCGGGCGCTTCGAGCCGGGCCAGGACCTGCCCTTTCCGCACAGCCGTGCCCCGATCGACCGACAGGCTGCGGACGTAGCCCTTCACTTTGGCGTACATATTGACCCGGTTCCAGGGCTTCAGTTCACCCGGCAACGTCACCCGTTTGCTGGGTTGCAGCGACTGCACGGTGGATACCGCTACCGGTTGTACCTCGGGTTCTTTTTGGGCCGACTTCGTCTCGCTCACGGCCGATGAGCAGGCCGCGAATCCCGCTGCCAGGAAGGCTGGGCCAAGTAATTTCAGGAAGGAGTTCATAGTCAACGAATGAATCAGCGAAAGACTGGATGAGTGATAGCTGGTCGGGGAGGGGCTAGTGAACGGGTACCCCGTTGACACCCGCCTTGTCCAGCACCACAGGATTGAAGAATTGACTCTCGGGGTCTTCGGGGTCGAGCGACACCGACTGAAGCGCGGCTTTGGTCTGGAATTGAGTGAATACGCAGGGTAGGATCAGCAGGGCAGCGAGTGTGGACGCAATCAGCCCGCCGATTACGGCCTGTCCGAGGGGGGCAATCTGATCGCCGCCTTCGCCCATTCCCGATGCCATGGGCACCATGCCCGCAATCATGGCGATACTCGTCATCAGGATGGGCCGAATCCGGCTGTTGGCGGCCATCACGACGGCCCGGTACGTATCGCCCGTTTCGAGGCGCAGGTTTTCGGCGTTGGTCACCATCAGAATGGCGTTGGCTACCGATACCCCCACCGACATAATCAGGCCCATGTACGATTGCAGGTTGAGCGTTGCTCCGCAGGCCAGCAGCATCAGCAGTGCACCCGCTACCACCGCCGGAATCGCCGACAGAATCACCAGCGACAGTTTGAACGACTGGTAGTTGGCCGCCAGCAGCAGGAAGATGATCACGATGGCTACCAGCAGCCCCGTTTGCAGGCTGCTCAGCGTATCGGCCAGCAGGCGCGTTTGGCCGCGTAGTTCGACCATCACGCCCCGCGGTGGCTCACCGGCCGCTTTGATCGCCTGCAACACGTCTTTCTGGGCGGTTCCAAGGTCTTTTTCCTGCAAATTGGCCGTGATCGTCACCAGCCGGTTCGGGCCGGAGCGGTCGTATTCACCCGCCGTGGTGCCTTCCGAAAACGTCGCCACATCCGACAGCAACGGGTGCATCTCGCCCGACCGCAACGGGATGTTGCCGATGTCGTTGGGTGTGGTCATCTGGTATTCGGGAATCTGCACCTGCACCTGATACGCCAACCCTTTCGATTCGTCAAGCCAGAGGTTTTTATCCGTAAACCGGCTCGACGACGTGGCCGCCACCATCGACCGGGCAATCTGCGTGGAGGTGACGCCCAACTGACCGGCCCGTTCGCGGTTCAGGTTTACGTTCAGGATCGGGTAGGCGAGGGGTTGCGCCACCTGCACGTCGCGCAGGTACGTTATCTGGTTCAGCTGCGCCTTGATTTTGTCGGCAAATCGGCCCGCTTCCTGGAGGTTCTTGGCCGCCACGGTGACTTCTATGGGTGTGGCCGACCCCTGACTCATGATCTTGTCGACCAGCTCAATCGGCTCGAACGAAATCCGCGCGTTGGGCAGTTGCTTCGCAATTTGCTGACGAAGCTGCTCTTTCAGCGCGTCCATCTTGACCGGGTGCTCTTCGTTCAGCGATACCTGCAACACGGCTTCGTGCGGCCCGCTGTTGAAGACGAAGATGTTCGACGTGCCGTAGCTGGACGGCACCGTACCTACGTAGGCCGACGAAATGTCGACGTTGTCGGGGCCCACTTCCTTCTTGATAATGTCCAGCACGCTCAGCGTCGCCAACTCGGTGCGTTCCACGCGTGTGCCGTCGGGCACCCGGAGGCGGAGCTGAAACTGATGGCTGTTGGCGTGGGGCAGAATGTCGGTGCCGATGACGGTGAAACACAGCCCGATCAACGCCAGCGAGCCCAGCAGGTAGCCGCCCACCACCAGCCCGCGCCGGTTCAGAAGGCCTTCGAGCACGGTTGAATAACGCCGCTTGAATTTTTCGAAACCCGTGGGGTTGGGTGTGGGGTGCGCGGCCTCCCGGATCATCGTCTGCCGTTCGGAGGCGTCGAGCGTGTGGGTGGCGGGTTCGTGTTTCGGGTGGTCTTTCAGCAGCCAGTTGGCCAGCACCGGCACAAACGTTTGCGATAGCAGAAACGACGCGATCATGGCAAACCCCACCGACAGCGACAAGGGCAAGAACATCGACCGCGGGACGCCGCTCATGACGAAAGCGGGCGCAAACACGGCCAGAATCGCCAGCAGGATCAGAAATTCGGGGAAGACGATTTCCTTACAGGCGTCCCAGATCGCGATGGCCTTTGGCTTTCCCATCTCCAGGTGCTGGTGAATGTTTTCGATACTCACCGTGGCCTGATCGACCAGAATCCCGATGGCCAGTGCCAGCCCCGACAGCGTCATGATGTTGATGGTTTGCCCGAACAGGTTGAGCAGAATCACCGCCGACAGAATCGAGATCGGGATGGTCAGAACCACGATGATCACGCTCCGCCAGTCGCGCAGGAAGAGCAACACCATCAGACCTGTCAGGATGGCCCCCAGCAGCCCTTCCGTCACCAAGCTTTTCAGCGCGTTGGTCACGTACACCGACTGGTCGAATTCGTACGAAATTTTCACGTCCTCGGGCACGGCGTTTTGCAGGTCGGGCATGGCTTTGCGGATGTTGTTCACCACATCGAGCGTAGAGGCGTCCGACTTTTTCACCACCGGGATGTACACCGCCCGCCGCCCGTTGACGAGCGCATAACTCACCGTCACGTCGGCGGCGTCTTCCACCGTACCCACGTCGCGCACAAACACCGTGGGGCCACTGCCCACGCGGATGGGGATGTTGAGGAAGTCTTCGGGTTTTTTCACCAGCGAGTTCACCGGTGTCATCAGCGTTTTCTCGCCGATGCGGATGTTCCCGGCTGGCGACGGCTGGTTGTTGGTCACGATCGCCTTGATGATTTCTTCCGGCGTGAGCTGGTAACTCCGAATCAGCTGCGGATTCACCCGCACCACGATGGTCCGCTGGTTACCGCCAAAGGGCGGCGGGCTGGATACGCCGGGGATGCGGGAGAACATGGGCCGCACCCGCGACGAGGCAAAATCCTGAATCTCGTTGAGCGAGCGCGTCGGGCTTTCAAACACCAGCTGCCCCACCGGCACCGAACTGGCGTCGAAACGCACTACCTGCGGCGGCACGGTGCCGTCGGGCATGTAGGCCTTCGCCCGCGACACGTTGTTAGCGACTTCGGCCGCAGCCTGCGCCATGTCGGTACCGGGGTAGAACTGAAGCTTGATCAGCGACAGCCCCTGAATAGTCTTCACGTCGATGTCGCGGATGCCCGACACGTAGAGGAAGTGATCCTGGTAGCGCGTGGCAATGAAGCCGTCCATCTGATCGGGCGCCATGCCGCCGTAGGGTTGTACCACGTAGATCGTCGGCAAATCGAGGTTCGGGAAAATGTCGACCGGAATCGTGAACAGCGACATCACCGAGAAAAACAGGATGGCGACCACGCCCACGACCACCGAAATGGGCTTACGCAGGGCAGAACGAATGAGTTGTTGCATAGGAAAAATGTCATTAAGCTGCGCTGTCATTGGGCTGCGCTGTCATTTGCCTTCGGCGTCATTAGGCTTCGGCGTCATTGGTTGTCATTCATGGTCATTAATGGGCATTAATTGTTTTACGACGAATGACTATGAATGACAACCAATGACGCCGAAGCCTAATGACCTTTTCTATACCTGATTCATGAAGAGAGACAGATCGCCTTCGGCGGCGGCTTTGAGTAGTAGATACCGCCAGACGTTGCTGGTAGCCACATACCCATCGACTTCGGCGCGGTTGAGCGTGACCACACTTTGCAGTAGCGTCGGCAAATCGGTGAGGCCATTCTGGTAGCGGGTGCGGGCCTGATTGTAGGCCTGTTGGGCGGCGCGGAGTTGAACGGGCGCCTGCCGCGCTTGTTCGAGCGCCACCTGATATTGCGTGTCCGCTTCCTGATACTGCCGGTTGATGCGCAGCCGCTGCTCGTTGAAGAGCTGCCGCGACCGCTCCACCAGAAACAGATTTGCGTTGTACTCGTGGTGCGTACGGAGCAGGTTAGTCAGGTTCCAGCGGGCCACCACGCCCAGCAGGTAGTTGCCCACCTGATAGCCAAGGCCGTTGACGGGGTTGGCCAGCAACAACTCGCCCTGATTGGAGAAACCTGAGCCCCGCGCATTACCCGCCCCCAAGAGCGATATACTGGGTAGTCCCGACCGCTGCGTGAGCAGGCTCTGGGCCGTCGACAGGTTGATCTGCGACTGAAAGAGGCGGAGCGTGGGGTTTTTGGGCGAAACTGAATCGGCCAGCAACGGCGCAGTGGGCAGGTTCGTGTAGAACCGCATGCTATCGACGCGCAGGTTTTTGGTCAGCTCGCCGGTCAGCTCCGAGAGGCGCAGGCGTTGTACCTGCTCGTTTTGCTCGGAAGCCAGCAATAGCAGCCGCGCCCGAACGGCCTCGGCGGTCGCCAGTGAGCTATCGACCCCCGCCCGCATACCCGAACGTACCCCCGCGTCGACCACGCGCTTGAAGGTCTCGGCCCGGTCGAGGTTGCTGCGCTGAATCTGCACCAGCTTCTGGTTGATCAGCAGCAGCAGGTAGGCGTCGATGGTACGTACCTGATGCTGGAAAACCTCGTTCTCGTAGTCGGCCTGGGTACGTTGCAGTTCAGCTTTGCTGGTCGCGACGCCCGCCTTGATCCGCCCGAAGGTGATGGCCCGCCATTCGATGGTGGCGCTGGTGTACGAGCCGAAACTGGCCTGCGACACCGCCGTGGGCCGCACCCCGCCCGAGGTGGAAATGCTGGTGCCTTCGTTCGGAAAGAAGGAGCTGTTGAGGCTGTTGCTGGTGGCGTAGGTATACTGATCCTGCACCAGCACCACCGGCAGCAACTCGGTCCGGCTGGCCTGCAGCCGGCGTTCGGCGCTGCTGATGTCGGCCTGTTTGGCGCGCAGCAACGGGTACTGCCGCACGCCCTGCTCGATTACCTGCTTGAGCGTTAGGCTCTGCCCCGAGGCGCCACCAGCCAGTCCGCTCAGGCCCAGTAGCAACAAGGCGGTTTGGGTTCGGCGCCGGGGAACTCTATCGCGTAAGTGCTTCATCCAACAACGTACTCAGGCTTGAGCTTTCTCCTGAATACGTGTCGCAAAGCACGAACCCAATTCTGGAAACATTTGGGAATGCTCAGTGCCCGTTGTCTACTTTGGCCGATTAGGCAGCGGCTTGGCCCCCGCGCCGCCAGCCCCTACTTTTGTCGGGCTTTCAGAAGCGCCTCACCAATCGCTGGATCGTCAGTAAATCAACGCTTTGCCAAATCGTCTTCTCATCGGTTTCCTGCTGCTGTGGGCGCTGCAACTGCCCCGCCCCGACGGGTTCGCCAACGTACCTGACCGCCGCTTGCCCCACCGGTCTGCGCGGGTAGCGGCCAGGCCCAAGCCCGTTCCCAAGCGTCGGATCAGCAAAACAGAAAGGCGAGCCACTGTAAAAAAGACCGCTGCCAAGGCCCGTTTGGCCAAAAAAGAGAGCGCCGTGAAGGTGGCACGGCGACCGCTCGGCGGTACGGTGTTTTACCTGGCGTCGGGGCATGGCGGGCCCGATCCGGGGGCGTTGGGGAAGTATGGCCGCCACCTGTTGCCCGAAGACGAATACGCCTACGACGTGACGGTTCGGCTGGCCCAATTGCTGAAAGAACAGGGCGCTACGGTCTACATGATCGTACAGGACCCGAACGACGGTATCCGCGATGATGCCGTGCTGAAGCTCGACCGCGATGAAGTAGCTTATCCCCATCAGCGCATTCCGCTCGACCAACTGGCCCGGCTGAACCAGACCACGACGGCCGTCAACCGGCTGTATGCCCGTACCAGAGCGGCGTATCAGCGGTTCATCACCATCCACGTGGACAGCCGTAGCCAGGGCGAGAAAATCGACGTGTTTTTCTACCACCACAGCGGCAACAAGGCGGGGAAACGACTGGCCCGGCACATTCATAAACGCTTCAAAGCCAACTACCGACGTCATCGCCCCGACCGACCCTACTCGGGGAATGTCACAACCCGCAATGAACTGTATGTAGTCCGCAACAGTCGTCCACCCGTGGTTTTTATCGAATTAGGCAATATTCAGAACCAGCTTGATCAGCGGCGATTCCTGCTGGCCTCGAACCGATCGGCCCTGGCCAACTGGATGATGCAGGGTATCGTCGACGATTATCAGTCGCGGTAGGCAGGTTAGCGGAAAAAAACTGAAAATTTTGCTTGACTCTCCCCTTACGTCATAGCCTAGCTTTGGTCCGTCAATCAAACTGAACAACGCGGATGAGACTGTATTCGGTGAAGCAACTGGCTGGAATGGCGGGTGTTAGTGTGCGCACACTGCATCACTACGACCGGCTGGGATTGCTCAAACCATCGGTTCGGACCGAGGCCAAGTACCGGCTGTATGGCGAGCAGGACCTGATCCGGCTTCAGCAGATTCTGTTCTACAAGGAACTGGATTTCTCACTCGATAGCATTCGGCAGTTGCTGGCTCAGCCAGATTTCGATGCGGTACGGGCGTTGCAAACCCACCGCCAGCGCCTGCACGACCGGCAGAACCGGCTGACGACGTTGTTAAACACGATTGATAAAACCATTTCTAAACTAAACGGAGAATCAATCAAGATGACAGACGACGAATTGTATGCCGGTTTTTCGGGCCAACAAGCCAAAGCCTACCGGCAGGAGGCCGTTGCCCACTACGGTCAGGAGGTCGAGTTGAGCGAACAGCACCTGCGCCAGCTAGACAAAACGGGGTTCGAGCAGTTGAAAGCCGAACAGCAAGCCATCGGCCAGACGTTGCTGAGTATGATGCAGCAAGACCCCACCAGCGCGGCTGTGCAGCAGCAGATCGCCCGGCACTACGCCAACATCCGCGGTTTTTGGGGGGAGGCCGTTTGTCGCGGGAAAAACATGGCCGAGGCCTACAAAGGGCTGGCTGACCTGTACCTGAACGACCTGCGGTTTACCAGCCAGAACGGGCCGGAAAACCCAGCTTTCGCGGCCTTTCTCAATAAGGCGATGATCCATTTCGCCAATACGCAGTTGACCCCGTAGCGACGAGCCGGGCCGGTTCATGAACTGGCCCAGCCTGGTAGATTCTAAAAAGGAGTGGCTAGTTCTTAGGACTGTTCATAAGTTGACTGCTATAGCTTACGACGCCTTTTTTATCATCCCTCCTCCGTCGGGGTGACAAAAACAACGCGATAGGTAGCTGATAACCCAAGTAGAGGCCGACTACTTATTTCCCAAATCTTTCCAACATTGACCGCTACTTTCGTTGGATACGTAGCTGAGGAGAGAATGAAAGTTCTGGTTGTTGAAGACGAACAGGGGCTGGCGGAAAGCATCACCGAATACATGACCAAAGAAGGCTATGTCTGCGAAACCGCCACCACGTTTCGGGAAGCCGACGAACGCATTTACCTGTATGCGTACGACTGCATTATTGTGGACCTGACCCTGCCCGACGGCGATGGTTTCCAGCTGATTCAGTCGCTGAAACGGCTGGCGGCTACCACGGGGATTATCATTATTTCGGCGCGTAATGCGCTGGAAGACAAGTTGAAAGGGCTGGAAATAGGCTCCGACGATTACCTGACCAAGCCGTTCCATCTGTCGGAACTGAATGCGCGGGTGAAATCGCTGTTGCGGCGGCGGCAGTTTGCGGGGCATACCGAAATCCGGTTTGAAGCGATCACCGTCGTGCCGCAGTCGCGCACCGTGTACGTCAACGGGCGACATACGCCGATTTCGCGCAAAGAATACGATCTGCTGCTTTATTTTCTGTCGAACATCGACGTGGCGCTGACCAAAGTATCCATCGCTGAACACCTCTGGGGCGACAACATCGACTCGGCCGATTCGCTCGATATGGTGTATTCGCACATCAAAAACCTGCGCCGCAAACTGATCGAGAAAGGGGCTGGCGATTACATACGATCGATCTACGGCATCGGTTATAAATTTGGCCTACCTTGAAACTGCTCAGCCAAACCAATCGGATTTACCTCGCTTTCTCGCTGGTGATTTACCTGCTCACGGCCGTGATGTTCTACCAGATCATCCGGCTGCTGATTTACGACGAGGTCGAAAGCCGACTAAAGGTCGAACAGCGCGATTTTCAGACCTACGTCCGTCTGCACCCCACCTGGTCGACCAGCCCGTATTTTATCGAGAATAAGATCGAGATCATGCCGGCCTCCGTGGCCAACCGCTCCGAAACCTTTACCGACACGCTCATCCGCAACCGATACAACGATGAGCTGATTCCGTTTCGGCAACTCACCTTCTACACCCCCATCGGGGGCGTCATGCACCGGGTATCGATCCGGAAATCGCTCATTCAGACCTACCGCCTTATCGAGGCCGTTTCGCTGACGATGGCGGTTTTTCTGGGCCTGCTGCTGGGCGGTACCTTCTGGTTTCAGGGCAAATTGTCGGGTCGGCTCTGGCGACCGTTCTACGACACGCTGTCGCGCATCAAGCGGTTTAACCTGAGTAGTGGTACGCCGTTGCAACTGGAGCGGTCGGACATCACCGAGTTTAGCGAGCTGAACCAGGTACTGCAAAAGATGGCCGACAAAATGCAGCACGATTACCTGAGCCTCAAGGAGTTTACCGAAAACGCGTCGCACGAGTTGCAGACGCCGCTCGCCCTGATCAACGCCAAAGTCGAGCAGCTGATTCAGTCGGAGCAACTGACGCCCAGCCAAACGCACTGGATCGACGGCATTTACCAGGCCTCACGGCGCATGTCGCGCCTCAATCAGGGCCTGCTGTTGCTGGCGAAAATCGAAAACGGGCAGTTCCCCAATGCGCAGCCGGTCGACCTGCAGGCCGAGTTGATTCAGCGACTGACCGATATGGACGAGGTGTTGCAACACAAAAACATCAGCGTGGGGCTGTTGCCGGGTACGTCGTTCCGGGCGTCGTTACCGGCCCTGCTGGTCGAGAGCCTGCTCACCAACCTGGTCAGCAACGCCATCCGGCACAACGTACCTGGCGGCCGCATCGAGGTGCGTTCCTCGGCCCATCAGTTGCAACTGAGCAACACCGGCCCCCACCTCACCGCCGACCCGATGGCGCTGTTTGGGCGGTTTCGGAAAGAAGCCAACGGCAACGAGTCAGTAGGGCTGGGGCTGGCGATCGTCAAGCAGATTTGTGAGACCTACGGGCTAGCCGTCACCTACCACTACGCCGACGGCATGCACACGCTGACGCTGGCGAATGCGGTAGCGTAAGTGCTTACTGGACAGTAGGATGCCTGCGTTGATGAGCGGCAGAACGTACCTGGCCAATAAGCCGTAGTTTAGCGGTCATTCAGCCGTTATACGCTTATGAGTCGCTCCGCCAACCTCCTGCAATCCCTCGACTGGACGGTATCCAGTATTCAGTTTGCCAAACGACACGTTGTACCCGTTTTCAGTTTGGGGCTGGTAGCCGCCATTGGGCGCGCCGTTCAGCTAAAGGCGCTGGGTCCAATCAGTCCCACGGCGGATCTGCTGCTCGAAATCGGCGTGGAAAGCGTTCGGATTGCGTTATTTCTGTATGCGCTGGGGGCCGCCAACATGAGCAGGGGGGTGAATCGGTTGCGCCGTTTTTTGGCGAATGGAGCAACCCGCAACGAAAGCTGGCGGCTGATCGCCCAGCGGTTGCGCAGGCACTGGCCCGCTCTGATTGCCAACGTGCTCCTCTTTGCCGGTATAGCCTTCGTAATCAACGCGTTTATTGACCACATCGCCTACGAAACCTGCCTCTACATTGCGTTGAAAACCCGGCAGCTTCTCGACGGGCAGGCGTCGGAATGGGTGCTGATTTTATTCTTCAAAAACCTGTCTGTCATTCCGTTTACGCTCATCGTCAACGCGTTTTTTTGCCTTTGGCTGGTCAACCGATTGCCTGAGCCTGTGCGGTAAGGCTGAGTAGTCAGGTACGTTCGGGCGTTGCACACCTGCGCTTTTCTGAGCAATTTGCCGGGCATCTATTGGCTCACTCTGTATGAAAATCGGCTCTTTCGCGCTTGTCCCGCTGCTTGTGGGCGCTGCCTGGTCAGCAGGCTTTTTCCAACCGACTACCACCTCTGTCGTAACCGTCGCTGCCGCGCCGAAGCTCGTGACGGGCGCCGATCAGGTGGCCACGTACCTGCCCTACCTGAAAGGCAAACGCGTCGGGATGGTCGTCAACCCCACGTCGATTATCGGCAGCAAGAGCAGCGTCGACAGCCTGCAAAGTCTGGGTGTCAACGTGGTGATGGTGTTCGGGCCGGAGCATGGTTTCCGGGGGAATGCGAGCAACGGGGCCAAAGTGGCCGATGAGGTCGACGCCAAAACGGGGATCCCCATCATCTCGCTCTACGGCAAAAACAAGAAACCCACCAAAGAGCAACTCGACAAGATCGACGTGCTGATCTACGACATTCAGGACGTGGGCGCGCGCTTCTACACCTACATCAACACGCTGACGCACGTGATGGAGGCCTGCGCCGAACACAACAAAGAACTGATGATTCTGGACCGGCCCAACCCGAACGGCTTTATCGTCGACGGACCCATGCTGGACGATCACCTGCACTCGGGCATCGGCATGCACAAAATCCCGATCACCCACGGCATGACCATCGGCGAGTTTGCCCAGATGGCCAATGGCGAAGGCTGGCTGCCGGGAAAAGCACAGTGCAAACTGAAGATCATCAAAGTTGCCAACTACACGCACGATACGCCCTATGTGCTGCCGGTGAACCCCTCACCCAACCTGAATACGCCCCAGTCGATTCTGCTGTACCCTAGCGTATGCCTGTTTGAGGGGACCATCATCAGCCAGGGCCGGGGTACGTATATCCCGTTTACGGTGCTGGGTGCGCCCGCCTTGAAAGGCATCTATCCGTTTTCGTTTAAGCCAGTCAGTATCAAGGGCATGAAAGAGGCCCCGCTGCACCAGGATCAGGAATGCTACGGCCTCGACCTGCGGAACTACGACACTAATATCTTCCGCAAAACCCGGCAACTCAACCTGACATGGCTCATGGAACTCTACAAAGCCTATCCCGACAAAGCCCGCTTTTTCGATATGAGCCAGAGCAAAGAGATCGGCAACTTCGATAAGCTGGCAGGCACCGAAAACCTCAAAAAGCAGATCATCGCGGGGGTGAGCGAGAAGGCGATCCGTCAGAGCTGGGAGCCGGGCCTTTCCAACTACAAAAAGATGCGGAAGAAGTATTTGCTGTATCCGTAGGTTTCGCCTAGGTGTAGTGCTATCGCCTTTTTGTCATTCCGACGTCAGGAGGAATCTTAATGCATCCTGACTTGTGCCTCAGGTAGCTTTAAGATTCCTCCTGACGTCGGAATGACAAAAAGTAGTAGCAGTCTTCTTGCACGAAAAAAGCGGCCAGACGTTAATCTGACCGCTTTTTTGATGGAAACAAATTATGAAAAGTAACGCCTACCGGCCTGACTGCTGGGTGATGGCGACTGGTTTGGCCGGGATTTTCTGGTCGCGCATGGCGGCGTTATACACGAAGCTGGCTACGACGGTCGCGGCCTGCTTCAGGTCGTCGGCTTGCAGGTGATCGTAGGTGTCCATATTCGTGTGGTGCGTACGGGTGTTGTACTCGATCCGGTCCTGAATGAACTGGAAGCCTGGAATACCGTACCGATCGAATGACTGGTGGTCGGTGCCGCCCGTGTTCTGGATCGTGACGGTAGTGGCGCCCAAATCGTTGAACGGCTTCAACCACTGCGCGAAAACGGGCCCCGCCGCTTCGCTGCCCTGCAAATAGATGCCCCGGATCTTGCCCGTGCCATTATCGACGTTGAAGTAAGCAGCTACGTTTTCGCCTTCTTTGTTCAGCTTGTTGGTCGTGGCATCGACCAGGTGGTTGGTCACGTAATTGCGCGAGCCGAACAGCCCCTGCTCTTCGCCGCTCCACAAAGCAATGCGGATCGTGCGGCGGGGTTTCACGCCAATCGCTTTCAGGATGCGGGCGGCTTCCATCATCACCGCGCTACCCGCGGCATTGTCGGTAGCCCCGGTGGCGGCGTGCCAGGAGTCGAGGTGGGCGCCGAGCATCACCACTTCATCTTTCAGCTTGGGGTCCGTTCCGGGAATGTCGGCCAGCACATTGTAGCCTTTGATGTCGTCCGTAAAGAACTTGGTCTTCACGTCTACCTCCAGCTTGACAGGTACGTTGGCTTTCATCAGGCGACAAAGCATCATGTAATCTTCTGCCGAAATCGACAGGTCGGCCAGGTCGTCGGGCGTGGCACCGAGGGCGGCGTTGGCGTAGTCGCCGCTCACGAAGAGCGTACCATCTTTGCTATTTTGGGTGCTGTTCAGAATGCCCACGGCACCTTCGGCCTTCGCCATTTTGCGCATCTTCTGGTTAAAGACGTTTCGGGTACGCATCGTCTGCATCATCCGGCGCATAGCCGAGTCGCCGGGCATCCGCTGCCCACCACCCCGTGGCGCTTCGGCACTCGCCATCTTTTGCAGTTCGTCGTCAGTGTAGCGGTCGGCGTCGGCTTTGAAGGACGGCGTCACTTTGTACGACTGATCGAGCAGAATGACCTTGTTTTTCAGCTTGCCCTTGTAGTTTTCCAGCGCCATCGTGTCGGAGTCGGTGATGAACAGGATGTCGGCCGTCTGTAGCTTGTTGGTGCTGCCGCTCCAGGCGCGGGGCACGGCAATCATCGACTTATAATAGGGCGCGGTCATGGCGAAATAGCAGCGCTCCACGTTCCAGCCTTTGCCCCAATCGCCCCAGGCTTCCAGCTTGGCGTTTTGCAGGCCCCAGCCCGCCAGTTTGCCTTTGGCGTAGTTGGCGGCGTTCATGTAGCCCGGCCCCTGAATGCGCGGCCCGTTGACATCGGTCAGGTAGAAAGCGGTTTCCATCACCTGCGACCGTTGCAGGCCTTCCTGCCGGATTTTGTCGGTGGTGGCCGCGTCGAGTTTTTCGTCCTGCCCGAGGGCCAGCAGGGAGGTGCTCAGAAACAAGCCGGTCAGTAGTTGTTTGGTTCTCATGCGAGTTGGTATGTTGGGAGAAGAGACTAGCCCCAAGTTACCAATTCGCCGCCCAGCATCAGTAGCCTACCAACGCCTTATTGCCTAAACTTAACTTGTTCTGCGTAAAGTGCTATTTACCCTAAGGGGGAGATCTGGAGAATGAATAGACCTTAGCATTGCGTAGCCACGCTTCAACGAGAAGGTCAAAAATCCTTCACAATCTGATAACAGCCCGGCCTGATCGCTATCCTTACTTTTGCCGACTCTTAGTTCCGCTTCACGTATGCAAAAACGCCTCCTCATTGGTCTGTTGGGGGTTGCGCTCCTAACCGGCTGCCGCACCAACCGACCCAATCAACGCCCCGCCGTTTCAACCGCCTCATCTGCCGAATCGCCAGTCGCGTCGGCGAAACCCATTTCGGTCATCGCGTTTGGGTCGTGTAGCGACCAGAAGCGGCCCCAACCGCTCTGGGACGATATCGTCGCCCAGAAACCCGACGTCTGGATCTGGCTCGGCGACAACATCTACGGCGATTCAGAAAGTATGGACACGCTGCGGACCAAATACGCCCGCCAGAAAGCCAACCCCGTCTACGGGCAACTGCGGCAGTCGGCGTCGGTCATCGGCGTCTGGGACGACCATGATTACGGCGTCAACGACGGCGGTAAGGAATACCCGCGCCGGAAAGAGAGTCAGCAACTGATGCTCGATTTTCTGGACGTACCCGGCCAAAGCCCGCTACGTACCCAGGAAGGCGCGTACTCGGCGCATGTCTACGGACCAAAAGGGCAGCGCGTCAAAGTGATTCTGCTTGATGGCCGTTATTTCCGAGATCCGTTGAAGAAAAACGGTAAAGACAACGTACCTGACCCCACGGGCGATATGCTGGGCGACGCACAATGGCGCTGGCTCGAAACCCAACTGACTAACTCCGATGCCGACGTGCACGTGATTGGCTGCGGCATTCAGTTTCTGGCCGAAGATCATCCGTACGAAAAGTGGGCCAACTTCCCCACGTCCCGCCAGCGCCTGTTCGATTTGCTGGGCAAAACAAAACCCAAAGGGGCCATGCTCATCAGCGGTGATCGCCACATCGCCGAACTCGCCAAAGTGAACGTACCTGGCCTGACCTACGACCTTTACGACATCACGAGCAGCGGCCTGACGCACGTCTCGAAACCGCACGAAGAGCCCAACCGGCACCGCGTCGGCGAGATGGTCGCCAAACTCAACTACGGCCTGATCACCGTCAACTGGAATCAGAAACCGCTCACCGCCACCGTAAGGATCAACGGCGACGAACGGGCCACGTACCTGACGCAGGAAATCAAGTTTTAGCAACACGCCTCGCGCTGAAAGCGTACGCCCCTTGTCCGATTCTGGACAAGGGGCGTACGCTTTTTGGGTATAGAAAGGGCGATTCTGAGCCAGAAATGGCTATCGGTTCAAGTTGGCAGCCTATTTGATCAGCAAACATGGAAGTAATTGACAGCCATGAAGCGAACGTACCTGGGCGAGTTTGAAGAGATTGTGTTGCTGCTGGTGGCGGCGTTCGACGGCGAGGCCTACGGCGTGGGCCTTACCCACAAACTAAACGAACAAACCGACCGCTCGGCGCGCCTCAGTCAGGTGCACGCGGCCCTGCATCGCCTGGAAGAAAAAGGCATGGTGGCTTCCCGGCTGGGCGATCCCACACCCGAGCGGGGCGGGCGGCGGAAGCTGCTGTTTACCGTAACGGCCTACGGCTACCGAACCTTGCAGGATATCAAAACCGTACGGGCCCAACTGTGGGACGACGTACCCGCCACGCCTAAACTCGCCACCAGCCTATGAGCCCGTCCCCCCAACCGCCCCGCTGGGCCGACCGCCTGCTCGAATGGTTTGTGGCTCCGCACCGCCTCGAAGCGCTGCAAGGCGACCTGCACGAAGAGTTTACCTGGCAGGCCGAGCGCATTGGCGAACGCCGGGCGCGCTGGCGCTACTGGCGCGACGTGCTGGGCTTCGTCAGGCCCTACGTCATTAAACGCAACCCCGGCGCCTATACATCCCCCTCCTTACTGAGTCCCGTTATGCTACGAAACTATTTGAAAACCGCCTGGCGTAGCCTGGTCAGCAACCGGTTCTATTCGCTCATCAACATGACGGGCCTTACCGCCGGGCTGGCCGTGGGCATCCTGATTCTGCTCTGGGTGCAGGATGAACTGAGCTTCGACCGGTTCTACCCGAAAGCCGACGCCATCTACCGCCTCGAAAACTGGGCGGGCACTGGTGATAGCCGCCAAATATGGACCACGACCGTGGCACCTATCGCCGAGATGGGTAAACGCGAGCTACCCGAGATCAAAGAGGGTGTTCGGCTAGCGCATAACAGCAGCTTCACGCTGTTCAAATACCGCGACAAGGTCATCAATGAGGAACACACGACCTTTGCCGATCCGAGCCTGTTTTCCGTGTTCGACCTGCCGCTGCTTCAGGGTAATCCGGCCAACCCCTTTCCCGATAACCAGTCCATCGTGCTCACGGAAAGTACGGCGCGGCGGTATTTCGGTTCAGAAAGTCCCCTCGGGAAAGTGCTGACGGTCGACAAGACCAACGCTTTTCGGGTCAGCGGCATCATCCGGGATTTTCCCCGCAATTCAAGCATTCAGGCCGATATGGTGCTGCCGATGGCCCTGTGGTTCGACACCATGTACCGGACGCAGGCCGACGGGCTGACCCGAGACAACGATTTTCGCACGTTCAACTACCAGACGTACCTGCTGCTTCAGCCCGGTACGTCGGTTGAGCGGCTGGCCAATAAGCTGCGGACCATCCACCTCCGCAACAAGCCCGACGATACCGACCTGACGTACCTGTTGCAACCCCTGCCCGATATGCACCTGTACCGGGCCGACGGCTCGGTGGGAGGCATCGAAACGGTGCGGATGTTCTCGATCATCGCCCTCCTGATTCTGGCCATCGCCTGCATCAACTACGTCAACCTGGCCACGGCGCGGGCGTTGCTGCGGTCGAAGGAAATCAGCATGCGTAAGATTGTGGGTGCGGCCCGTGGGCAGCTGTTTCTGCAATTTCTGGTCGAAACGGCGCTGCTCTTCACGCTGGCCGCCGTCGTGGCGATTGGCCTGATCTACGCGCTGCTGCCACTCTACAACGAGGTGTCGGGCAAGGCGCTCGTGCTTGACTTCACCGACTCGTCGATCTGGCTGCTGATCGGTGCCACCATCACCAGCACGCTACTGGCGTCGAGCATTTACCCGGCCCTGTTGCTGTCGTCGTTCGAGCCGCTGAAGGCGTTAAAGGGGCGGGTGGCCGGGCGGCTGAGCGAGGCGGTTTTCCGGAAGGCGCTGGTGGTGGTTCAGTTTGCCGTATCGGTCATCCTGATTGCGGGAACGTTTATCATCAGCAATCAACTGGACTACATCCGCTCGAAAGAGCTGGGCTACGACAAAACGCACGTGTTTGGGTTCTTCATGCGCGACATGAGTGCGCACTACGAAGCCGTCAAAGCCGATCTGCTCAAGCAACCCGGCATTACGGCGGTGACCCGCGCCAGCGCCAACATCGTCAATCTGGACGGGCAGACCGGCGATAACGCGTGGGACGGCAAGCAGCCCGGCGAAACCATGTTCATGCGGCCCGTCGCGATCGACAAGGACTTTACCGCGTTCTTCAACATGAAACTGGTGGCGGGTACCAGCTTTACCGGTACACCCGCCGATTCGCTGCACGTGATTCTGAACGAAACCGCCGTGAAAACCGCCCGCATCCGCAACCCGATCGGCAAACGCTTTCGCCTCTGGAAACGCTGGGGCACCATCGTGGGCGTGGTAAAAGACTTTCATTTCGCGTCGATGCGTCAGAAGATCGAACCAGCTATTTTCTTCTACCAGCCGGATGAGATGGGCGCGATCTACGTAAAAACGACGGGCAACCAGGCGGAGCAGGCCATTGCTGCCGTGCAACGGTCGTGGACCCGATACAACGCCGACTTCCCCTTCAGCTATACCTTTCTCGACGATTCGTTCAACAGCCTCTACCGCGCCGAGCAACAGTCGGGGCTGCTCTTCAACGTGTTTGCTTCGATGGCCATTCTTATTTCGTGCCTCGGTTTGCTGGGGCTGGCAACCTACACCGCTCAGGTACGTACCCGCGAGATCGGTGTGCGCAAGGTGCTGGGGGCGAGTGTGCTGGGGATCATTCAACTGCTGGCCAAGGACTTTATCAAACTGGTGCTCATCGGCGTGCTCATTGCCGTGCCTGTCGCCTGGTGGGCCATGAGCCAGTGGTTACAAAGCTTCGCCTACCGCATCGACCTGCACTGGTGGGTATTTGCCGGGGCGGGGCTGCTGGCTATGCTCATCGCCCTGCTGACGGTGTCGTACCAGAGTATCCGCGCCGCCCTGATGGATCCGGTCCGAAGTTTGCGAACGGAATAAGCCGATTGACTTACGACGACTGGCTACGTCGATTGTCCATAAGGGTACAGCCTATGTCCGATTCTGGACATGGGCTGTGTTGTTTGACAGGCTAGTCCATTAACAATGAGTGCGTTGCTGATGGCCTGTTGGTCCGGCACTTAATTTGGGCGATGCGCTGGCAAGACATGACTGCAACCGGCTATGCTACGCAACTACATCACGATCGCCTGGCGAAACCTGTGGAAACACAAGCTGTTTACCTTTATCAATATCGTCGGGCTGGCGTCGGGGCTGATGGTGTGTCTGCTGGCGATGGCGCATATCCGGGGCGCGTTTACGTATGACACGTTTCACGCCAACCGGGCGCGGATCGTGCGGTTACAAACGGAAGTAACCGACAAGAACAACGACGTATGGCCGTACGCTACCTCGCCCATGCCGCTGGCCGACGTACTGAAACGCGACTACGGCCTGGTGGACGAAACGGCCCGGCTGATGCGTACCTACGGCGAGATAACGGGCAATACCCGGCGGCTGCAACTGCTGAGCTACGCCGTTGACCCTTCCTTTTTCCACCTCTTCAGCTACCCACTGGCGCAGGGCCAACCCGCCACCCAGCCCGGCACGGTAGTGATCACGCAGCAGACCGCCGCCCGGTTTTTTGGTACGGCTAACCCCATTGGGCAGGTGCTGACGCAGGAAGGCATGCCCCCGGCCGTGGTGACGGGTATTCTGGCCGAGATGCCGACCCCTTCGCACCTCCGCTTCGACCTGCTGTTTTCGCTGGCCCCATCGACGCAGACACAACAGCCCGGCGTCTTTCAGGACTGGCGCGCCTATCAGGCGGGGTATACCTACGCGCTGCTGAAACCGGGTGCCACGGCGGCCCAACTCGAAGCTGTCCTGCCCACCCTGACGGGCCGCGTCCTGCGGAACCTGTCGTTCCAGCACGAAAAAGGCTACAGCCTTCAGGTACAACCGCTAACCGGGCTATCGCCATCCTACAACGAGCTGATGCTGGGGACCTACGAACCTCAAATCGGCGGGCTGCTGGTCGAACTGGGCGTGGGGCTGCTGACCTTGCTCATGGCGGCGTTCAATTACATCAACCTTACGTTGGCCCGCTCGCTGGCCCGCGCCCGCGAGGTGGGTATCCGAAAAGTGGCCGGGGCGCTACGTTGGCAATTGCTGGGGCAGTTTATGGCCGAATCGGTGATTTTGTCGCTGCTGGCGCTCGGGCTGGCGACCCTGCTGCTCGAATGGGTGCGACCGATGGCGTTCGTGCAGCAGTGGATGCTGGGTGCCTTGCCGTGGGACGTTACCCTCTGGGGCGTATTTGTGCTCTTCAGCGTGGGGGTGGGGCTGCTGGCCGGGTTCGTACCGGCGCGGGTGCTGTCGGGTTTCCAACCGGCGCAGGTGTTACGGAGCCATACGGGCCTGCGGGTCATCCGGGGTATTTCGTTGCGTAAAGCGCTGATCGTGGCCCAGTTCTCCATTTCGCTCGTGGCGATGATCGCCCTGCTGACGATGATACGACAGATGGACTACATGGCTACCGCCGACTACGGGTTCCGCCGCGACCGCATCCTGAACCTGCCGCTCAACGCCGGCACGGCCAACCGGCTCGCGGGCGAACTGGGCCGGCGGGCGGGCGTTGAGCGCGTAACGTTTACGTCGGGCCTGTTTGGGTCATACGGTAGCCAGAATCAGGTAAAGAGGCAGCGCAACGGCCCCGATTCCATGCAGACGTTCACCTGGTCGGTTGACAACCAGTTTGTGCCCGCCATGAACCTCCAACTGCTGGCGGGCCAGAACCTGCCCCCGCTGAGCGCCGATTCGTTGGGGCGGCAGGTGCTGCTCAACGAAGAGGCCGTGCGGGCGTTCAGGCTGGGTGACCCGCGCGAGGCGGTGGGGCAGACGCTCTGGCTCAACGACAGCACCGACGTGCGCATCGTGGGCGTGCTGCGCGATTTCCGATTCACCACGTTTTCGTGGACAATCAAGCCGCTGCTGCTACGTACCCAGCCCGCCGATTTCCGCTACCTGAGCGTGGCGGTGGCCGCCGGTGCCGAAGCCAGCGTGATGGCCGCGGCCCAACGTACCTGGAAACGGGTAAATCCCTACGATCCCTTTGCGGGCCAGTGGTATGACGACTTCCTGCGGGAGCGGCACCGGCATGATGAAGACACCGATTTCATGAGCCTGTTGCTCGGGCTGGCGTTTTCCATTGCGGGGCTGGGGCTGTTTGGCATGGTGAACTACACCACCCAGACGCGCCTGAAGGAAATCGGCATCCGGAAGGTGATGGGCGCGGGCGTGGCGCAGATCGTCTGGCTGCTCTCGCGGGGGTTTGTACAGTGGCTGGCGCTGGCGGCGGCGATTGCCCTGCCGTTGGGTTACCTGGCGGGCTATTCCATCCTCATCATGTTTGCCTACCACGTCACGCTCGGCCTCGAAACGCTGGGTGTCTGTCTGGGTGTTCTGCTGCTGATCGGCAGCCTGACCATCAGCGGCCAAACCTACCGGGCCGCGCAGATGAACCCGGTCAAAAGCCTGCGTAGCGAGTAGGCCCGTTGCTGCCCATTATAAAAAGCCCTGTAAGCAACCTTTTGGCGGCAAAATGGGTCCTTTCTGGCAGACACAAGAAACTGGTTATGAAACGACTGATGGTGCTGGTAGGTCTGCTGTGTGCAACAGGCGCCTGGGCGCAGCAACGCCCCGACAAAAAGCAGGATGACGCATCCGGGAATGTCGATAACATGCCCGTGCTCAACGGACAGGGGCAGGCGGTTGCGATGCCCACGCGAACCGAAAAAGGAAACGCCGTGACCATGCCGACCCTGACGCCCACTAGCCGTTCAGAAGAAGCGGTGACGACGGCATTGCGAAGCCTCGAGGGACAGATAAAACCGCTACCGGCCGATTCAACCAGCCAGAACAAACCAGGTACTATATGGCCTGGACCGAAGAAGCAGTAAGGACGGAACAGGCCGCCCAACGAGACAACTCAACGACGGAACAGGATGACGTTGCAAGCCAATGGTGGTCTATGTTATACCAGTTAATCTATATAATAAGAATTGAAATTCAGTATGACGTAACAACGGTTGTCTTCTGAGAAGAGATAAATAGATACCAATTAGTGCTCTACTCTTAACGCATCCGTATGAATAAGTGGCTTAGTAAGAACCAGGGCGCCCGGTTGTTGGCGCTGAGCTTCGTTGTCGTTAGTTTGCTGGGAGCCTGCTCGAAACCGGTCGATCCTGTGGTGGTGGCTATACCCGCTCAATATGCCCTCAGCGACGTTCGGTATTTCTTCAGCGCGGGTGATCGTATCGATACCGTAACCTTGCAATTGAAAGGGGCAAGTGTGCAGAATCCGGGCAGTACTACTGTCACGCAACAGGTGAAAGAAGACCTCAGTGAACTGATTAAAACGTCCAGGTTTACGATTGCCTCCGCAACCCAGTTGCCGACAGATATTGACCTCAGCAAGTTCGAGGTACGGGTTCCTCAACAGTGGTACGGCAACAGCTCGCTCGTTCAATCAATCGAAACGTATTCGCTCAGCCCTAGTCAGCAACAAAAACCGTATGTCCCTGAGCGGGAGGCCGCCTCGACGATCACCGTTGCGCCAAAATCAAGAATTGACATTAGCCGTCAGATTGATGCCTATCAACTCACGTGTTCGTTCGACTGCCTGCTGGAGAACAAAACCACGGGGCAACGTTACCCCATCACGGGGAAGTGGCAGGGTCTTCTGCAATACAATAACTTATCGGTAACGCTGAAGGAATCGGCTTTATAAGCGGTAACCAACCCTGCGCCGATGGCCAATAGCCAGAAACACGCCCATTATGGAGCCCAATTCGCTTACCGTACTTGACCTTGGCGACCTAACGCAGGCGGTTACGACGTACACCAACCTGTCGCTGGCGGCGGTCAATGACCATGTCGTGAAGGTGAGCGTGATGACTGAACCCTATCACTGGCATTACCACCCCAATTCGGATGAGACGTTCATCATGATCGAAGGCGTTTTGCTCATCGATCTGGAAACGGAAACGATCGAGTTGCAGCCCGGCCAACTCGTCACAATTCCCAAAAATAGGATCCACAGAACCCGCCCCAAAGGTGAGCGATCAGTCAACCTCACCGTCGAGCATAGCGATATCGAAACGGTAAGTGTGGATGGTGCGGGTTTGTGACGGAGCGTATAACACAGAATGGCTTCGCGCTGAATGAACCAGGCTGCAACGAATCTATTCCAACGCTTTAGTATCGAACGTGGTCTTCAAGCTGCGAAATGTATGAAGCGAGATGAAGCACGTTGCATTATTCCTACTGCTATTGACAGCAGCTTGCCATGACAAACAGGGCTTGTCTATCGAGCCCAACCTGCTAATTGGCACCTGGAATGCCCCGTCATCGACAGGAAGACCATACAGCCGTTGGACGTTTGACAAAGACTATCTGTACATAGTGAACGATACCGTAAAAACTTGTCGGCAGGCAGAAAGTCAACCCTACAAATACTGGATTGAAAACGATGTGCTGGTGACTCGTTATGCTGGTTTTACCAATGGACTATTTCCAATTCAAGATGCGCGTTTCCCCGTGGCCTCGATCAGTTCAACAAACCTGACACTTGTTCTTCCCGATAATAAGCGCAAAGAGTTTGAGAAATGTCCGTAGCCACTAATAGGCCACACGCACACCTTAACATAGATTAACAGCCTGTCAGCGAGGCGTGTCTGTACCTTGCGTTCACGTAAGCACAGACCCGTTATGCTTCAGAACTACATCACGATCGCCTGGCGAAACCTGCTCCGGCGCAAAGTCTACGCCGCCCTCAACATCGTCGGGCTGGCCGTTGGCCTCACCTTTTTTTGCCTGATTGGCAGCTACGTCTGGGGCGAATACCAGGTAAACCAATCCCTGCGCAACGCCGACCGCCAATGCCTGATTCAGAGTCGCTGGAAACAGGAGAACATGGGGATGGACATCACCTCGCTGGCCCCGATCGGTCCGGCCTTGCGGGCGACGTACCCACAGCTCGTAGCGAACTACTACCGTTTCCACGGTGTCAGTGCCACCCTCTCGAAAGGAGCTAATCACTTCCGGGAGTCCATGCAGATCGGCGACTCCACGCTGCTGACCATGTACGGCTTCAGGCTACTACAGGGAAACCCCCGCACGGCCCTCGCCGCGCCCAACGCCATCGTGCTGACGGCGACTAAAGCCCAGAAACTGTTTGGCCGGGCCGATGTGTTGAACCAACTGGTGACCATCGAAACGCCACAGGGCGGCAAGCAGGAACTGCTGGTGACGGGGGTGCTCGACGAACTGCCGCCCAATTCGGTATCGAACCTGCTGGCCGAAGCCAACGAGGTGTTTCTGTCGCCGGGGAGCTTGGCCAGTTTCGGGGCCGACCTGACCGTCTGGGCCAACCCCTACATTGTCAACTACATCGAACTTCAGCCGGGCGTGACGCCGCAGGACCTGGTCAAACCGATGGCGCAACTCATCGCCACCAACGCCCCCGCCGAACTGGCTCAAAACCTGACGGCCTACGTCACGCCCCTGACCGACTATTACCTGCAAAGCAACAACGGACTGGTGCACAAGATGATCGTGACGCTGTCCCTGGTGGCCGTCTTCATTCTCCTGATGGCGGTCGTCAACTTCGTGAACCTCGCCACGGGCAGTTCGGCGGTACGGCTGCGCGAAATTGGCGTGCGGAAGGCGCTGGGCGGGCTGCGGCAGCAACTGACGGCCCAATTCCTGATCGAGGCGATGGTGCTGACCGGGTTGGCGGCGGTGCTGGCCGTGGGGCTCTACGTAGCACTGCGCCCCGTGTTCGACCAGGTGGTGGGTAAACCGCTGCCCGCCCTGAGCGCCTTGCCATGGCGGTACGGCTGGCTGCTGCCCGTGCTGGTGTTGCTGGTAGGCGCGCTGGCGGGTAGCTACCCCGCCCTCTATCTGTCGGCCTATTCGTCGGTTGATTCGCTCAAGGGAAAAAGCCGCTCGGAGAGCGTTCTGTTTCGGCGGGGGCTGGTGACGCTTCAGTTTGCTATCGCCGTGTTTGTCTTTGTGGGGGCCGTGGTGGTCTCGCGGCAGGTGACGTTCTTCTTCAACACCGATCTAGGTTTCAAGAAAGAAGCCGTCCTGACGGTGTCGTCGCTGCCCCGCAATTGGTCGCCCGAGGGGGTGGCGCGGATGGAAGCCGCCCGCGACCGCTTTGCCCGGTTGCCGGGTATTCAGGCGGCGAGTCTGTCGTACGAAATCCCGAACGGCAACGTGGGCAACAGCGCCAACCTCTTCCCGGAAGGGCGCGACTCCACGCAGGCGGTGAGTGTGAAGCTGATGACCACCGACGAACAGTACGCGCAAACCTACCAGATTACCCTCAAAGGCGGTCGCTACTTCCATCAGGGCCGGGCCGGCTCCGATTCGACCAGCGTTGTGCTCAACGAAGCGAGCATCAAAACGCTGGGTTACCCGACGACCGAGGCGGCGCTGGGGCAGGCGGTCCGGATGCAGGGTGATCCACGCCGCTACACCATCCGCGGCGTTGTTCAGAATTTCCACGTTGGCACCCTGCACAAGGCAATCGATCCGCTAGCCATCGTGCACCTTCAAAGTCGGCCCCTGTACCGGTTCTTCTCGTTCCGGCTGGCGACGGGCAACCCCCGGCCTACCATCGACCGGATGGAACAAACCTGGCGCGAACAGTTCCCCGACGCGCCCTTCGACTATGCCTTTATGGATCAGACGCTGGCGAAGCTGTACAAAACCGAGCTTCAGATGGAAAAAGCCGCGTATGTCGCCACGGCACTGGCCTTGCTGATTGTGCTGCTGGGCGTAGCGGGACTGGTGTCGCTGAGCGTTGCCCGCCGGACCAAAGAGGTCGGTATTCGGAAGGTACTAGGCGCGTCGGTGCCCGGTATCGTCGTATTGTTCCTGAACGAATACGTCTGGATGCTGCTGCTTGCGAACCTGCTCGCCTGGCCGGTCGCCTACTGGGCCGTCTCGGGCTGGCTGGCCGATTACGCCTACCACACCCCCATCGGCTGGCAGCCCTTCGTGGGGGTGGCGCTGCTGCTGGCGCTCATCACGGCCATACTCATTGGGCTACAGGTGGTTAAAACGGCCTTGGTAAATCCAATAAAGAGCCTCCGGACGGAATAACGTCGATTGGCGAATGAGAAAGCGGGTAGTTGATAACGTACCTGAGCAGGAAACCGGGTCGGTATGTCGTAAATTTAACGAACCAAAGACAACCGATTCTTCATCAAATGAAAGTCACTCTTCTCCTCGCGTTACCTGTTGTGATGACTGCGCTCATATCGGGGCGACCGGCCCTGGACCCTCCGGCCGGAAACCCATTCTTTTCCGCTTACACCACGCCCTTTGGGGTGCCCCCCTTCGATCAGATCAAGCCCGAGCATTTCGAGCCGGCCATTGACGAAGGCATCAAGCAACAAACGGCCGAAATCGCCACCATTACCCAGCAGAAGGCGGCGCCCACGTTTGCCAACACGGTCGAAGCGCTCGAAGCCAGTGGCGATCTGCTCCGCCGGGTGAACACGGTGCTGGGCAACCTCAACGGCGCCAACACCAACGATCAGTTGCAGAAGATCGCCCAGACGGTCGCGCCCAAACTGGCCAAACACAGCGACGATATTATGCTGAATCCGGTTTTGTTCAGCCGGGTAAAGGCCGTTTATGAGCAACGCAGCAAGCTCAACCTGTCGGGCGATCAGCAGCGGTTGCTCGAAAAAATGTACAAGAATTTCGTTCGGAACGGGGCTGCCCTGACGGCTGAGAAGCAGGAACGGCTGCGGAAAATCAACGGTGAACTGTCGGTACTGACGCTGAAATTCGGTCAGAATCTGCTCGCCGAAAACAACGCCTACACGCTCGTCATCGACAAGCAGGACGACTTGAGCGGCCTGCCTGCTTCGGTGGTGGCTACCGCCGCCGAGGAAGCCAAAAGGCGGAAGCTGGACGGCAAGTGGGTATTTACGCTCCAGAACCCGAGCATCATGCCGTTCCTGCAATACGCCGACAACCGGAAGCTGCGCGAACAACTCCTGCGGGCGTACCTGGAACGGGGCAACCATAACGACGAGCGCGACAACAAAGCCATCATGGCCAACATGGTCGCCCTGCGCGCCGAAAAGGCACAACTGCTGGGCTACGATAACCACGCGGCCTATGTGCTGGAAGAAAGCATGGCCCAAACGCCGGCCAAAGTTGCCGAGCTACTGAATCAGCTCTGGACGGCGACGGTGCCCGTGGCCAAGCAGGAAGCCAAGGAGTTGCAGGCGATCATGGATAAAGACCCGGCGGCGGGCGGTGCCAAACTGGCCAGCTGGGACTGGCGCTATTATGCCGAAAAGCTCCGCAAAGAAAAGTACGCCCTCGATGAGCAGGAACTGCGCCCCTACTTCCCGCTGGAAGGCGTGCGGGAAGGCATCTTCATGCTGACCGGGCGCCTCTATGGCCTGAAGTTCGAGCGCCGCACCGACATTCCGGTCTACCACGAAGAGGCGACGGTCTACGAAGTGAAAGAAGCCGACGGGCGACATATCGGCCTGATCTACATGGATTTCTTTCCCCGGTCGAGCAAGCGCGGTGGGGCCTGGATGACCAGCTACCGGCGGCAGGAAGTCGAGAACGGTAAGAAAATCACGCCCGTCGTGTCCATCGTCTGTAACTTCTCGAAACCCACCGGCAACGTACCTGCGCTGCTGACGCAGAACGAGGTCAGCACGTTTTTTCACGAATTCGGCCACGCCCTGCACGGCTTGCTGTCGAATGTGCACTACGGCAGTCAGTCAGGTACGTCGGTGCCGCGCGACTTTGTGGAGCTGCCCTCGCAGATTATGGAAAACTGGGCCGTGGAGCCGGAGATGCTGAAACTGTTTGCCAAGCATTACCAGACGGGCGCCGTCATTCCTGATGCGCTGGTGGATAAGATCAAGCAGAGCAGCCTGTTCAACCAAGGTTTCGAAACGAGCGAATACCTCGCCGCGTCCCTGCTCGATATGTCGTACCATACGCTGAAACCCGGCCAAACGCCCACCGACGTGCTGGCCTTCGAGAAACAGGCCATGGACAAAATCGGCCTGATCGATCAGATTCCGCCGCGTTACCGGAGCACCTATTTCCAGCACATCTTCTCGGGTGGCTATTCGGCGGGTTACTACAGCTACATCTGGTCGGCGGTGCTCGATGCTGATGCGTTCGAAGTGTTCAAGCAGAAGGGGTTGTTCGATCCCAAATCGGCGCAGTCGTTCCGCAAAAACGTGCTCGAACGCGGTGGCACCGAAGACCCCATGACGCTCTACCGCAAATTCCGCGGCGCCGAACCCGACATCAAGCCTCTGCTCCGTCGGCGCGGCCTGCTGAAAGCGATCTAGGGTGTAGCACAGCTTACTACTAAACGGCCCGGTAAACAGCCTGCTTAGCCGCGCTTTGTCATCCCGACGCAGGAGGGATCTTGAGGTTTCCTTATAAGTGAGTTAGGGAGCATCAAGATCCCTCCTGCGTCGGGATGACAAGCAATCGGTGCTAACTCGAGCCAGTTTAATTAGCTCCCCCGTCAGCCTGCCCCCGCTCACTTCAACATCGTCCGTAACGCGGCTTCGTCGCGGAAACCGGTTTGGCGATCGGCTAGCTTGCCGTTGCGGAAGATCAATAAGGTCGGTAATTCATCAACCTTATAGGCGGCCATCAGGGGCTTTTCCGTATCCGCGTTTAGCTTGATGATCGTCGCCTGCCCGGTCAGTTCCTGCGTGAGCTTGTCGATGATGGGCGCCATTTTCTTGCAGGGGGCGCACCAAGGCGCATATACATCCACCAACACCAGGGGTTGCGCCTGCGTGAGGCTGTCGAAGCGCGCTTGGGTCCACTGCGGCGCGGCCGTCGAGCGGGTTACGCCTTCCACCGGCATCATCCGCGACGACCATTTCAGGTAACCACCTTTCAGTTCATGCACGTCGGTGTAGCCTAGCTCGCGAAGTTGCGTCACGGCCCGGCTGCTCCGCCCGCCCGACAGGCAATACACAAAGACTGGCTTGCTTTTATCGAGCGAGGCCAGCGCCTGCCCAAAATCGTCGCGCTGCGAGTTGATGTTGACCGCGCCCGGCAGATGGCCATCGGCAAACTCGGCGGGCGTGCGCACGTCGATCAGTTGGGCGGCCGGGCTTTGCTTCAGTTGGGTCGCAAACGTATCGACCGAAACCGTCTGCGCCCGTGCACAGAGGCCGATGAACAATAGGGCGGCGGAAAAGAAGTAGTTCATGCGTAGTTGTGTTTAGGGCGGCAATCACCCGGTCAACGAAGATACGACATCGTAGGCGACAGCGAGAACCGTGGTAGAATGCTGCTACTACGTTTGGTTGCGCTTATTTGATCTTCATGCCCGGCACGAGCGGGATGGTTTCGACGAGTTCGAGCGACCGAACCATGTCTTTCGTGCCCGTTTTGTACTTGATGAAATGGGGCGTTTGCAGGTGGGCTTTGTAGGCCGCCGAATCCGCGTAGATCTCCAGGATCGTAATGTGGTTGGGGCGCTTTTTCTCCGCTACGGCGTACAACGTCAGCACCCCCGGCTCCACCCGCACCGACGTTTCGCTTTCTTCCTTCAGCAGGGCATTGTACCGATTAAGCTGCGTCGAATCGATGACCAACCGGGCGAGCCGCACCAGTTGGTTGTTGGGCTTGCGCCCCGACTGCCCCATGGCCCGGCTGGTGAAAACGAAAGACAGGACGAGCGTGAGCAGCGGGGCAAGCAGGTACGTTAGCTTCGGGTTCATGGTGGTCTGTTTTTTCAGTAACGGGTTGGGTACGTACCCACTCTTTATCGACCGCCTTCCAGCCGGTAGACCGGATAGCGATTATAGGTCTTCTCGAAGTAGGGCGTCTGTTTATAGATAAACTCCAACTGGGCGTTGGCACTTTCGGCGAAAACTTTGTCCGACGCCCGCTTGTCGGCCAGTTTCTGGCGCAGGGCGGGGTCGTTACGGAGTAGTTCGGCGGCAGTGTCCTCGAAGATATAATCCGAGAAATACTCTTTCTGATCGAGGATGCTGTCGAAGAAATTCCAGGCGAAAAACGAGTCCTGCGCCTGCGGTTCCAGTGTTTCGATCAGGTAGCGGTTGGCGGGCTGATTGGTCAGAATCAGGTAGTCGCCTTTGTAAAACGGAAGCCGCTGCGTCTCGGTCCTGACCTTTACGCCCGTGTGCAGGTAATGCCCTTCGTAGGGTCGCGGGGCCGTTTTGTACTCGTCGAGGTAATACGCCGAAACAGGCAGCAGCGTGTCTCGCGCAAACGCCTGCATCCTGACGCCGTTGCGTTTCAGCAGGGCGATCACCTCCCGCCAGCCTTGCGGAATCACGTACCCACGGGGCGCGGTCAGTTGCAGGTCGGGCACGAAGTGGTTCAGGTACGGAATGCGTTTGGTAAAGGGCCTGGCCCGGTCGTAATACAGACGTTGCAGGCCCGATACCTCGCTGGGTTTGTAAGCCGCCTCGTAGCCCAGAAACGTAACTGAATCGACCCGGCTGCGGTCGAGCCGGTAGTTGAGCGCGAAGGTCGTTTGCCCCGTAACGGCGGCATCGGCGCGTTGTTTGTTGGCCAGAATCGTCGGGGCGTCGCGTTCGCACAGGCGCAGCACGGCCTCATCAAAGGCGTAGCTGCCCTTCACCCGCGCCGGGTAATCTTTCCACATGTGCGTTTCGAGCGTAAAACCGAAGCAGTTGAACAGCGCCGCGTAGCCCGTGGAGTAGCGGGGCGAATCGTTGTAGCCGAGCAGCCCGCTTTCGGGCTTGTCTTTCGGGTTATTTACGTAGGGGGCCGTCGGAAAACCGCCAGCGGCCAGCGCCTTGTCGAGGGCGGGCTGAAACGTCTGGGTCATGTAGCCCGACAGGGCGGGGTGTAGCTTGTCTTTCTGTGTGGCAAAATACGTGACCACGTGCTGGTAATCAGCCCCGTCGCTGGTGTGGTTGTCGATGAAGACCTGCGGTTTCAACTGCTGAAACATCGTCTGGAAGGCCTTCGTATTCTCGGCATCGGCCTTGATAAAATCGCGGTTGAGGTTCAGGTTGCGGGCATTGCCCCGAAAGCCGTACGTCTCCGGACCGTTCTGGTTCACCCGCGAGACGCCCCGGTTGAGGCAGCCATCCACGTTGAAGACCGGCACGATGGCCAACAGCACGTTTTTGGGCAGCTTGTTGGCCTGCAACAGGTCACGGGCCAGCATCATGCAGGCGTCGATGCCCTCCGGCTCGCCGGGGTGGATGCCGTTGTTGATGAGCAGCGTCACCCGGTTGGGGCGGGCCGTAAACGATTGGTCGGCCGCCAGCAGGAACAGGTGCAGCGGCTTGCCCACGTCAGTTTGGCCTACCTCGATCAGCTTGGCCTGCTCAAACTGCCGGTCGAGCCGCCGGTAGTAGTCGATGATTTCTGGGTACGTTGCCGTTTGCAGCCCCCCACTTCGCTCGTAGGGCGTCGTGAGATCGGGTTTGGGCTGGGCAAAGGCAGGCGTAACAAGCAGGAAAAGCAGGAATGGAAGCGTGACGTTCATGAGTCGGTTGTCTGACAGCCCTAAGTTATTGGGTAAGCGGTCCCGGAATGGCCCCGCGCCCAAAAAAGAAAGCCAGACGACCGAGGTCACCTGGCTTTGGGTTCGCCTGCTAGTGCGGCTATTGTCTCAATCAGGGGCCTTGCACAGCGTCCCCGACTAGCAGCGAATACAGCTACCTAACCGCCCAAAGCGTAACTTGGTTGCGTTGAGGCCGCCTTTTTGCCCGTGAACACAGCCGGGCCAACTCGTCGGGGGTGAGCTGTAAACGCGCAGCCGCTTCCGGTTTCGCCCCATTTTTGGGGTGGTTCGTCCCATTCGGGCCACGGGCCTGCCGGGCCTGCCTAGTTTTGGCCATAAGCAACTGAAACCATGCAGGATACCACACGCTTTCGCCGGTTCGAGACCTACTTTCTGGTCGGAACGGTTACGATCTACGTCATCAGGCGCCTGATCGGAGAAATCAACAATTATGAGGGGCTATACTGGTCGGCGGTGGCTAGTCAGCGGGGTGCGTCGGTGGGCATCCTGCGGCAACTGGAGGGCTACGACCACATTCTCAATACCAACGTACCGCTTATCGGTGGAGCGCTGCTGGTTCTGCTGGCGTGGTTTGTCTTTCATCAACTGGCTTTCCCGAAGCTGCAACAGCAGGTCGATGACCGGCAGGGGTGGCTACTGACCGGCGTAGCGGCCGGGCTCTTGCTGACAGCTACGTTGGTCTATCATTACCTGAAACTGTACGTGCGTTACCAGCACGACGGCGCGGGCAACGTGATCGGGCTGGCGGTGTATTCACTCTACCGAAAACGAACCGTGCTGGCCGATGCCATCGGGCTGGGGATCCTGCTGGGTACGTATGAACTGGCCTTTCAGTACTACCAGTTTCTGACGTACCGGATCGCGCGCGAATTGACTGCCCATTTCCGGCTGGTGAGCTACCTGTTGCTGGGGGGGCTGGCCCTCATGGCCCTTACCTTTGCGCTGAATGGCCACGTACCCCAAACCCTGTGGGACCGGGGTAGCGGTTTGCGCGATGTGTTGATCATGCTGTGCCTGGGCGGGCAGATTCTGGCGTTGCAGCAGTATGTCTACGCTCAACTCATCCCGCTCCTCAGCCAACCCCGCACCTCAGAAACGGCCCTGCAAATCAACCTGGCCACGTACCTGCTGAGTATCCTGCTCGTGACGACGGCGCTGTGGGGAGCCGCTACGGACTTCTACTTCTGGGCGTTCGATCCGCTCATCGTCTTTTCGATCGTGGTCATTATCGGCTCGGTGTCCATCGCCTACCTGCGGCAGGTGCTGAACAAGGAAAAGGTGGTGTTGCAAACGCAGGTGTCGGCGGGGGCGGCCGAGCTGTCGAGCCTGCGGGCGCAGATCAACCCGCATTTTCTGTTTAACGCGCTCAACAGCCTGTATGCGACGGCGTTGAAAGAAAAGAGTGAGAAGACCGCCGAAGGCATTCAGAAGCTGGGCGATATGATGCGGTTTATGTTGCAGGAAAACAACCGCGACCGCATCCCGCTCGACAAAGAGATCGAATACCTGCGCAACTACATCGAGCTTCAGCGGCTACGCATCGACGAATCGCACGACATCGCCATCCGGGTGACGATTCAGGAACCGCAACAGCCGGTGTCTATCGCGCCGATGCTGCTGACGCCCTTCGTCGAGAATGCGTTCAAGCACGGCATCAGCCTGCGGCAGCCGTCGTGGATTACCGTCACCCTGACCCTCGACGCCACCCAGCTGTATTTCAAGGTGCACAACGCCCGGCATCCGAAGCAACAGAATGACCCCGAAGCCACCAATACGGGCGTGGGGCTGGCCAACGTCAGGAAACGGCTGGACCTGATCTACCCCGGTCAGCATCAGCTGGTCATTCAGCAGTCGGATCAGGACTATTTCGTGGCGCTGACCGTTCCGTTTCTTCCCAATCAAGCGCCGGTGGCCGGGGCGGCTACAGCAGCTTGATACCGGCGTCGTTGAACCGGGTCACCAGCCGTTGCAGGAGTTCGCTTTTCAGACTGGCTTCGCTTGAAATGCTCTTGATCCAGATGACGACCTTCAACTCAATGGCGTCGCCGCCGATGCTGTTGACCATAATATCCGGGGTTTGCATGGACTCGCCGAGTTGGCTTGCTTCTTCCTGGATAATGGCCCGCAGGGAATCGACCGACGTATCGATACCTACCTTGAGCGTGAATTCCGTTTTCAGGTACGTCCCCCGCGACGACCAGTTGACGAGCCGGTTCGACAGCAGATCGCCGTTGGGAATGATGACCTCCGACCCCTGCCCGGTCAGCATGCGGCTGGAGCGAATGCCGATGTCCAGAATGCGGCCTTTGCGGTCGGCCAGTTCGATGTAGTCGCCGATGCGGAAGGGCTTTTCAAAAATCAGGATGATACCCGACACGAAGTTGGAAACGATTGTCTGCATCCCCAGGCCGATGCCCACGCTGAGGGCCCCCAGCACGACCGTGAATTTATCGATCGAAATGCCCGACGCCACCACCGCCAGCAGTACGCCCCCGACAATGATCACCAGCCGGATGAGCGCCAGAATCGAGCTGACCTGATCGACCTGCCCGTCGGTGGGCGGGAGTTGACTTTCGCCGAAAAACAGGCCGATGTTTCGCTGAAGCAGACTCGACAGATAAATGATGATGGAGAACGACAGGATATTGCTGAGGCTGAAGGTGACGCTGCCAAACGTGCGGGGTTTGCTGAGGATGCCCCCGACAAAGCGGAAGACATCATTGTCGATGCCCAGATTGATGAAGAAAACCATCAGCCACAGCCCGACGGCCAGCAGAATGAGCGCTTTTTTGACGAACGCCCGCGAATGGCTAACGTTGACCCGCGAGAACAGCCCTTTGGAGCAGGCGCTGATGCGAATCTGTAGTTCGAGGGCTTCGAGCACGATTTCGATGAAAACGACCAGCCCCGTGATCTGAACCAACGCCACCACAGCGGTGATGCTGAACGTTTTGGCCAGGCTGATCCGGCCGATGAGGTTCAGCACGATGGCGAGCAGGTGCAGCACAAAATACAACCGCGTGACGGGCCGGATAATGCGGATGCTGACGGAGCTAAAGTGCAGGTGTTTGGCGTACAGATAGCCCGTGTACAGAAAGGAAAGGTTCAGGATGATCAGCCAGACACGCGACCAGAGCGAGCCGTTGAGTAGGCTGTTGGTCACGATCAACAGCACGTAGAGCCCGCCGTTGATGAGCCACAGACGCAGGTCAGGTTTGGGTATGCGGCGCCACAAATAAACCGTCAGCACCAGCAGCAGCAGAAATTGGGTCAACTCAATATAGAACGATGGCGAACCGGGCTCGAACAGCGGAATCAGGTTCAGCAGCACAATCAGCGAAGCCACCACCGGAACGGGGTGGAGGGTGTCGCTGTCGGGGTCAATCGACAGTTCCCTGGCTTTGCGGTAATTGGTGAAGACCCAGACGAAAAAGCCCGCGGTCAGCAGGTACAGCAGAAACCGGTTGTCCCAGGTCGAGGCCAGGAAGTACGTCAGGATTTTCTGTTGTCCCTGATACGTCGATCGGATAAGGGTTTTCGACTCGTCGGCCGTCGTGGGGGTGGGGGCATTCCACAGGAAGGGGGCCTCCTGCTGAAAGACGTCGACCACCGACTGCTGCGCCTGCTCGTTCAGCGTCGTTTGCAGGTCATTGACGAGCAACGACGTACCCGAGACGTTGGCCAGCAGCCGACTGACCGTGTCGAGTTGTGCGGTTGTCCGTACGCCGGCCTCCTGCAATTGCAGCTTTAGCCCAACCAGTTGATCGCTGTACAGTTTTTTCTCGGTGGTGTCGTTTCCAGCCACCACCAGGAGCGAGTCACTGCTGAGGGTGAGCAACTGATTGAGTTGGCTTTGCAGGTCGTTGTTGGCTTTGGAAAGGCTCGTTTGCCAGGCGCCCAGCTTGGTTTGCGCGTCGTTCAGAATGAGCCGGTAATTGGCCAGACTCTTGGCGTCGACGTTGGCATCTTGCCGTTTAATGTCATCCTGAATGGGCGTGACGTTGGCCTGCACCTCAACCAGACCGGCGCGGATGCGGGCCACGCCATACCCCCGCCGACCTGCCGCCTTTACTTCGGTGATGATCGATTGGGCTTTCTGAATTCTGAACAGAAGCGTGTCCGGAATCTGCTGGCCCGATTCGGGCGATAAGATACTGGTCGTGTCCTGCGCCTGGGTAGGCAATTGGCTCAGAAACAGGAGGGTAAGTAGCCAGCAGGCAAAAAAAAGGCGACTCTTCATAGGCTTACAAGCGGGTTGTACTCATGTAGTAAACGTGAAAAAGTGGCTGAATGGCCTTCTTTTTTTCGAATAGCCTTCCTTGTGGTTCGCCCGCCAACGGACTATAACGGCAGGATCGGAGTAACAGTTGAGACCTGTTGGCGTAGGTTTCCGGGCGACCCGTATCGTTGCCCAACGCCCCTAACCGCTAGCTTTGCCGCAACGGGCTGGCAGGTTGGGCTTATTGATCAACAATGCCGGGCAACTCGTCGCCGACAGGTGGCCGCGTACCGGTTTATCACTTCGTTTATCCCCTTTTTCAACTCAACTATGTCCCTCACTGCGATTGCGATTGACGATGAACCACAGGCGCTGGACGTAATTCGGCTGCACGCGGCGAAAGTGCCGTTCTTGGACCTGAAGGCACAGTTTACCGACGCCTACGAAGCCATCGCCTGGCTCCAGACCAACCGGGTCGATCTGCTCTTTCTCGACATCAAGATGCCCGACATTTCGGGGGTGGAAGTGGTCAATTGTCTGCCGCGCCCGCAGCTGGTGATCTTCACCACGGCCTATTCCGACTTTGCCGTGCAGGGCTTTGAACTCGACGCCGTCGATTACCTGCTGAAGCCCTTTTCGCCCGCCCGTTTTCTGAAGGCCTGCACCAAAGCCCTCGACATCCACACGCTGCGGGCGGGGCCAGCCGGGCGGGCGTTTATTTTCGTGAAAACGGGTTTCGAAGACGAGAAGGTGCTGCTCGACGACCTGCTGTACGTGGAGGCCGACGGCAATTACCTCACGCTGGTGCTGCCTACCCGCAAGCTGCTCACCCGCCAGACCCTCACCGACCTGATGCAGCAGCTCCCGCCCGACCGCTTCGTGCGCGTGCATCGGTCCTACTGCGTGGCGGTGGACAAGATCACCAAACTGGCGCGGCAGGAGATCACCGTGGCTGGGTACGTTGTGCCCATCGGTGCCTCCTACGAAGACGCCGTGGCGGGCATTCGGGCGCGGGTGTTGTAGCGGAGAACGTAGAACTACCTGTTTGTTAACCACTTACTAAATAGGTGAACAAGGTTGATGCGCATTTCCGTGACTTTTAGGGCTATAACGAACGCCTCACACGCAGCCAAACGCCATGAACAGGAAACGATTTATCACGGCCGGATTCGCCGGACTAACGATGCCCGCTTTTGCCCGGACCAAAAAGGCGGATGCGCGGGGAAAGGGCTTCAAAATCAGCGCGGGGGAAGGGCGTATCCATGGGCATCTCAAGCTCAAGGGCGTCAATTCGAACGTCTTGGACGTGAAAATTTCGGGCACGGATACCAACGGCGATTTTGCGTTGTTCGAGCAGACGTCGCTCTCGCCGGGGCGGGGTACACCGCTGCATATCCACCCGTCGCAGGATGAAGTGTTTTACGTGCTGGAAGGCGCCTATCTGTTTCAGGTGGGCGACGAGAAATACAAGCTGGCGGTCGGCGACAGCATTTTTCTGCCCCGCAACGTCCCCCACGCCTGGACGCAACTCGCCCAAACCGGCAAAATGCTGGTCATGCTGCAACCCGCTGGCAAGCTGGAAACGTTTTTCGTTACGATGGCCGGCCTAGACCACGAACCCTCAAAAGAAGAAGTTGCCAAGGTGTTTGCCGCCAACGAGATGCAGGTCGTTGGGCCACCGCTGAAAGCCGAGTAAGAGCTACCCAGTCCCGCCGACAGTTGCTTAATGGCCTGTTTCCCGAACATCACCTCGGTACGTCCTTGGCAGCACCCGTCGACTTTACCAGGCATCAGGTTACCCGGCTTGGATAGGGTGCCGGACCTGGTTGCTTTATGCCAAAAACAATACAAGCCATGAAAACGCAACTCGGCCTGGGGCTGGCGATGCTGCTGAGCCTGACGGGGTACGGCCAGTCCAGGCAGGTGGGCGGCCCTTGCGAAGGCTGCGAAGCCATTCACGAAAGCTCCGTCCCGTTCGAGAAGCTGGACAGTTTCCTGAAACTGCCCGACGCCACCTGGGCTGGTAAAAAGCCGCTGGGGATTAACGGTATCGTGTACAAAGCCGACGGCAAAACCCCGGCGCCGGGTGTGGTGCTCTACCTTTACCATACCGACCAAACCGGGCGTTACGTTGCCAACAAAGACGCTAAAGGCTGGGAGCGGCGGCATGGCTCGTTGCGCGGCTGGCTGCGGACCAACGAAAAAGGCGAATACAAGGTCGTGACGTTACGCCCGGCGCCGTACCCCGGCCACACCGACCCGGCCCACATCCACATCACCGTGAAAGAGCCGGGCCTGCCCGAATACTACATCGACGAGTTTGTGTTTGCCGACGACCCGCTGCTCACCCCTGCCAACCGGCAGAAGCTGGAAAACCGAGGCGGCAGCGGCATCCTGACGCTCAAAGACGTGGGCAACATGTACAAAGCCGAGCGCCCCATTTACCTCGGTCGCAACATTCCCAACTACCCGGCTAGCCGCTGACGGTTAGGCCTGCCGTTCGCCGTAGCAGTAGCAAAGGCCGTCGGGTGCTACGACGAAAAAGACTTTCCACCGCACGTCGCCGTGCTGCTGCATGCTGAAACCGGGTTGCTCCAGCGGCAGGCCGTTGGCCTGCAGCTCGGCAAAGGCATTAACGACGTTGTCGACCTCGAAAAAGCAGCCATCCTGCTCGGGGTCGCCGCCGTTTTCGGCCAGCCCCAGCGTAAGGCCATCACGGGCAATCGTGGCCGATTTAGGGAGCGTATCGTGCCGGGAAACCAGTTGGAAACCCAGGGTGGTCTCGTAGAAAGGCAGCGCCGCGTCGAGGTCGGCGACGGGCAGGTTCATGCGGTCCTGCTGGTAAGGCCAGGCGTTTTTGAGGGTAGCTTTTGGGCTGGTCATGATTGCGTTTAGTAGCGTTTGTCGGCACAAGCATACGACCAGATGAACGTAACCTTTGTCTGTTGTACGAGCTTCCGCCAGCTACATCAGCGGCTATCCCGGCGCCCCGCCCCTAGCCCCAGCTCACTTCAACACAACCCAGCGGTTGACGGAGTTGGCGGGGCCTTCGAGCCAGATCTTGTAAAACGACGACGGGTACGTTTTCACCGAGAAAACGGCCTGCTGCCGGGTGATGGGTACGTTGCCAAGCAGCGTGTAGCGGTCAGCGCCGCCGGTCTCGAAGGCGTTGGTGGTTGAGAGCCACACCTTCACGCGGCCCGTTGTCGTGAAGGCTTTCCAACCGATGTGCAGGCTGTCGCCCTGAAGTTGTACCTGTGGGCCGGCCAGCGAGATGGGGCCGGCGAGGGGTACCCCGTCGATTTCGCGCGCAACGCTGGTCGGGATACGTACCTTCAAGTGCCGGGCGATGGTCGGCATCAGATCGACGATGCCCGGTGTGGCCTGTTTGCCGTAGGCGTTCAGGCCGGGCTGGTTGGCGATTACCCAGGTCTGGCGCTCCCGGTCCGACTGCCCGCCGTGGTTGTGTCCCGTTTTGGCGTCGCGGCCGTGGTCGGTCGTGATGATCAGCAGCCAGTCTTCGCCGCCCTGTAATTGCCGGGTGCGTAGGGCACGGCTCAGTCGGCCCAGTTGCGCGTCCATCTTCTCAACGGCGGCTGTCAGCTGCGGGCTATCGCCGTAGCGGTGGCCCATATCATCGGTGTATTCGAGGTAGACCCACGAGAGGTCGGGCGCCTGGGTGCGCAGGCAGGCGATGGCTTCGTCGATTACGCGGTTGTCGATCCGGCTCATGTACGCTTTTTCGCGGTCGTGCGGGAAGGTCGCCGTGTCGAGCTCGTACCCATCGGCATGGTAGTCGATGGTCAGGTTATTGGTCTGCGGCAGACCATCACCCACGAGTTTGGTCCGGTTGTCGAGCCAGCTGGAGAACACCGCCGTTTTGCGGGTCGGGTACTGGTTCTTGAACAGCCGGAAAAGCGTCGGGTAGTGGTAATTGGGGGCTTTGATGTCGTTGCCCCAGACATTGTGCTTGTTGACCCACGTACCCGTGAGCAGGCTGTTGTAGCCCACCGCCGAGATGGTTGGCGTTTGGGAATACGTCCCTTTCTGACCGCCCACGTAGGCCCGCTTGTAGAACCCCGCCCGGCTCAGGCTGTCGAGATGCGGCGTGTTGGCTTTTTCGAGCACATCGGCCGGAATGCCATCGACAATCACAAAAACGGCTTTCGGGGTACGTTTCTGGGCCAGCGCGGGCCAGCAAGCCAGGCAAGCCAACAGCAATAGAATAATAGGCATGGAAAAGGCCGGTTCGTGTTGCGCGCAAAAGTACCGGATTCGCGTCAGCGGTGGCGGCCCGTTCCCATTAAGCGTTCGTGAAGTTACGGACCCGCCGCCGGTACGGTGCGTAGTGGTAGCCAACCTGGTGCGGTCCTGAGGCCGGCTAAACCGCTCATGACAGCTAGCGCCCCGACTTCATGGCCTTTCGGTGCTGGTCGTAGATGGCGATCCAGGCGTCGGGTGTCAGCCTGGCGGCCAGTTCGCCCAACAGCGCGTACGGGATCTGGTCCGGTTTCTTGAAACGGACACAGCCTTTGCCCATGTCCAGTTTGGTAGTGCTGTGTTTGGGGTATTCGCCGACAAACCAGTTCAGCAGGTCCGCATCGCAGTACAGTCCGACGTGATGAAACACGATGGCGTTTTTCTGCGACCCCACATTGATGAAGGGCAGCGGCAGGGCCGGATTACTAGGGTACCCGGCCGGGTAGAGCGCGTGCGGCACCACGTAGCCGATCATCCCGTAGCTCATCTCTTCCGAAAAGCCGTTGGGTAATTGCTGCCGGAGTACGTCGCGAAGCTGGTTGATGGCTGCCTTCCGGTCGTCGGGCAGGGCGTCGATGTAGTCGTCTACGGGCTGGCTGGTCGATTGCATAGGGCTTGAGCCGTTTGGAGGTTGATTGTCGCAAGCATACGACCCGTAGGACGTAACCTTTTTCCGTTGACGAAAAGACGACAAGAATAGCGGGTGCGCCCCGCCGCCATCCCTGCAACCCATGCGCTGAAAGCAACCCGGCCTTATTTCCCGTGCTATTCGCTCCGCAGGCTTTTTACGGGGTCCAGCAGTGCCGCTTTAATAGCCTGAAAGCTCACTGTCAGCAGCGTAATGACGACGGCCCCCACGCCTGCCAGCGCGAATATCCACCACGACAGTTCCGTGCGATACTCGTAGTGTTGAAGCCAGCGCTGAAGCAGGTAGTGCGCGATGACCGTCGCGATACCCAGAGCGATACTGACCAGCACGACAAAATCTTTCGAGAGCAACGCCCAGACCGTAACGACCGACGCGCCCAGCACTTTGCGGATGCCGATTTCCTTGGTGCGCTGCTCCGCCACGAACGAAGCCAGCCCAAACAACCCCAGGCAGGAGATGAAGATGGCCAGTCCGGCAAAGACGCTGGCCAACGTGCCGATTCGTTCTTCACTCCGAAACTTCTGGTCGTACTCGTCATCCACAAAGGTGTAATTGAACGGCGCCTCGGGCAGGTGTTCTTTCAGCACATCGCCGATGGTCGTCAGGGCGGCCTGTGGGCTGCGGGCTGGGTTGAGCCGCATGGTCAGGAATTTGCCGGGTTGCGGACCAATGAAAAAGACCGACGGTTTGGCGGGTTCGTAGGGCGAATCCATCACCATATCCCGAATGACGCCGATGACGTGGAAGCTGACGTTGAACCCGTTTCCATCCCAGGTGATGGTTTTGCCGAGCACGTTTTTCAGGCCTATAAACGCCACGGCCGATTCGTTTAGCACGATACCCAGCGAGTCAGAAGCCAGTTGCCGGGAGAAATCGCGCCCCTGGGCAAATTGCCAGCCGACCGTCTTGCCAAATTCATGCGATACACTGATCGTTGCGAAATTGACTTGGAGGGTTGGGTCTTTCCCGGCCCACTCGAAACCGCCGTTGGTTGAGCGGACCTCCGTCAGCGGGCTGGCCGACTCGCCCACGTCGAGCACCGCTCCCGATCGGATCAATTCGTTCCGCACCGTTTCCCGGTGCTGCTCGTAGTTGGGTACGTTCAGCAGCAGCGAAATCAGCCCGTTGCGGCTGTAGCCAATGGGGCGGTTTTTGGCGAACTGAATTTGCCGATAAACGACCAACGTGCCGATAATCAGCGTGATCGATACCGTAAACTGCACCACCACCAGCACCCGGCGGGGCGTGGCAATGCGATTGATGCCCCGGAGATGTCTCGTCGTGGCGGCCCCTTTCAACACGGCAATAGGCCGGAACGACGACAGATAAAGCGCGGGGTAGCTGCCCGAGATCAGTCCCGTAAGCAGCGTAAAACCGATGCCCAACAACCAGAACATCGGGCTGCGCAGCGGAATGGCCATGTGTTTGTCAGCTATCTGATTGAAGAAGGGAACGGCCAGATTTACCAGCAGCAGGGCCACCCCATAGGCGAGCGTGACGACCAGCAGCGACTCGCCCAGAAACTGAACGATCAACTCGGTGCGCCCGGAGCCGATGGCTTTCCGAATGCCCACTTCTTTGGCCCGATTGACCGAACGGGCCGTGCTCAGGTTCATGAAGTTGATGCAGGCCAGCAGCAACACAAACACACCAATGATCCCGAACAGCCAGACGAACTGTATCCGGCCGCCTTCGTTGACGCCGTTTTTCCAGTCGGAATACAAATGCCAGCGCGCCATCGGGTACAGCAGGACTTCGGGTTTCTGAGTCGCACTAGTCTGGGTATGCTGGGCGAGCAAGTGCCTGATCCTGGCCGATACGTCGGCGAAGGTGGCCCGCGGCGCCAGCTCGACAAATACCTCAAACGACGTGTTGGTCCAGTCGTCTTTAGCCTCGTTTACCCAGGGTGTCGACGCGGCATACAGGCTCCAGGGCGCCATGAACTGCACATCGTCGAAGGCGTTGCCAGCGGGAATGTCTTCATACACACCCGTGACGTTGACCGTCATGGTATTATCGAGGGTCAGCGTCTTGTGCAGCGGGTCGGTATCGCCAAACAAGGCCCTGGCTAGCGACGCTGACAGTAGAATAGAGGCTGGTTCGGTCAGGCCAGCCCGGCTGCCCCGTAGCATCGTCAGTGACAGCATCTCGGGTGCGCCGGGCGTTATAAACTTCCCGCTCTTCGAAAACACCTGGTTTTGTAGCGTAATGGTGTGCCAACTCGTCCACCAGGCCAGTTCAACGTGTTTAAATGAGTTGCCGTAGGTGGTTTTCAGACTTTGGGCCAAGGGAATGGGCAGCCCCATTTTGGTATCGGTGTCTCCGTTCACCGTTCGGTTGCGCACGACCTGCGCAATACGGTCGTGGTGCTGGAAGGATCGGTTAACCGACAGTTCGTCATATACCCACAGGCCGATGAGCATGGCTACGGCCATACCCACGGCCAGCCCGCCAATGTTGATGGCCGAGTAGGCCTTGTGCTTGACCAGGGTGCGGAGGGCGACTGTCAGGTAGTTGCGTAACATGGTTGTCGGGGTTGGGTTGGGGTATTCCGGCCGGGTACGTTGTCGCCGGCGCACGAAAGGCGGCAGCACCGACGCCACGTTGAGCACGTAGCGGAGTGTGGCCTGGGTACGCCCCGCCCGCGCCTGCCAGTCGGCGTAGAGCTCGTCGAGGTCGCCCTCCACTTCTTCCAGGGTGTCTGTGGGGTGCAGCCGCCTCAGCAGCCAACGTACCCAGCGGGGTGGGGTTGACTGGGAGGCGCGGTAATTGGGTTTGGGCGTTTTCATAGGCCGCTCAGTCGGAGGGTGTGAGGTGGAACCAGTTGCCACAATTCCTGCCGCAGTTGCTGGATCTCCTGCAAGGCCCGGCTGCCCAGTGCCGTTACCCGAAACAGCCGCTTGCGTCGCCCGCCCCGCGCGGCCGTGGCCCCGCCGAGTTCAGAGATGACGAACCCCTTCTCTTCCAGCCGGATGAGCGTGTTATGCACCGCCCCGAACGTGACGACCCGCCCCGTATGCTCTTCCAGCGCCTGGCTGACCGTAACCCCGTAGCCGTCGCCATCCAGAATGGCCACCATCAGCAACACCACTTCTTCAAATTCGCCCAGGTACGTTCGGCGCATACGCGTTTCGGATTAGTCTGCATTTTATCGTACAAATAGACGGCCAAAGGTGCAAAAGGGCCAGAACGGCCCCGTATGACCTGTTTTACGGCCGTATTACTTATTCGGCTTGTCCGCAAATGGACACGGGCTGTCCCGCAATGGACAAAGGGCATGGTCTGTATTAGCCATACGGACCAAGCCCTTTTCCCAGACGTTGATACGCCCTGTTAGTCGCGGCGCAGGTTGGTGATCGGGTTCATCAGCGCCGTGCGGATGCTCTGAAAACTGACCGTGACAAAGGCGATCACGATAGCCAGCAAGCCAGCCGCCGCGAAGATCCAGGGGCTGATGTCGACGCGGTACGGGTAGTTCTCCAGCCACTGACTGATGGCATACCAGGCCGCCGGAAACGCAAAGACGAACGACAGCACCACCAGTTTCAGGAAGTCGGACGACAGCAGTTGGACGATACTCGTTACCGACGCGCCCAGCACTTTACGGATGCCAATTTCTTTGGTGCGCCGTTCGGCCGAGAGCGTGGCCAGTCCAAACAGGCCGATGCACGAAATGAAGATCGTCAGGATGGCGCCAAACAGCATGATCTCCTTCCATTTGGCCTCCGATTCATAGCGTTTCCGGTTCTCTTCGTCCATGAACTTATACGTGTAGGGATTGATCGGAAACAGTCGCTTGAACGTCTGTTCGATGTGTTGCAGGCTGGCGGTGGTAGTACCGGGCCGGATCTTGATCAGCGCCATCCCGTAGTCGTTGCCCGGTTTCATCGTGAAGAGCTGCGGCGGAATTTTCTGGTTCAGTCCGTTGAAATGGTGATCCCGCACCACGCCAACCACGGTGTAGCGTTCGCCGGGGCTATACCAGAAATCGACCAGCTGCCCAATCGGGTTTTTCCAGCCCGCCTGCTTCACGAACGTTTCGTTGACCAGCACCGACTGCGTGGAGTCGGCGGGGAAAGCAGGCGAGAAATTCCGGCCTTTGAGCACCGGCACGTGCAACAGCGGCAGGTACGCCGGATCGACGGTTTCGTAGGCAAAATTGACCTCGGTGGTGCCGTTGGCCTTGGCGATCGTCATCCAGTTGCCAATGTTCTTAGGTGCCACGTCGACGATGTTCGGGTTTTTCAGCAACTCCTGTTTGAAGAGGGTGGCTTCGCGGCGGCTCAGGTTCGATTTCTCGACCCGCACAATGCCCGTATCGTCGTAGCCCAGATCCTTGGTCATCATGTAGTTGAACTGCGAGTGGCTGATGAGCGTGGCCACGATCAGGAACGAGGCCAGTGAAAATTGGAGCACCACCAACCCCCGTTGCAGGTAGTTGCGGCCCGCCAGCCGGAAGCGGTTGTAGAGCGTCTGCACAGGGCTGAAATTTGACAGCACCAGCGCCGGGTACAGACCCGCCAGGAAGCCCGTCGCCAGCAACAGACCAACGTACCCCAGCACCAGGCCGGTGTCCAACAGGTACGTGAGCGACAGCGCTTTGTTGGCCAGCTGGTTGAAGGTGGGCAATACCAGCAGCACCAGCAGCAACGCCAGCCCGAACGCCACCACGCACAGCAGAAATGACTCGCCCATAAACTGCACGATCAGCTGGGTACGTCCCCCGCCGACCACTTTCCGGACGCCGATTTCCTTGGCCCGCTTGACCGACCGCGCGACGGTCAGGTTCACGAAGTTGATGCAGGCGATGAGCAGGATAAAGAGCGCAATGCCCGTCAGGATGTACGAGAAGCTTGGATTGCTCTGATCCACCAGCCCGTTTTGGGCGGGGAGTTCGGTGCTCAGGTGCATGGCCGTGTAGGGCTGCAGGCCATACTCGACCTTGTTTTTGAACCCATATTTTTCGGCCATCATCTTAATCGATGGCAGCGCGTCGGTCCGGTAGATCTGGTTCATCTTGGCTTCTACCGCCCGGAGGTTGGCACCCGGCCTAAGCACGACAAAGGTGTTCAGGAAGAACGTAAACCAGTTTTCGTTGTTGGTCAGCTGGTCGGCGGGGGTTACAAACGGCAGCAGCACGTCGAACTTGATCGACGAATTCTGGGGGCAGTTCTGTGCGACGCCCGTTACCGTGTAGGGCTCGAAAACCGCCTTTCCTCCGTCGGTATTTTTAAACGCCAGCGTTTGGCCAAGGGCGTCGGTCGTGCCAAACAGCTTCTCGGCCATTTTCGCCGAAAGCACCACCGATTTGGGCTGTGCCAGCGCCGTGTGCGGGTCGCCACTGAGCAGCGGAAAACTAAAGATGCTGAAGAAGGTGGAATCGGCGGCAAACACCTCCTGACTCACCACCTCGTTGCCCTGCTTCATGTCGCGGTGGTTGGTCTGCAACCGCGTAAACGACTGGATCTCGGGCGTCCCCGCGCTGAATTTGGGCCCCTGAAAATAGCCCGAGTTTGAATTCTGGCGGTCGTCCTTGCCGTCGGGGGATGTCTCGCGCCCGATGATGCGGTAGATGTTGGGTACGTTGGCGTGGAAGCGGTCGTAGCTCACCTCGTCTTTGGTGTAGAGGATGATCAGCATGGCAGCGGCCAGCCCGATGCTCAGGCCAACCACGTTGATGACGGAGTAGGCCTTGTTGTGGGCCAGCGTGCGCAGGGCGATGGTTAGGTAGTTGCGTAACATACTGACAGACAGTAAAGAGGGGGATGGGTACTCAACGTCGACAGGTTGGCGCCGCAGGAAAAAGGGCGTCAGGTGGCGTAGTACAGAAATGGTAAACTCGCGGCGGGCTTTGCTCAATCCCACCTGCGCCTGGCGGCGGTGAAACACTTCGTGCAGGTCGCCCTGTACGTCTTCGAGCAGATGCGGCGCACAAAACCATTCGAGCAGGCGGTCGGGCAGGCGCGGCGGTTGCGGATCGGTCGGGAGTTGATTCATAGGGAGCGATCGTTAACCGAGAATCAATTGGAGCTTACCGGGCGCAATGGCCTGCCAGAGCCGGTCGCGCACGGCCTGAATGTCCTGTAGGGCCCGTACGCCCAGGGGGGTAAGGGCAAAAAAGCGTTTGCGCCGACCGCCGCGCTCAGCTGTAGCCCCGCCCAGCACCGACGACAGGTAGCCTTTTTCCTCGAGCCGGTAGAGGGTGGTGTGTACGGCACTCATGGTGATGGCACGGCCGGTTTGCTGCTGCACATCTTCCCACACGTTGACGCCGTAGGCATCGGTGGGGCAGGCTGCCACCACCAGCAGAACGACTTCTTCAAATTCTCCCAAAAAGGCACGTCGCATACCGGATCAAGAACAGAGTTAATTAGTTGTAATTCTGTAAAACAAACCGGGTGCCAAAGACAAAAACAGCCGTTTCGGGCCGTTTTAAGGGCTATTCAGGTACGTTGCCTGTCCGAAAGTGGACAGCGGCTGTCCGGCCGTAAGACTAACCAGCCTGAATGGCCAACTCACGGTTGACCCCTATCTTTCATCCGCCAAGTCCAGCACACAACACTGCTACGGAATTGAGGTTATTGAGTATACGAGGTTGCCCCTTCTGGCCGCCTTAAGCTGAGACGAAACGGCCGGGGGTGACCCATCAATCAGTACACACAAGCACATAACGAACATGCGACTACTTTTTACAGGCGGATCGGGCAAAGCGGGTAAACACGTGATTCCCTATCTCCTCGAGCAAGGGCATCGGGTCTTGAACGTAGACCTGACGCCGCTGAACCATCCGGGAGTGGATAACCTGACCGTCGACATTACGGATTCGGGGCAAGTCTTCGACGCTATGACATCGTATGCCGGGTTGGACGAACTGGAGCCGGGCAACGGCGTTCCTAAATTCGACGCGGTCGTCCACTTTGCGGCCATACCCCGTATCCTGTTGAAACCCGACAACGAAACATTTCGGGTCAACGCCGTGGGTACGTATAACGTGATCGAAGCGGCGGTGAAGCTGGGCATTCGGAAGATCATTATCGCGTCTTCGGAAACCACCTACGGCATCTGTTTTTCAGACGGCCAAACGGACCCCCACTCACTGCCGCTGGAAGAAGACTACGACGTCGACCCGATGGATAGCTACGGCTTATCGAAGGTGGTGAACGAAAAAACGGCCCGCGCCTTCCAGCGCCGGTCGGGCTTCGACATCTACGCCCTCCGGATCGGCAATGTGATCGAGCCGCACGAATACGCCGAGCTGTTTCCCTATTATTTTGAGCACCCCGAAGTGCGCCGCCGGAACGCCTTCTGCTACATCGATGCGCGTGACCTAGGTCAGATTGTGGATTTGTGCCTGCAAAAAGACGGGCTGGGCTTTCAGGTGTTCAACGCGGGCAATGACCACAACGGAGCTATTATTCCAACAAAGGAACTGGCCGAGCGTTTCTTCCCCGGCGTGCCCATTACCCGTGAACTAGGCGAACACGAGGCCTTATTTTCGAACAAAAAAATCCGCGACGTGCTGGGCTTCAACGAGCAACACAACTGGCGGAAGTATGTGAACGGTTAAAGGGTTCAAGGTGTGGGGGTTGTGCAGTAGGGACCCCACCCCGCCCCGCCCCTTGAAATAAGGGGAGGGAGATTGGCAAGCCGAACTCATTGGGCATACGCATACCTCCAACGTGAACCGGGCTAATAACATTGGCACTCAAGACCCCCTCCCCTTATTTCAAGGGGAGGGTTGGGGTGGGGTCCCTACTGGGCTACCCAGCCGCCATCAACCGAGAAGCAGGCCCCGGTTACGTAGCTGGACGCCCGGCTCGCCAGGAACAACGCGATGCCGCCAATCTCGTGCAGTTCGCCCCAGCGGCCCAGTGGAATTTTGGCGACGAAAGCCTGATACTTCTCGGGGTCGTTCAAGAGCGGAAGGTTGATGTCGGTTGCGAACGGACCGGGCAAGATGGCGTTGACCGTGATGCCGGTTTGGGCGACTTCCAGGGCCAACGCGCGGGTCAGTTGCAGGATCGCCCCTTTGCTGGTGGCGTAGGGGGTTCGGTCGGGCATGGCCGTCAGCGCCAGCATCGAGGCCATGTTGACGATCCGGCCGTAGCCGTGTTCTTTCATCACGGGTAATACGGCGCGGCAGGCCAGCCAGGTGCCCGTGACATTCACCTGCTGGACGCTGGTAAAGTCATCGAGCGAGAGCGTTTCGATGGGCCCCCGGATGTTGATCCCCGCCGAGTTGACCAGAATGTCGATCTTGCCAAACCGATCGACAGCCCGACTCACGGCGTCGTTGACGCTTTGCTCGTCTGTTACATCGCAAACCACACTCAGGCACTCGACGCTGTAGCGCGATCGGAGCGTTTCCTCGGCCTGCTGGCTGGTGGCTTCGTCGCGGGCGGCGATGACGATGTTGGCCCCGGCCTCGGCCAGTGCCTGCGCCATCGCGAGGCCCAGCCCCCGGTTGCCGCCTGTTATGAAGGCCGTTTGGCCCTGTAGCCGGAAGAGGGCCAAAATGCTGGGTTCTGCTGACGATTGGTCCATGTTCGTAAGGTCAGGTTGCTTAGTTGATTAGAAGCTGATGTTTGTAATGCGTTGAATACAAGTGATTTATTGTACTTTTTGTTATCATGGCGTCGGGATGACAAAAAAGCTGTTCCTGAGCGTTAGCGTAGTCGATTTGTTCGCTCTACGTTGATTGCATACTGTCGATACGCAATAGAACCACACGCGGTATCATCGTTCAGGTACGTTGCCTAACCGGTTGAGCCTTGCCGGATGGTGGCGCCCGACTGAATGGCCACGGCAGAGCCATCGGCCAGGAAAACGGATTGGGGCGGCCGATCGAAAAAGGGAGCGAATTGCGGTCCGTAGAGCGTAGTGACATCGCAATGCACCGAAAAATCGTGCACGGGGTAGATGAGCCAGCTCGGGTGCACCACCTCGTATTCCGACGTGCGCCCCCCTGAACCCGCCAGCGACGCCCGTTTGGTGTAGCCCCAATAATGTTCGGTGATGAACTCTTCTTCGCTCCCCGGCACGAGCGGATGCCCGGCCCGGTCGGCCTGCACGCGGATGTGATTCCAATTCGCCCCAACCTTCCATTCGTAGCCGATCGTCTGTTGGGCGCCGTCGGTTTGCCAGCTGTGGCGCATGGGGTGCGTGGCGTAGGGCTCACCGTAGAGGGTGTTGGCCACCAGCGTAATGGCCAGTTTGGGCACGATCTCTTTCACGAATACCACACCCCGTTTCCAGCCGGTGTCGGTTCGGCGACGCACGTAAAACCGCAGGTTGAATTCCTCGAACTCGCGGTGAAATGGCACGGCGACTTTACCGAGCATCTTCACGTTCTGGAAGTAGAAACCCACCAGGCTGCCGTAGCAAACGCCGTTGAATTCGTCGAGTTCGGTGCCGTAGGGAACGAGGGGTTCCAGCACCTGCCGGTCGATGGCGTAGTTGGCAAAAATGAGGTTTCGCCATTCGGCGGTCAGAAACGTAAAGGCCATGTCGTGAGCGGAGTGGGTGCCGTTTCAGGGATAACGGTTTGTCGACCGCCTTTGTCAGCCAACCGGGTCGCAAAATTGCCCCATTCACGGAACCACTTTATACATCATCCCGTCGGATTTGGTCAGCACATACAGCTCGCCGCTCGCGTCCTGCCCGATCCGAAAATCGACTTTATCCGCCTTGGTGAGCGCTTTCAGGGTGGTTGGTTTGCCGTCGAGGGCAAGGGCCAACTCGTGAATCGTGGCCTGTTTACCTTCTTTAACTTCGCTGAGATTTATATAAAAAACGCGCCCTCTGACCACTTCGCCAAAGACGTATTTGCCTTTCAGGGCCGGCACTTGCTTGCCGGTATACTCGAAACCGCCCATGATGGCGTTGCCTTCGTCATGATCAAACTGCGCGATCGGATACGAATAGCCATATGCCGCATCGTCTTTTGGCAAGCGCGATACAACGTTGATGTTGGTCATCGACTCAATGGCGAAGGTGCCTTCCCGGTCGGGCCAGCCGTAGTTTTTGCCCCGTTTTACCCAATACAGCGATTCGAGCTGACGCTGACCGATGTTGGAAACGAGCATTTTCCCATCCTTCGTCCACGAAATCCGATTCGGGTTCCGGAAACCACTCGCGTATACTTCGTCGAGGCCATCTTTACCGACGTACGGGTTCGTCGGCGGAATGCCATATTGCCCGTTGCGGCTCGTGCGGCCTGCCGGGTTGATGCGCAGCACTTTGCCCCAGACGTGGTTTTTTTCGCGGGGAATAAACGGATAGCCCTGTTCGACGGCCCCACCGTCGCCGATGCCGATGTACAGCAGGCCGTAGTCTTCAGTGCCCGGTTTGGCGTAGGGGTTGAACGCAATCTCCTGCATCCCGTGAATCTGACCCACCACGTTTACCCGGAGTACTTCGCGCCGTTTGCCCGTCATGACCCGGGCGGCGGGCTTGTCGACAGTCCATTCATCGACCACCCATTGCAGCTTAACGGGGATGCTGTCGGCGAAGGCAAAATCGGCTTTGGCGGCGTTCTTGGGTTCGGTATGGGTGGTGTAGAAAAGTCCGTTTTTCGCAAAGTCCGGGTGAAACGCGAAGCTGCCCAGTCCCGTAGCCAGCCCCGGTTCATTAACGAAGTTGGGGAACTGTACGGTGGCGTCGACATACACATCCGCCTGATGTTGGCTATTCAGGATGTATAGTTGGCCTTGTAAATCGGCCACCAGCGTCTCTTTGGTAATCGGGTGAACCCCCACTTTATTGACCCGGGTAAGCGGGTCCGTCTTACGGGTCGCCGGAAACTGAATCACCTTTTCCAGCTTTAGCACAAGTCCCGATTGGGCAATGGCCGGACCAACCGGATTTTCGACGGTATTTTTCAACGCCAGATCGCTACTGGCCGGGGCGGGTTGTTTGAGAATGTAGGCGACCAGCTGATCGATTTCCCGCTGTTCCAGGTAATTAAAATTAGGCATTACCGTGCGAAACTTCCTGAACTTGTCGTAGGCTCGGGCCACGCGACTGTCGATCATCGCTTTCGGGCTTTTGATGAATTGGTCCAGATACTGCGCATCGACGACGCCCTTTAGCCCGCCAAGTTGCGGACCAATGCCGTCTTGCTTGAAATTATGGCAACTGGCACACTTGGCTTCAAACAGCGTTTCGCCATTCGCTACCGTTTGTGCAAACGAGGGGCTCGCCAGTAACGCCAGAATTACTAAAAAACCTATTAGCCTGACGGCAGACAACAGCGTAGAAGAAGGGGAGTGAATCATACGTTAAGGTTAGGTTGTCTGGTTCTTTTTTGTCATTCCGACGAAGGAGGAATATTGACGTTTCATTACCTGTTAGCTGGCCTACGTTCAAGATTCCTCCTTCGTCGGAATGACAAAAAACACATTCCACTTATCAAGAGGCAGGACACCTAAATAGCTACCTACATACGCTCGGAACACCGCGATAGACATTGCCTCGCGCTCACTTTAGCGAAACTGGCCGTGCCTGCTTCGCCAGCTCGACGTCGGCGGCTACGGCGGGACGGAGAAGCGCCCAGTGAAACCGAAGCTGATCGTTCTGCGCCGGGGTGCCGCCTTTCTGCTCGCTCAGGTGTACCAGCGGCATGTCGTTGTAGAGCGGACGCGTGATCGCCACGACCTCGTCCCAATACCGCAGTGCCTGTTCCAGGTGCCGCACCGCCGCCGTTTTCTGCGCCTCGTTACCGCCGGTTCGGTAGGTGTGCAGCGCCACGGCCCCACGCAGCTTGGCCGCCAGATGCAGGCCCAGGTTCGCCCAGGTACGTACGTCGGCTACCTCGTAGGCAAGCGACCGGTTGCCCGTTACTCGAATTGGCCCGACCAGCGCCAGCGCTTTGCGGCAATCGGTATCCAGCTGATCGGCCAGTTGCAGCGGCGTTAGCTGCGTCGGGGTAAACGATTTGCCGGCTGCTGTTGCGGCCACGTAATCGCGCACCGATATGTAATTCGGATCGAGGGTCGGTTGGGTAATGTGCTGGTTGACGGAGATATACGACACGTTTTTGGCCGAATCGTGGGCCATCATGCCTTCGCTGTAGAGCGAAAAATCCCAGGTGAAGTCAAACGCCGAAGCCAGCCGGAGCGGGGTCGATGAAGCCAGCGCATAGGCCGTCAGCAGGGGTTCGGCGGGTTTGCCATACCGCCGCACAAACTCATTGCGGAATACCGTGTCGGGCGTGTTGGAGTTGTAAAGCAGCCGTCCCCAGAGCTGGTAAAACAGCCATTGCCGCTCGAAGGCGTAAGTCCAGTCGACGGGCGCGCCGGGTTTGGTGAAGTAATCCTTGGCGGGAATGTAGGTTTCCGACCCCAGCATATACCCGCCCATGTACGCCTGGCTGTTGGTGGCGATGTGCGCCCGCACGAAGGCAGGAACGCCCCAGCGCAGGCAGAAAAAATCCTCGTTACGGGCCGTCCAGGTGATTTTGTAGGCCGAGGGCGTGGGCTGGAAATAGGTGTCGTAGAGCTTGCCGCCGTGCACCTTCACCAGCGTGGGTGTCGAGTGGGCGTGCGACCAGTTGTATTTGAGATCGGCCCAGACCGGCCCGTCGATGAAGTCGAGTTGGCCTTCGCGTTCCAGCGAGCGCCGGGTCAGCTTTTCCGTCTCCACGCTCGTGATGCCCAGTGAGCCGGTCGTGCTCGAAAACGGAATGCGGTGAATCAGTTTGGTTTTGCGGCCCGAAAGCCGCATCCCTTCGAGGATGGTGGCCGTCATCCAGTCTTCGCGCTGTTGTGGGGTCATGCCGCCCATACCTTCGCCCAGCGTGAGACCGAAGCCGGTGAGTTCGGGGTATTCCTGCAACACCTGCGTCACGCATTCGCGCGTGTAGCGTTTGACGATCGCCGACGTGTCGCCGTCGACAAAATGTTTGTGGTCAAGGTTGTTCAGCCGGGGGTTGACGTTGTAGGCGGTTGAAAATTCGGGGCTGGTGAAGATGTTGAACGGGATCAGGTACGTTTCAATGCCCCGTTCGGCCGCCATCCGGAAAATGGACCGGAACAGCGCCTGCCAGTCGCGCAGCTCGGCGTCGGCAAACGGCGTGGCCTTCGGGAAATTGGTCGGCCGGATCATGAACGAGTAGGGGTGCAGGTTCCAGAGACTGAGTACATTGAAGCGGTTGGTCGCCATCATGTCCAGAAAGGCCCGCCAGTAGAGCGTGTCGCGGCAGGTGGCGTAGTGCAGGTCGAGGGCGGTGCTGTGCCGGTACGTATCCCAGGGCAGATCGAATTTGATGGCCCGGAAAGGGAGGTGTGGCCGTTCGCGGCGGGCCGTCAGTTGCCCAAGGGACGTACCCTGTTGCACGGCTTCGGCCACGGCCAGGCTGCCGTAGATGAGGCCGCGCGCGTCGCCACCCGTGATAGTTAGTTGGTTACCCTGCCGCGTAAGGGTGTAGGCTTCAGGGCCAAGTTGGCGATCGTAGGCTGCCAGCCGGATGGTCTGCTCGGGCTGCTTCGACGTACCCACCACGTACCCGCGCCCTGCCAGCGCGTCGGTGAGGCGGTTGGCAGCGTAACGGCTTTGAGCCGAGGGGGCATCCAGCCGAAGGGCCACCCGTTGGGCGAGCCGTTGCGCCAACCCGGCCCCGGTCACCAGCCACAGGCCGAGCAGTAGCGTCAATTGGCCCTTCATTTTTTGGTTGTTTGCGCCGTAGCACCCGCCTGATTCGCGTATTGCAGCACGTTGAGGAACGGTGCCGTCCAGACGGTCGCTTCGTTCTGCTTCAGGTAGGCCAGCAGCTTGTTGTGTTCGGCCAGGTCGACGTTGAGTGAATGCCCCCCGCCCACGCCATGAAACAGAAACACGACCCACGTACCGGTCGCCTGCGCCTTCTTCACCAGCTCGATCATTTGCTCGGCCGACTGCCCGCTGATGACGTACGAGCCGACGTTGGCCCGCTTCAACGTACCCACGCTGATGTGCTCACCCGCCACGCCACGCGCGCCGACAAATGCATCTTTGACTGAATCATAGTAATCGACGCCCTCGACTTTAGTATCACCGCAGGGATATGCAAAGGTGCGCTTGGTCTGCCCGTCGAGGGTGTATAGCAGCGCGTTGGTCAGCAGGATCTCGTCCGTTATGCGCTTGAGCGTGTATTTACTCAGGTCGTAGTTGGGGTTGACCCACGAGCGGCCCGGCCCGCTGCCATCGCAGGGGTGAAACATCGTGTGGTTGCCCAGTTCGTGGCCGGTTTTAGCCACGGCCCGCCAGCGGTCGAGGTTGTTGGTAAAGCCCGGAAAGATGCCCGACAGGTAGAAGGTCGCCCGCAGGTTCAGCGCGTCGAGCGCCGGCATGGCTTTGTCGAGGTGCTCCTGAATAGCGTCGTCGTAGGTGAGCGATACGGCGCATTGTTTGCCGTTCCAGGCCGGGCGGTTTTGGGCGAGTAGCGACGTACCGGCGAACAGGAAGGTGATGGCGATGACTAGTTTGTGCATCAGGTTGTTGTTTGATGATGAGCAGGCAGGCCGCCGCTTATAGCGAACGTACCCGGATGTTTTTGAACCAGACTTGTTGCCCGTGGTGCTGAATCATGATCAGCCCGTTGGTCGATTGGCCGAACTTGGGGTTCTCTTTGTATTTGCTCTGCGCGATCCGCCGGTTCAGGTCGTCGGAGTTGATGTCGTACGACACGACCTTGCGGCCGTTGAGCCAGTGCTCCACGTGGTTGTTGTTCACCAGCAGCCGCGCCTGATTGTATTGGCCAACGGGCTTCAGTTGCTTATTGGTCGGGATGATCAGGTCGTAGAGCGAACCCGCCGAGCGGATGGGCGCTTTGTCGTTGAAGTCGATGTCGTCGAGCAGCTGCATCTCGAAATTGTCGAGCCAGTTGGGGCTGTTGCCGTTGCCCGATTCGCTTACGGCGTCTTCCACGACGTAGTAGAAAATGCCGCTGTTGCCAGCTTTCGAGACTTTCCAGTCGAACGTCAGCTCAAAGTTTTTGTAGGGCTGTTTCGTCACCAGATCAATGTTGGGTACGTTGGGAATTGCCATGAGGGCGCCGTCCTCGACGCGCCAGGCGCTGCTGGGGAAGGTGGTCATTTTGTACCCCCGCAGCGCCTCCGTTGATTTCCCATCGAACAGGTACGTCCAGCCCTTTTTTGATTGGGCGGTGATGGGCGCGCTGAGCAGGGTCAGCAGGGCAATCAGATACAGTGATAACGATTTCATGCAGGGGGCAGGCCACCCAATTAAGCGGCGCACTAGGGAAATTTTAAAAGGGACCATTTATACTTGACACACGGGTTGTTTTGTCGGCATGAGGGTGGAAAGCGGGGGGCATCCTATGCATTGCTGCCGCCTGGTCGAAGGGCTCTGCGTCAGCAATGGGTTACCCACAAAGCCCTACCCGCTCACCTCCTCAAAAAAATAAATCAAAAAGTTTTCACGGTTTCTGTAACCTCGTGCCGGGTCGCCGGTTTCCACGTCAACTTCCTAAACACGGCTTGCTACACACTTGGATTCGCTGACGGACAACGCACTCATGCTCAAGGTAAAGGCGGGCGATCTGGCCAGAATGGGGCTGCTTTTCGAGCGGTACCATCGCGAGCTGTTCGGTTTCCTCTACCACATGAGCCATAACCCCGACGCCAGCGACGACATGGTTCAGACGGTGTTTTACCGGATGCTGAAGTATCGCCATACGTTTACGGGCGACGGCTCGTTTCGCAGCTGGATGTATCACCTGGCCCGCAACGTGCTGATCGATACGACGCAGCAGCAAAAACGGTCGGCGCAGCACCACGACTTGGCCGCCTACGCCGACCGCATTGGCGGCGGGCCGCTGGCCGACGAGTCGCTGCAACGGGAGCAGGAGGTGGCGTTGTTGCAGGAAGCGCTGGCGCGGCTGAGTCCCGACCATCGCGAAGTGCTGGTACTGAGCCGCTACCAGGAGTTGACCTATACGGAGATTGCCCGGATTCTGGATACCACGGAAGGCGCCGTGAAGGTGCGGGTCCACCGGGCGATGAATGCGTTAAAAACCATGTATCTGAACAGTGAACAACAGCGATAACCATATAACCTGCCAAACCACGCAACACCAGTTACCCGACTGGCTGAGCGGCGAGCTGCCAGCCCCCGACCGGGTCGCGTTCGACGCGCACGTGGCCGCCTGCCCCGATTGCCAGCAGGAGGTGGCGGCTTTGCAACAGCTCTGGCAACGGCTGGGCGACCGGTCCGCCAATGCGGTGCCCGAACCCGGCCCGCAGGTACGTACCCAGTTCTACGCCATGCTCGATCAGTTTGTGGCCGAGCAGCCGACGGTGCCCACCGGCACGTGGGCCAGACTGACAAACTGGTTGCAGCACCAAACGGCGGCGGTCTGGCTGCCGCGGCTCGCCTACAGCCTGCTGCTGGTGAGCGTGGGTGTCCTGGCGGGCTACTGGTTGCAACGGCAGCAAAGCCCGGATCTGGCTTACCGGCAGCAAATCGACACGCTGTCGACACAGGTGCAGGCGATGCGCCAGATGATGATGCTCTCCCTGCTCGAAAACCCCTCGGCGACCGAGCGGCTGCGGGCGGTGAGTTATACGAAGGACATCAACGAAGTCGACGGGCATGTGATCGATGCCCTGCTGATGACGCTGAACAACGACCCCAACGTGAACGTGCGGCTGGTGACGCTCGAAGCGTTGGCCGATCTGGCCCGTGACCCGCGTGTGCGGGAAGGGCTGGTGCAGTCACTGTCCCGGCAGGACTCGCCGCTGGTGCAGGTGGCCCTGGCCGACGTGATGGTGAAGTTGCAGGAGAAGCGCTCGCTCAAGCCGATGCGCCAGCTGCTTCAGCAACCCAACACCAACGACCTGGTCAAAAGCAAGCTGGAACAGACGATTAAAGAATTGTCGTAAAACCTCACCTGCGTCCGGACCTGGACGGACCGCCGCTGCGGGTGAGGGCTACAACCCAAACCAATTACTCCTCATGAAACACTTTATTCTCCCCGTTCTGGCGGGGGCGGTACTCGCTTGTACCCAGGCGTCGGCGCAAACGACCGAGCACAACGAACACATCAGCCGTCAGTTTACGCCGACGGGCAGCGCCTCGGCCAGCGTGCTGGTCATCTACAACATACAGGGCTTTGTACACGTCACGGGTACGTCGGGCAACACGGTTGGCTTCGAGGTTGATAAGAAGCTGACGGCTAAAGACCCGAAGGTGCTGGAAGCGGGCAAGCAGGAATTTAAGCTCCAGTTTGAACAGCGGGGCGACACCATCATGGCCTACATCGCCGAGCCATTCGATTCGCGTCCTAATCGGAATAACTGGCATAACCGCAACGATCGCCGTATCGAGTATGGCTTTAACCTCGATTTCACGGTGTCGGTGCCAACAACCATGAACGTGCAGGTATCGACAGTCAACAAGGGCGATGTGAGCGTGCGCGACGTGGCCGGTCGGCTCAAAGTTACCAACGTGAATGGGGGCATTACGCTCACCAACGTGCGCGGCGCCACCAACGCACACACGATCAATGGCAACCTGGTTGCCGACTACCTCGCGAGCCCACCCGAAGGGTCATCGTACTACACGCTCAACGGCGACATCAAGGTGAGCTACCCGGCTAATCTGGCGGCCGACCTGCAATTCAAGACGTTTCAGGGGAACTTCAATACCGATTTTCCCGAGGTGGAAATCCTGCCCGCTCGGGTGACCAAAACCCAGGAAACCAAGGGCGATAAAACGGTCTACAAACTCGACAAAACAACGGCCATCCGCATTGGGGGCGGCGGCAACAACCTCCGGTTCGAGACATTCAACGGTAACGTGTACATCAAAAAACAATCCTGATTACTATGACGAATCTATTGACAATCATTTTCTTGTGGTTGCTCTCGGCGGCGGTGCCCGTCGTTGCGCAAAACGACGTAAAAGAACAGCTGACCGTCCCCCTGACCGACCCCAGCAAACCGGGCTTTCTGGACGTGGGCCTGGTCAACGGCTCCATTCACGTGGTGGGGTACGGGGGTAAAGAAGTCGTGATCGACGCCACGTCGGGCTCGAAACAGCGGGCGGGCAGAAGCCGGTCAGACGACAATGATCGGTTGAACGAAAACCTGAACCTCAATCTGAACATGAACGGTTCGCGCCGCGACGACAGTCGGCAGTCGGCGGGGATGCGGCGCATTTCGTCCGGCAATCCGTTCGACCTGTCGGCGGAAGAGAAAAACAACCGGGTTAAAGTTGGGTCGGGCAGCGTCAATTCGGTTATCAACCTGACCATCAAGGTACCCCAGCGTTTTTCGCTCAAAGTGCATACGGTCAATAACGGCGATATTATGGTCGATAACGTAACGGGCGAACTGGAAATCAACAATGTCAACGGCGCCATTACGCTCACCAACATCGCCGGGTCGGCCGTCGCCAACACGATCAACGGCGACATGAAAGCGACCTTCCGGCAGGTGGAGAGCAACACACCAATGGCCTTCTCGACGCTCAACGGCAACGTCGACGTGACCTTCCCGGCCTCGGTGAAGGCGACCATCAAACTGAAATCGGACCGGGGCGAGATCTTTACCGACTTCGATATCGACGTGGAAAAAGGTGGGTCAAAAGTGACGCGTTCGAGCCAGAGCGGCATGTATCGGGTAGCCATCGACGATTGGGTCTACGGCAAAATCAACAGCGGTGGCCCCGAGGTGATGATGAAAAACATGAACGGCAACATCTACGTCCGCAAAGCGAAATAGGCGCGGGGCAGGGGGCATGGGTGCTTCGCGCTGTAGACTCTTCGATAAGCTCACGCCCTAAGCCCCTAGCCCTTGCCCCTAACTCCACGCCCCCACGCAACGTCCGGCTTTTTTTCGGCATCCTTGTCGTATCTGCGCTGTTCAATCGTCTTCGCTTCGGCAACTCAGCCTACCCCTTTTAACCGATCACGTTATGTTTCGCAATTACCTCAAGATTGCCTGGCGCAACATTGTCAAGAGTAAGACCTTTTCGTTCATCAATGTGCTGGGGCTGGCCCTGGGCATGACCTGTAGCCTGCTGATTCTGTTGTGGGTGCAGGACGAGCGCAGCATCAACCGCTTTCACGCCAACGGGCCGCGCCTGTATCAGGCGCTGGAAAACCAGCAGTGGACGGGCAACGAAATCAGCACGACCTCGGCTACGCCCGGCCCGATGGCCGCCGCCCTGACGGCCGAGGTGCCCGAAGTGGCGAAGGCCGTGAGCGTTACGTGGGAAAATGAATTGCTGCTGACTGTCGGCGAGAAAGCGTACAAGGAGAAGGGCCGGTATGCCAGCCCCGATCTCTTCCAGCTGTTTTCGTTTCCGCTGAGCCACGGCAATCCCAAAACGGCCATCGTGGGACCTGGCAGCATCGTGATTTCGGAAAAAGTAGCGCAGAAACTTTTCGGCCGCACCGACGTGCTGGGCCGGATGGTCCGGGTCGACAATACCGAGAGTCGGCAGGTGACGGGCGTGATGCGCGACATCCCGACCACGTCGTCGCTCAAGTTTGATTTTGTGCTACCCTTGGCCCCGTTTATCACCAAGAACGAGTGGCTGACCAAGTGGGAAAACAACGGCATCCGCACGTTTGCGCTGTTGCAGCCCGGTGCCAGCCTCGACCGGGTGAACGCGAAGATCCTGAACATGGTCCACGCGCACGACAAGAAGGTGACCACCATCAAGACCTTCCTCTTCCCGTTTGAAGACGCCTACCTGTACTCCAAATTCACCAACGGCCAACCCGACGGTGGCCGCATCGAGTACGTCCGGCTGTTTACGATCGTGGCCCTGTTTATTCTGGTCATCGCCTGCATCAACTTCATGAACCTGGCCACGGCCCGCTCGGCCAAACGCGCCAAGGAAGTGGGCATCCGGAAAGTGGTGGGGGCCGAGCGCATCTACCTCATCGGGCAGTTTATCGGCGAGGCCGTACTCACGGCGGGCATGGCGCTGCTATTGGCCGTAGGGCTGGTGCTGCTGTTGCTACCCGCCTTCAACCGCCTGACCGAGAAACAGATCGCGATCGACTACGCCAACCCGCTCTACTGGCTGACGCTGCTGGGGCTGGCCCTGCTCACGGGCATCGTGTCGGGCAGCTACCCGGCCCTGTTCCTGTCGTCGTTGCAGCCGGTACGTATTCTGAAAGGGACGCTGCGGTTCAAGGCGGGCGCGGTGCTGTTCCGGCAGGGGCTGGTGGTGTTTCAGTTTGCGCTGTCGCTGCTGCTCATCATCGGCACGCTCATCGCCGGTCGGCAGGTCGAGTTTATCCGCACCAAAAACCTCGGCCTCGACCGTGAGAATGTGGTGTACGGCACCATCGAAGGCGATTTGTCGAAACGCTTCGATCTGTTTAAAAACGAACTGCTTCAGGCGCCGGGCATTCAGGCCGTCAGCTCGTCGGGCTCCGACCCGATGGACATTGGCAACTCGACGATCGGGGTGGAGTGGACCGGCAAAGACCCAGCCGACAAAACCCTGTTTACGCAGATGCCGGTGAGCTACGATTTTCTGGAGACCATGAAAATCAAGCTGCTCGACGGCCGCGATTTCGACCGCAACACCATCACCGACAGCACCAACTACGTCATCAACGAGGAGGCCGCCCGGCGCATGGGTATGAAGTCACCTGTGGGGCAGAACCTGAAGTTCTGGAACAAGTCGGGCAAGATCATCGGCCTGGTGAAGAACTTCCACCTCAACTCGCTGCGCGTGGCCATTGAGCCGCTCATCCTGCGCTTCGACACCACCTACAACAGCACGATGATCGTCCGCACGCTGCCCGGCCAAACCGAAAAGGCGGTGGCGAGCATGCGGCGGCTGGCGAAGAAGTACAACCCGGCCTACCCGTTCGACTACAAATTTGCCGACGACAGTTTCGAGGAGCAGTACAAAAGCGAAACGCTGATCGGGAAGCTGGCTAACTACTTCGCCGTGCTGGCCATTTTCATTGCCTGTCTGGGCCTGTTCGGGCTGGCGATGTTTACCGCCGAGCAGCGCACCAAAGAGATTGGGGTGCGTAAGGTGCTGGGTGCGTCGGTACCGAGCCTCATCACGCTGCTGTCGAAAGATTTTCTGCGGCTGGTGCTGCTGTCGATCCTGATTGCCTCGCCCATTGCCTGGTACGCCATGAGTCAGTGGCTCCTGGATTTCAAATACCGCATCGACATTGAGTGGTGGGTGTTTGCCCTGGCCGGCCTGATGGCCATTGGTATCGCCCTGCTGACGGTGTCGTACCAGAGCATCCGCGCCGCCCTGATGGACCCCGTAAAGAGTTTACGCGCTGAATAACAGGGGGCAGGGATAGCAGGGTCGGCTGGGTACGTTGCTCACGAACAAGTTGCCCAGGCGCATTTTCCTGCCCCCCCCCTCTGCTACCCCCGCCCCAAACCCCCAATTCCTATGCTATCGAACTACCTCAAAATCGCCTGGCGGAACCTGCTCCGGCACAAGGCATTCTCGGCCATCAACATCGTTGGGCTGGCTATCGGCATGGCGGCCTGCCTGCTCATCCTGCAATACGTGGCCTTCGAGCTGAGCTTCGATAACTTCCACGACAAGGGCGAACGCATCTACCGCGTGCGGCAGGACCGCTACGACGCCGGAAAGCTCAGCACCGAGTGGGTGTCGGGAGCCTATGCCGTGGGTAATTCGTTCAAAGACGCCTTCAACGAGATCGAAGCCTACGTGAAAGTGGTGGGCTCGGGCTCGGTGGTGGCCGACGTACCTGGGCGCGAGCAACTGAAAATCGAGAAAGTATACTTCGCTGGTCCGGCCTTTTTTACCACGTTTTCGTACCCGCTGCTGACCGGCGACGCCCGCACAGCCCTCACCGAACCCAACACGGTGGTGTTGTCGGAAACCGTGGCGAAACGGCTGTTTGGCGCGGCCAATCCGCTGGGGCGCACCGTGCAGCTCAACCGGACGAAGGTGGAAAAAGTAACGGGCGTGTACCGCGACTTTCCGGCCAACGCCCACATGAAGCCCGACATCCTGCGCGCCTACGCCACGTTTGTCAAAGAGATGGGGCCGGATAACAACCCCGATCAGGCCTGGATGTGGGACGGCTGCCTCACGTACCTGCTGCTGCGCCCCAACGCCGATCCGCAGGCGCTCGAAGCCAAATTCCCGGCGTTGATCAATAAACTGATCGGAGCCGAACTGAAGAAGTACAATTCGGCGGCGGTCTACACGCTGCAACCCCTGCGCGACATCCACCTGTATTCGCACTACATCGGCGAAACCGAACCCAACGGCGACGGCAAAACGGTGTACCTGCTGCTGGGCATCGCCTTTTTTATCGTCGTCATCGCCTGGGTCAACTACGTGAATCTGGCGACGGCGCGGGCCATCAACCGGGCGCGGGAAGTGGGCGTGCGCAAAGCCATCGGCTCGCAGCGGAGTCAGCTCATCAAGCAGTTCATGGTCGAATCGGTGCTGCTCAACGGGCTGGCCGTGGTGCTGGCGTTTATCCTGGTGCTGGTGACCATTCCCGTGTTCAACAACCTGTCGGGGCAGGCGCTTACGCTGTCGTTGCTGGGTAGCGCGCGGTTCTGGCTGGCGCTGCTGGGGCTGTTTACTGTGGGTACGTTCTTCTCGGGGCTGTACCCCGCCTTTGTGCTGTCGGGGTTCCGGCCGGTGGTGGTGCTGAAAGGCCGGATGGTCAACACGCGGCAGGGCATTCTCCTGCGCAAAGGGCTGGTCGTATTTCAGTTTGGCGCGTCGCTCTTTCTGCTGGTGGGTACGTTGGCGGTGTCGCGGCAAATTCAGTTTATGCGCGAACAGACGCTGGGCCTCAACATCGATCAGACCTTGGTGATCCGCCCGCCCATCGTCCATAACGACTCGACTTACATGAGTCAGATGAAGTCGTTTAAAGACGAACTGCTGCGGCAGGCGGCCATCCGCAGCATCACGGCCTCCACGTCGATTCCGGGCGAGGCCGTGGGCTGGAACGCGGGCGGTATCCGGCTGAAAGGCACCGACGAAAGCAAAGGCAAGCAGTACCGCGTCATCGGCGTCGACTACGATTACCTGAGCGCCTACGGCATGAAACTGCTGGCCGGCCGCAACTTCGCCAAGGCCTTCGGCACCGATCCCAGAGCCCTGGTTTTCAACAAAACGGCCGTGAAGCAACTCGGTTTCGCCAACCCCACCGAGGCCATCGGCAAGCAGGTCGAATTTTGGGGCGACACCTACACCCTCGTGGGCGTGGTCGACGATTTCCATCAGCAATCGCTGCGGGAAGCGTTCGAGCCGCTCATCCTGCGCCTGATTCCCGACGTACGGGGCTTCTTTTCGGTGAAAATGGCACCGGGCGAAGCCGCCAAAACGCTGGGTACGTTGCAGGCGGCCTGGAATCAGTTTTTCCCCGGCAACCCGTTCGAGTACTTCTTTCTGGATGAGCACTTCGCCGAGCAGTACCGCGCCGATCAGCGGTTTGGGCAGGTATTCGGCTTTTTCACGGGCCTGGCGATTCTGGTAGCCTGCCTGGGCCTGTTCGGGCTGGCGTCGTTCACCACCGCGCAACGGACCAAAGAGATCGGTATTCGGAAGGCGCTGGGGGCGTCGGTGAGCGAAATCCTGCAACTGCTTTACCGCGAATTTGCCGTGCTGGTGGGTATTTCGTTCGTGATTGCAACCCCGTTGGCGTGGCTGGCGATCTACAACTGGCGACAGAGCTACGCCTTTCGCGCCGACCTCAACGGCTGGCTGTTTATCCTGCCGTTCGTGCTGGTGCTGCTCATCGCCCTGCTGACCGTCTCCTTCCAGACCATCAAAGCCGCCCTGATGAACCCCGTCACCAGCCTACGGGCCGAGTAGCTTTTTGTCATCCCGACGTAGGAGGGATCTTAAGATGCCCTGACGCACAAGTCAGGAGACATTAAGATCCCTCCTACGTCGGGATGACAAAGAAACACCCATTCAGCCCATAACTAGGGCAGTTGGTCCCATTTCGGTCCGGCGCTGGGCGGGTACGCGTAGCTTTCGGCTCACCTGAATGGCTATCCCATGAACGTACCCGGCTCACTCCTGTCTATCCTTCTTTTCGTTACCACCACCCTGCTTGCTCAAACGCCCGATCTGGTGCCGACGCAGGGCATCACCTCGGCGCTGCACGGGGCCAATGTGGGGCGCATCCGCTTTACGGACCGGGCCATCCCCGCGGCCGAGCTGACCGATACGGCGTTTCTGGGTACGTATACGCTCACCAACCGCAGCAACCTGTTCATGACGGCGTTCATGGGCAATTCGCTCACGAACTACCTGCATCAGCTCGCGCCCGAGTTGCCCGCCGACATGCTCACGAAAACGGGCGGCTATCAGTTTACGTTCTTTGTCGACGACCGGCTGGTGTACCAGAGCGACCTGCATCCCGGCGCGCCCTATCCGCAGATCAAAAACACGGAGACGATCATCCATAAACCGCTGATCGACAACCAGAAAGAGGGCGCGTGGTGGAGCCAATCGGCCTGGAACCGGTTCATGAACAACGGCGGCGATAGCGCCCTGACCGAGGGGCCGCACCGGTTCCGGCTCGACATCCGCCCGTACCTCGGCCTGACCAACCCAACGGTGGGCGTGCTGCTGGCAAGCGGCGAACTAAAGCTGCTTGTCAATCGCAGGCCGGTGATCGACCTGAGCACCATCCGGCTCAACGTACCCAGCCCCTATCCGGGGCTACCGGTATCGACCGAGCAATTTGACCGGGACAAGATCAAGGCGCTGAACGGGATGATCGACGCGGCGGTGTTTAAGCACATTACGAGCGTGGTGGTGTTGAAAAACGGCAAGCTGCTGATCGAGGAATACGGCAATGGCGCCACCCGCGATTCGCTGCACGACGTGCGTTCGGTGGGCAAATCATTCGCCTCGACGCTGACGGGTATGGCCATCCGGGACGGGCACCTGACGAGCGAAGCCCAGCCGCTGTCCGACTTCTACGACCTGCGCACGGTGGCGAACAACGTACCCGCGAAAGCCCGAACCACCCTGCGCGACCTGCTGACGATGAGCTCGGCCTTCGACGGCAACGACGACGACAGCGACTCGCCCGGCAACGAAGAGAACATGTACCCCACGCCCAACTGGGTCGACTTCACGCTGAACCTCCCGCTCGACACGGCGAAATACAAGGGTACGTGGCATTACTTCACGGCGGGCGTGGTGCTGCTGGGCGACGTGCTGCACAAGGTCGTGCCGGGCGGACTGGAACGCTACGCCGACGGGCAACTGCTTGGCCCGCTGGGTATCCGGCGGTACCGGTGGCCGTATACGCCCCAACAGACGGTGAGTATGGCGGGGGGCGTGCGTATGAACGCGCTGGATTTGGCCAAATACGGGCAGCTCTATAAAAATGACGGCCGCTGGCAGGGCCGACAACTCCTACCGGCTAGCTGGGTACGTGAGACCTTCACCCGCCATAAAGCCATTCCGGGCCGACCGAATGAGTACTACGGCTACCTGTTCTGGAACAAGACGTACCGGGTGAACGGCAAGGCCTACGAGACCTACTACGCCACGGGCAACGGCGGCAACAAAATCTTCGTGTTCAAGGACCAGCTGTGGGTCATCGTCGTAACCGCCACGGCCTATGGCACCGCCTATGCCCACCCCCAAGTTGATCAAATGATGGAGCAATACATTCTCCCTGCTTTGCTGCCATGAAGCTGACAGTTGTGACAATGTGTTACTTATTGAGTAGCCGTTTAGTCAATTCAGTTGGGTGGTTTTTGTTGTCTTTGTTTAAAAAGCGATACTTGTAGAAGTACTAGTGTAATCGTAAAATAATGAACATAATGCCGAGCTACAAGCAACTGATATATAGCAGTTTGTAACTTCTAAATTATGGGTATATATACCTGTTGGGTGCGAGTTTATAAAGTGTTCGTATACCAGCGCCTTGGCGACAGATCGCAAGGCTGGCTCGACATGATAAGTAGTTTGGCTCGTTGGGCAGGTTGCGGCCGACACAAGAAACGCCCTAGCTGGGTAAATTTTTTAGGCTTCCGATTTTAAGTGGTAGTCAGTAAGTTAAACACTGTTGTTAGGTTGATTTTGCCAAAACCTAACAAATCTTCTAATTTAAATTCTCTAAAGATAACCTTTTCCATGGACTACAGCAGACACTTAGTGTTATACTCTGGCGGCATTGATTCAACTTATTTTGTTGAAAGTGAACCAACTGCAAAACACCTGATTCACTTTAAGAGTCGAAATAAAGAGCAGTATGACGTTGCTTTGACAAACGCAAACATTCTAAATCGATACATTTCAGTTATCGCTACCCCAGATGGACCAGGTAGCGGTAGGGATGGAGAGACAAACCAAATTCATGCGCTATATGACACGGAGATGGCACTTCAAGCAAGCATTATCGCTGTGAGCTATGGCATGAAAGGCATTGTAATGTGTTTCAATGCTGACGACATAGGTATTGACTATGATGCGGTGACACAGATAATGCATCGGGTTGAACCCGATTTCGAAATTTTGTTACCTCTCATTAAGGTATCTGGCAAGAGTATAAGAGAAAGTATCAAGAGGAGTAAATTGAAAGCAATAAGCTGTATGAATGGCGTTCAATGTGGTTACTGCCCCAAATGCACTAAAACTTTCTAATAATACAGTAAAGATCCACCTAGAACAGATTTGCTTTGCGTGGGGTAACTTCCCGTTGACAGGATGCTCGTCCCCGAAGGAGAGATTGCAATCCAATCTGCTGAGTGTGTAAAGGTAGCAGATTCGTGCGTTGTCTCAAGTGGCTCGTAGTGCCATCAACACTTAGAATCGCTACGTATATAGAACAGAAATAAAGTGAGTACCATCATCTTGTCGGCAGGCCTCATGGTTCGATACGTGGTCTTTTCGGCGGGCAGGTTGTCGATTAATAGTATAAGCGCCTGAGACAGGTTACCAAATTTTCGATGAGCGGGCTATGTACTATAAGGCAGAAAACTTTATAGATAAGCTTGAGTGAATTATGAGACTTCTCGCTAACATTACAAGCTTTTTGGTTACGTAAAATTGTTAGGATTCAGAATGACCAATATTCTGAATTTTTGCTGATCTTCGCAACAGCCTAATATACTTGCGCACTACTTACAAATAGGATATTATGAAAATTTGGATAACATATAGTTATGAAGACAAAGAATTTGTCGATAAAATAAAATATTTTTTAAATCAATCCGACTTAGAGATTTTGGATATAGAGAATGAGATCTTGCCGGGTGATAATATTGTAGTTGCAATTGCAGGTGCTATTGAAAAAGCCGATTTAATATTGATAATACTCTCGAAAAATAGCGGTGAGAGACAGTGGTTTTCTACAGAAGTGGGGTTAATAATCAGTGAAATCAGAAGAGATAACCATAAGAAAATTATTCCAATTATAAAAGATAAGGGTTCGGTAATACCCCCGTTTATCAATCAATACCAGTTTCTTGATTTATCCGATGAAAAAGATATAGACATACGTTTGGAGAAGCTGCTAAAAACATTACAGATAAGAAAAATTTCCGAGATTAGTGATAGAAAATTATACTTAGAATCCGAGATTGTCCTTTCTAGAGATGAATTACTTGAATATGAAAAATACGAATATGAAAAACAACGCAACCATAAACAAGGTTTAGTTATAACCACTTTTTTAACTACAATATTAGCGTTTCTTATATCTGTTTTTTCATTTTTTATTTCAGGGAGAAACGTAATAAAATTTGGTCCCGAACTCAGTATTAGTAGCACTACTATTATTGCTTTAGTGTTAGGAGCTTTCATTGGAGTCATTATTAGCTTAATTCTTATTCAATTTAGGAAGAAATAAGATGGCGAAGATCTTGACACCAATCGAAATAGAGAGGGCTTCCGAAAGAATTCGGCAGGAGAAGGAAACTTTTGATCAAAGAAAAAAACAAGATAACCAGTGGTTCGTGCTTAAGCTGGTTATGGGTTTTTTCTCCGTAATACTTCTTGCGACGGTTTTAATCGTATCTACGTATATTCTTATGAATAATGATAAATTTCCAATATCGGTAGTAACTTCAGCAGGAGCAGCATTGTTTGTTGATATACTAGGATTGATAATTTCGGTTTGGAAAATAGTTTTAAACCCGGATTCTGTCACAAAACTTGAGCCCGTAACTACTGAAGATGAATAACTGTCGATGTTGACAGGATTAGCCAAAAAAGAGGGTCTAGCTTCGCGCTCGGTCTTAGCGATTAGTGTGTTGTCAACGCTCCGCGCAAGTCGGCTTACGGATGACAGGATGCAGAGCGCAACATCATGCTTCGTAACCCAATAGGCGGGGGGTGTAAATGCAGACAAGCCGTTTGCCCTTTCAGCGATCTCGCGGGATAATCAATCCTCTAGGTCGTTGTGTTAGTTACACACCAGAATTCACAATCTCAATAGACAGACAGGATACTACCAAGTAAAAGGAGAAGCAGTGATACCTCCAATCATTCAATACAATACGTACCTGCATTGCTGAATAAGTCGTGATTCGCTAACGAATAAGGTTCCCAACTACCGCCAGCAGGACGTACCAAACTAGCCGAGGAGCACTTTCTTGCCGGTGTTGGCGGCTCGATAAATGCCTTCGATGACGCGCATGTCTTTGCGGCCTTCGTCGCCCGAAATGTGCGATGGCAGCGGTTTGTTGCTCAGGATATGGCTGGCGATGTCGTCGAGTTGGGCGGCTTGCTGGTTGATGACCGGGAAATTGAACACGCCCCGGCTCGTTTTTCCCGCAAAGGGGCCGTAACTCAGGGCCGGGCTCAGCTCAAACGTACCCTCGTCGGCCGAGGCGAAGAAGCGGTCGATGTTGCTGTTGGCGGTGGTGGCCGAGGTGCAGATGGCCCCACTCGGGAAGTACAGTTGCCACATGATGTTCTCCTCCACTTCCTTGAACCGGTCGGGCATCGTCACCGGGCCATACTGCGCCGTTACCGCAATAGGTTCCTCGCCCAGCACGTACCGGCCAGCCTGCACGCAATAGACGCCCAGGTTCATCAGCGGGCCGCCACCTGCCAGCACTTTGCTCAGATGCCAATCGGCGGCGGCGATGCCCGCGAGCCGGTAGCCCAACGACGCTTCGATCCAACGTACCTGACCGAAGACCTTTTCCTGCCCCAGCCGCTTGAGTTCGATGTGGTGCGGCTCGTAGTGCAGCCGGTAGCCAACCGCCAGTTGCACACCCGCCCGCTGGCAGGCGTCGATCATTTCCCGGCAGTCGCGTTCGGTAAGGGCCATCGGCTTCTCGACAATCACATGTTTGCCCGCCTTCGCCACCCGCAGCGTGTAGTCCTTGTGCAGGCCGTTGGGCAGGGTGATGTAGACCAGATCGATGTCCGGGTTGTTGGCCAGCTGGTCCAACTGGTCATACGAATAAATGTTCTTGTCGGGCAGGCCAAACTCGGCTTTCCACTGCGCCGCTTTGGCCGGTGTACCCGTGATCACGCCGTTGAGCCGACAATAGCGCGAGTCGGCCAGTCCGCTTTTCAGCACGTTGGCGTACCGGCCCAGGCCGCAGATCGCGATGTTCAGTTTCCGGGCGGGTTCGGGTTTGTCGAAGGTAGCAGCCACGAGGGTGGGGGCGAGCGTCGAGGCGCCAATGCCCAGGCCGAGGTTGTTGATGAATGAACGTCGGGAGTAGGTAGCCATAGTGCCCTGGTTGAGGGGGACAAATAGCGCCACCCCATCGCTTCGTCCAACCGATAAAGGGCTCAAAGGCGATTAGGGACGGTGAATGGCAATCGGGTTACCAGGGCCAGGCGCCACAGTTACCCTAGGGCTGATTTTTTTCCTGAGAAAAACGAAGAATCACTTGTGAAACCGAATGGTTGCGCGTACATTTGCAACCGAACGGTTTCATTAATCGCGCACCCCATCGATGCGAAGAGACATTTTTCAGGCCATCGCCGACCCGACGAGGCGGGCCATTATCGCCCTGATCGCCTTACAGGCCATGACCCCGAACGCCATTGCCGACCACTTCAACACAACCCGGCAGGCCGTGTCGAAACACCTGCGCATTCTCACGGAATGCGAACTGGTCAAGCAAGCCCCGCAGGGCCGGGAGATTTATTACTCGCTGGAGATCGACAAACTGAAAGAAGTAGACAACTGGCTGGCCCAATACCGAACCATTTGGGAAACCCGGTTCAATCAACTTGACGAGGTATTATCCATGATTAAACAACAGAACCAATGAACAACAACTTGCGCTTCGACTTTACCGTCGACAAATCACAGAAAACGGTAGTCATCAACCGGGAATTTGCGGCCGAACTGCCGCTGGTTTGGGATGCGTTTACCAAACCCGAACTACTGGATCAGTGGGTTGCGCCCAGGCCCTGGTCATCCAGGACCAAGTACATGGATTTTAAGGTCGGTGGCCGCCGGTTCTACGCGATGGTGAGCCCCGAAGGACAGGCGCGCTGGTCGATTCAGGAATACACGTCGATCAGTCCGAAGACCAATTACAAGATGTACAATACGTTTGCCGACGAACACGAAAATCCCGAACTGCCCGGTTCGGAATGGGATACGACGTTCAGCGAGCAAAACGGCATCACCACCGTGCGGATCGTTATCAAAAACGAATCACTGACCCGCATGGAGCAAATGATTGAGATGGGCTTCGAAATCGGCTTCAAGATGTCGATCGATAACCTGGAACAACTACTGGCCGACTTGTCTAAACAGCCGACTAAAGCCTCCTGATTTTGTTTGAGTTAGGGTATTGCTGGTACTTGTGCATTGCTGGCGCCTAGTCGAAGGGGTAGGCGTCAGCAACAAGCGTCAGCCATCCGCCAACGTACCTTAACAACTCTTAACAGGCTGCTTAGCAGGTGGGTACGTACCTTGGTCGCTCCATCAGGTACGTTGCCAACATGCTACAGCATTACCTTCACATCGCCGGGCGGCAGCTACGGGCGCAACGCGGCTATACCGCGCTTAACATCGTCGGGCTCACCATCGGCATGGCGGGCGGCCTGCTGATTTTCCTGTTCCTGCAACACCACCTCAGCACCGACCGCCACCACGCCCGCTTCGACCGGATTTACCGGATCACCACCGACCTGCACCTCGACAATGGCGTTGTCGAGTATTACCCCGAAGCGCCGCTGCCGATGGCGCAGGTGCTGCGCACGGCCTACCCACAGGTGGAGCAGGCCGCGTTTGTGCGCATGAACCGCTCGCTCACGGTCAACCTGACCGCGCCGAACGGGGGTGCGTCGGCGCGGTTTCTCGAGCAGGACAACACGGCGCTGGTCGAAGGCGAGCTGTTCGATATATTGGATTACCACTGGCTGAGCGGTAACCCCAAAACAGCCCTGCGCGCGCCCGGTAGCGTCGTGCTCACCGAGTCGTGGGCGCAGCGCTATTTTGGACCGGCCAACCCGCTGGGGCAGGTCATCGAGCTGGATCACCGCGTCAAGGCCACCGTCACGGGCGTCGTAGCTGACCCCACCAACCCCACTGATACCCGCATCGGCCTGTTTATCTCGATGCCCACGATCCGGCAGCTCGACCCGACGTATGACGTCACCGAGTGGGGCCAACTCAACAGCACCAACCGGCTCTATTTCACGCTCAAACCCAATGCGCCGCCTACCGCCATCGGGCAACTTGAGGCTTCACTGCCTGCCCTGTCGAAAACGCACTACGGCGAGCTGGCGCACGTCTACCAGTTTCACACCCAACCCCTGGCCGACATGCATTTCGACGTTCGTCGATCGGGGGGCGTCATTCGGCGGTCGCTGCTGGGGGCGGTGGGGTTGATCGGCCTGTTTCTGGTGCTGACGGCCTGCATCAACTTTATCAACCTGGCGACGGCGCAGGCGTTTCGGCGCAGCAAAGAAGTGGGCGTCCGCAAAACGATGGGTAGTTCGCGGGGGCAGTTGGCGGGTCAGTTTCTGCTCGAAACAAGTTTGATCGTTGGCATCGCTCTGCTGCTGGCGCTACTGCTCACAACGGTTACCCTGCCGCTCTTCCGCAATTGGGTGCACGCGCCGCTGGCCCTGCGGCCCAACGTACCCACGCTGCTCTTCATCGGGCTGCTGCCGCTGGGCGTCGTGCTGCTGGCGGGCGGGTATCCGGCGGTTGTGCTGGCGCGGTTCAGCCCACAGGCGAGCCTGCGCGGCAACGTACCGGCGTCGGCGGTGGGGGGCTACTCGCTGCGGCAGGGGCTAATCGTGCTCCAGTTTGTGATCTGCCAGGCGCTGCTGGTGGGCGCGCTGGTGGTGGTAAAGCAGGTGCGGTTCACCCAACAGACCGATCTGGGCTTCCGGCAGAATAATGTGCTGATCGTGAATCTGCCCACCGACGGGAAAAACGCGTGGACGACGCTCAAAAACGAACTGAGCCAATACCCCGCCATCCGGTCGGTGACGCTGCAATACCGACCGCCCTCGGCGAGCGAGATGAACGGCGGCTCCTTCAAATTCGGCTCGGATCCCGACTGGACGAGTTTTCCCGTGCGGGAACGCCTCGCCGACGCCGATTACCTGAACACCTATGCCATGCAGCTGGTGGCGGGCCGCAACCTAGTCGCTAGCGATTCCATCCGCGAGTACGTCATCAACGAAACGCTGATGCGCAAGCTCGGCTACCAGAAACCCGAGGCCATTCTGGGGCAACGCATGCAATACTACCTGTCGGCGGTGCCGCTGCCCATCGTGGGTGTGGTCAAAGACTTCCACCTGAAATCATTGCACGAACCCATCGAGCCCTGTTTCATCGCGTCGTTTCCGGCCATGTACCGGCAGGCGGGCATCCGCATGGCGGGGGCCTCGTCGGAGCAAACGCTCGCTCATATCCGGGCCGTATTCCAGCGCCTTTACCCAACGGACGTATTTACGTACAGCTTCCTCGACGATCAGCTGGCGCGTTTCTACGAAACCGAAACCACGCTGGCGCGGCTCGTCAACCTGTTTGCCGGGCTGATCATGGTGATCTGCGGCCTGGGGCTCTACGGGCTGGTGGCGTTGTCGGTAACGCGACGCACCAAAGAAATCGGTGTCAGGAAGGTGCTGGGTGCGTCGGTGCCGAGCCTCGTTGCGCTGCTGTCGACGGAGGTGCTGCGGCTGGTGCTGGTGGCCATCGCGCTGGCGTCGCCGCTGGCGTGGTGGGCCATGCAGCAGTGGCTGGCCGGCTTTGCCTACCGCACCGACCTCCACTGGTGGGTCGTGGCGGCGGCCGGTACGTTGGCGGTGAGCGTTGCGCTGCTCACGATCAGTTACCAGACCATCCGGGCCGCCCGCATGAATCCCGTGGCGAGTTTGCGCAGCGAGTAAGCGCGGCTGGGTACGTTACCTGGCGTTGGGTAACTGGTTGAGGTAAGCCTGCGTGCTGGGCTGCACGGTGCCGTAGGTCTGCACATCGACAACCGCGACCCCGATGAACGCTAACTGCTGCCGTTCGGCCGCGGTTGGTTCGCTGGCGTACTCTTCCTCGTTGATCTTCTTGGTCGCCAGTTGTTTCGCCAGTGCGCTGATACCGGGGTGGTTGCTCAGAATCGGCTGAGCCTCGAAGGTGTCGCCGGGCCGGGTGCCGTCCCGATCGTAGTTGATGCAATAAGCCACCAGCCAGGCGGTCTCGACAGCATGCGCGGGCACCAGTATCGTCACGGTCTTGACGAGGATACCGTTCTGCGAAATATCCTGAAAGAGCGCACTCGTTTCGGCCACCCAGATCAGCCCCGGCGGCAACTCGACCCGGATGGGCGCATTGGTGCTGTTGCTGAAGGAGACACAGAACGCAACGGCATTCCCCGCCCCTTTGATCCGTTTCGCCTGCCGGGCCTCATACCAGCAATCGCTGTCGTTGCGGGGCTTCTGGACGAGGGTGATGCCGGCCGGAAAGGCAAACGGCGTGCCGAGCGGCCGCGCTTTGGAATTGCCGAAGCCGGGAGCCGACGAAGCGGGCGGGAGTGGGTCGACATCTACGCCCGAACCCGGGGTGATAGCGTTGGGGGCGGAGGTGGTACAGGCCATGAGGCCGGTTAGCAGCAGGCAATAGAGCGATGAGCGCATGGGAGCGATTAATTAGCTAGCCTAAAGGTGCGCCCCGGCGGGCGGCCGCCCCGGTCTGTCTCCCGCCAACCGGAAAAAGCGACCGATGAAGCAGCGTTGCCCGCCCTATCCGGGTAATTAATATCCGGTCGGCCGCCGGGGATATTCACTTGCCCGAGGCCCTTTAGCATGGGTAGTCACGCATAGGCAGTTGGCTTTGCCGGTTGTCGCCTGTTTCCGGTACAGGCGGGCCAATGCCGCTGCCCATGAAGGCGACGCCAACGACCACAACTCCGTTTTCCATGAAAAAACTGCTTAGCGTATCACTTTTCCTGCTGCTCGCTGTATCGGGCGTACAGGCGCAAAACACCATCTGGACGGCCGATAAGGCCAACGCCTGGTATCAGAAACAGGGCTGGCTGCGGGGCAGCAACTTCCAGCCCAGCACGGCCATCAATCAGTTGGAGATGTTTCAGGCGGCCACGTTCGACCCGCAAACCATCGACCGCGAATTGGGTTGGGCCGAAGGGCTGGGCATGAACGCCATGCGCGTCTACCTGCACCACATTCTGTGGACGTCGGACCGCGACGGGTTCAAAAAACGGCTCGACCAGTACCTCCAGATCGCCAATAAACACGGCATTAAAACGATCCTGGTGTTTTTCGACGACTGCTGGAACGACGAGTACCACCCCGGCAAGCAGCCCGATCCCAAACCCGGCGTGCACAACAGCGGCTGGGTACGTGACCCCGGCACCATGATCCTGAACCGGCCCGATAGCCTGCCCGTCCTGGAGCGCTACGTGAAAGACGTAATGACGACGTTCAAAAACGACGACCGCATTCTGCTATGGGATCTCTACAATGAGCCGGGCAACAGCGGCTATACCAACAAAAGCCTGCCCCTGCTGAAAGCCGTGTTCAGTTGGGCGCGGCAGGTAAACCCCTCGCAGCCGGTCAGCGCGGGGCTTTGGAACTGGGGTCCCCAATTCGATGAGCTGAACAAGTTTCAACTCGACAACTCCGACGTGGTGACCTACCACCAGTACCAATACATCAACTACCACCGGGACCGCATCAAGGAGCTTCGGAAGCAGAACCGGCCTCTGATCTGCACCGAATACATGGCCCGCCGCAACGGTAGCCTGTTTCAGACGGTGATGCCGACGCTGAAGGCCGAAAACATTGGTGCCATCAACTGGGGCTTCGTGTCGGGCAAGACCAACACCATTTTTGCCTGGGATACCCCCATCGCCAATGGCCGGGAGCCCGAACTCTGGTTTCACGATATCTTCCGCAAAGACGGCAAGCCGTTCAGCGACGACGAGGTCAACCTGATCAAATCCCTGACGGGTAAACAGTAGAGATCAATCCTGACCGCGACCGGTGCCGCTTGATCGAGTAGGTCGACGGCAACAGCCGCTGCCCGTCTTCGACGAAAAGAGCCATTACCAAAACCGCTTCGGTGGGCTGGTAATGGCTCTTTTTGCGTTCGTGGTAATCCGTTGACCCGCCGAATGGACGAGAAAACCTACTTATACGTTTTCCCTAACAGGCTGTTCAGCGATGCTGGGAAGGCCGCCAGACCGGTAATTTAGGGGTAATGGCTAAAGGCGGGTTGGTCGGCGGCTTGTGTAACCGATTTACCAAGCCGTGGGTGGGAGGCCGTACAGGACGCTATAAAGGACACAATATCAACGTGCTGGCGGAATAGCGCCGACAGATTTGCCAATATGGCCACGGACGACCGCGGCCAATCCCCCTGCCATCTGGTAAAAAAACTCTTTATTTAAGCTAAAATAATCTGTCTTTTAATATAAATTGTGCAACCGATTGCAATTTTGTAAACAACCTGTAGTTTTGCACTCAGTAAAGTAAAGTTTGTATCCTAAGTAGAGGGGTAGTTGGGCGGGTTTGTAAGCCTGATTCGTAGAACTGCTCAGGCGGCTACCGTACTTTCCGGACCAGGCTGAGTAGGGCTTAACCAGCCCCCTTGCATAGACGTGAATTGACAAAGAAACCAACCTATCCTATAGCTCAAGTCAGTGCAGTACCCGGCTATTCCGCCCTTGCCTAATCAATACCTATACAAGTCGTTTGCCTATCAGTACTCCCTTTAACCAATAAATCCAGAATACTATGTTAAATCAATTACCAACTCATGGTTCGGTCGCGAAATGGCTGCGATTGGGACTTTACTGTTCTCTGTTGCTCAGCGTGTTGGTCACGTCGGCATGGGCCAAGGCCCCCAAAGACCAACCGGTATCAGGTACTGTCCTCGATGAAAAGGGGAGCCCTCTGGTCGGTGTGAACATTCAGATTAAAGGCACGGCGCGGGGCACAACCAGCGATGCCAACGGTGCGTATCGGATCGAGGTGCCCAACGCCAATTCGGTGCTGATTTTCAGTTATATTGGTTACAAGCGGCAGGAAGTTACCGTAGGACCCCGGGCCGTCATCAACCTGTCGCTGGAAGCCGATGCCAGCGCGCTTGATGAAGTCGTCGTGGTGGGCTACGGCACCCAGAAACGCTCGTCGCTGACGGGAGCCGTATCAACGGTAACCCCCAAAGAGCTGACGGCGCTGCCCGTGCCCAGCGTGGCGCAGGCTCTCCAGGGACGGGTACCGGGCGTATCGGTCGTCAACAACGGCGGCCCCGGTTCGGCACCTACCGTGCAGATTCGGGGTATTGGCTCGATCAACTACGCGTCGGGGCCGCTCTACGTAATCGATGGCGTACCAACGGGCGACCTGACGAGCTTCAACAACAACGACATTGAATCGCTGGAGGTCCTGAAAGATGCCAGCTCAGCGGCCATTTATGGGTCACGGGCCGCCAACGGGGTCGTGCTGATTACGACTAAAAAAGGCAACCGCGACAACCGGGTCCGTATCTCGATCGACTCGTACGTGGGCACGCAGAGCGCCTGGCGTAAAATCCCCGTCCTGAACCGCGACGAGTACGTCCGCTACGCGACGGCGCTGACCTCGAACGCCGGTATCCCGCTGCCCGGTCGCCTGAGCAACCTGAACACGCCGATCTACGCCGGCGCTACGCAGACCTTCGCCCAGACGGAAACCAACTGGCAGGATGAGCTATTCCGCAACGCCCCCATTCAGCAGCAGCAGATTTCGCTGTCGGGTGGCAACGCGGTATCGCGCTTCTTTGCGTCGGGTAACTACTTCAACCAGCAGGGGATCATGCAGGGAACGAGCTACGAGCGGGGTTCGCTGCGCCTGAACTCAGACCACCAGATCGCCAAGTTCCTGAGCATAGGCCAGACGCTGACGGGCGCCTACAGCAGCCAGCGCCCCGAGCAGGGCGGCGACCGCTCGCAGATGATGCATGCCCTGCGGATGATGCCCTACTGGCCTACCATGGACCCGACCAAAGTGGGTGGCTATAGCGCCCCGACGGCCCTGGATGGCTCTGACCCCGAGAACCCGCTGCGCTACCCCGCCCTCGACATTACCCGCAACCGCTTCCTGAAACTGTTTGCGACGTTCTATGCCGACGTTCGGTTTACGAACTACCTCCGCTACCGCTTCAACTACGGGGCTGACCTGGGCTACGGCGTAAACAGCACGTTCCTGCCTATCTATAATGATGGCTACGGCGGACGTACCTCGGCCACCGTGCAGGATAACCGCACGACGAACATCTCGCAGGTGCTGACCAACCAGCTGACCTTCGACAAAACCTTCGGTAAACACGCCATCAACGTGCTGGCCGTTGCTGAACAGCAGAACATCAAGTTCAGCGGCCTGAACGGCTCGGGTATCCGGCCAAACAATGACCTGGACGTGATTCAGGGCGTGAGCAACCCGTCGGTAACCAGCAACCGGAGCGAAACCAACCTGATTTCGTACGTTGGTCGGGTTAACTACGAGTTTGATGGCAAGTACCTGGTCAGCGCGTCGATTCGCCGCGATGGTTCTTCGCTGTTTGCGCCGGGTAAGAAGTGGGGTAACTTCCCCTCGGCGTCGGTGGGCTGGCGCATCAACCAGGAGGCGTTCATGAAAGCCATGCCGCAGTTCTCGGAACTGAAACTACGCGCCAGCTACGGTAAAACCGGCTTCAACGGCATTGGCAACTACGCCTGGCAGTCGCTGGTGCAGGCCGACGCCACGGCCTATCCGTTTGGTGCTGCTAACAGCCTGGGTTCGTATTTCAACGCGCTGGGTAACACCGAATTGCAGTGGGAAACTACCGACATGGTCAACGTAGGGGTAGATGTGGGCTTGTTCAACAACAAGATCACCTTCTCGGGCGAAGTCTATAACCGGTTTACCGACGGCCTCATTCTGGGCGTCCCCATCCCGAACTCGATCGGCTACAGCAACCCCCCCGTGGCCAACATCGGCAGCATGAAAAACTGGGGGTACGAGTTCCAGGCGGGTTACAACTACGCCCGGGGTGATTTCCGGTTGAACGCCTCGGCCAACATCGGTATTACGCGTAACCGGGTGCTGAGCCTCGCTACGCCAACGGCGTCGATCTTTGCCGGGCTTAATGCCGACTACGGTGGCTTCGAGATCACCAAAACCGAAGTAGGTCAGCCCGTTCAGTCGTTCTACGGCTGGCAGGTCGACGGCATCTTCCAGAGCCAGGCCGAAATCAACGCCGCTAATGCCAAGGATGGCGACGACAAAACGCTGTATCAGGACAAAGCCGCTCCGGGCGACATCCGGTTTAAAGACCTCAACGGCGATGGTAAAATCACCGACGCCGACCGGACGTACCTGGGGAGCTACCTGCCCAATTTCAACTACGGCGCCAATTTCTCAGGTACGTTCAAGAACTTCGATTTCACGCTGTATCTGCAGGGTGTTCAGGGTAACAAAATCTACAACGGCACGAAGGTCGTGACGCAGGGGATGTTGCGGCTGTTCAACGCCGGCCCGGCCGTGCTGAACGCCTGGACCCCCACGAACACCAACACCGACGTACCCCGCGCCATCAGTGGTGACCCCAATAACAACAGCCGGACGTCGGACCGCTTCATCGAAGACGGCTCCTACATGCGGGTGAAAAACCTGACGATCGGCTACTCGATTCCGGGTAAGACCCTCGGCGGGCTCACCAACAACGTCGTGAACCGGGTGCGGGTGTATGTGTCGAGCCAGAACCTGCTGACCATCACCAAATACACGGGTTACGACCCCGAAATCGCGTCGCGTAACGGCACGCTGCTGCGCAACGGCATCGATTACTCGAACTACCCGCAGGCACGTACCATCCTGGCGGGTCTTCAGATCACTTTCTAACGGATCACGTCCAAACCGAACATCTCATGAAACGATATCCTATTCTTACCGGCGCGTTGCTGCTGAGCCTCGCCGTTGGCTGCAACGAGAAATCGCTGGATCAGCTGAACCCGAATGCCGTAACGACCGATAGCTATTTCAAAACAGACGGGCAGATTCGGAGCGCTGTAAATGGCATCTACGCCGCGCTGCAATCGACCAACCTGGTGGCCCGCGAGTGGTTTTTTATACACGACCTGCGCTCCGACGATGTAGCCGCCGGGGGGGGGCAGCTTGAAACGCCCCGCAACCAGCTGCTGACGGGTGCCTACGATACCGGCAACTCGGTGATGAGTTCTGTATGGACGGGGGATTACCGCGTCATTCACCGGGCCAACGTGGTCATCGACAAAGCGGCGGTGGCGACTACCCTTACGCCAGCGGTGTCTAAACAGGCCGTCGGGGAAGCGCAATTCCTGCGGTCGTGGGCGTATTTCGACCTGGTGAGCATGTGGGGTGGCGTGCCGCTCTACAAAAACTACGTGACCACGATCGCCGGTTCACAGCCGCGCGCCTCTGAGGCCGACGTGTATGCCTTTATCATTGCCGATCTGAAAGCGGCGCAGGATGCCCTGCCCGCCACCTACGATGCGGCCAACCTGGGCCGGGTGACTAAAGGTGCTGCGCAGATGCTGCTAGCCCGCGTGTACATGCAACAGGGCGATTACACCAACGCGAAAACCGAGTTGCAGAAAGTGATCAGCTCGGGTCAGTACAGCCTGGTGAGCGAGTACTCCGATAATTTCATTGAAGAAACGGAGTTCAACAAAGAGTCGATCTGGGAGGTGAACTTCCTGCCATCGGGTGGGTCGTTCAACTGGAATGGCGACGCTGATGGCGCCACGGCTGGCGAAGAAACCGTACGGACGCAGGAGTACTCGGCCGTTGGCTGGCGCAACATCATTCCGTCGAACAGCCTGCTTAACGAGTTTGAGCGCCCCAGCAAAGGCGACGCGAAAATCGATCCCCGCTATGCCAAGTCGTTCTACACCACGGGCGATAAATTCAACGGCGACAAAGACGTGCTGACCGACGCCGCCCAGAACGGCAACAGCTCGGTCGTTGATGGCGTGACGCAGAAAGTGAGCTGGCGCAAGTTCAGCCTCATGTACAAAACCAACAACTCGTTCCTGACGGGCGGTATCAACCAGCGGATGATGCGGTACGCCGAAACGTTGCTGGCCATGGCTGAGTGTGAAAACGAACTGGGTAACCTGGCCAGCGCGGTAACGTACCTGAACCAGGTGCGCGCCCGTCCGTCGGTAGCCATGCCGGCTTACCCCACGGCCAATTACCCCGTCTCGAACAAAGATCAGGTCTTCAAAGCCATCGTGCACGAGCGCCGGGTCGAGCTGAGCGGCGAAGAAATTCGGAACCGCGACATCCTGCGCTGGCGGAAACTGGGCAAGCTCACCACTGAGCCGCTGTCGTACTTCCAGAAAGGCAAAACGGAGCTGCTCCCGATTCCGCAGCAGGAGATCGACAACAACCCCAACGTAGGTTCGAAAGGGCAGAATCCGGGGTATTAATAGGGTGGTCATTTGCTGCGCGTCATTAGGCTGCGTCGTCATTGGTTGTCATTCGCTTTCGGCGTTATTTGCTGTAGAGAAGACAACCAATGACGGCGCAGCCTAATGACGCGCAGCAGTAACCAATTGAGTACATGAACCGGGTACAAACAGGCTGGATTGGCTTACTGAGTCTGCTGCTAATGACCTGCCAGCGAACCGCGCCTACCCGGTTTGAGCAGCTGACGAGTGCCCAAACGCACGTAACCTTCGCCAACCGCCTGACGCCCAGCGAGCAGCTCAACGGCTTTACGTTCACCAATTTTTACAATGGCGGCGGTGTGGGCGTCGGTGATCTGGACAACGACGGCTTCACCGATGTCTTCTTCACCGGCAACCAGGTCAGCTGCCGGCTGTACCTGAATAAGGGTAAGACCGACGACGGCTTCTCGTTCGACGACATCACCGAGTCGGCGGGCCTGACCACCAACCGTTGGTGTTCGGGCGTCACTCTAACCGACATCAACCAGGATGGCTGGCTCGATATCTACGTATCGGTGGCGGCGCATGGGGCGCTAAAACAGAGCGAGAACCTGCTGTTTGTGAATCAGGGCCTCCGCAATGGTACCCCGTTTTTCCGCGAAATGGCCCGCGACTACGGCCTCGCCGATCCGGCTTTTACGACCCAATCCACTTTTTTCGACTACGATCTCGACGGCGACCTCGACGCCTTTCTGCTCAACACCGCCCCCGACGGGCAAAATCCGGCGTACCTTCGCCCGGTTGTGCCCAACGGCTCGCACCCCAGCACGGGCAAACTCTACCGCAACAATGGCCCCGGTCCCGCCGGGCACCCCGTGTTCGTCGACGTATCCCGCGAGGCGGACATTACCTACGACGGGCTGGGCCTGGGGGTCATTGTGAGTGACCTGAACAAAGATGGCTACCCGGACATCTATTGCTCCAACGACTTCACCAGCAGCGATATCCTGTACCTCAACAAGGGCAACGGCCAGTTTATTAACGTCATCAAGGAGGCCACGGCGCACACCAGCCTCTACGGCATGGGCGTGGATGCTGCCGATCTGAACAACGACGCCCGGCCTGATCTGATGCAGCTCGACATGCTGCCGAAAGAGAACGCCCGCCTTAAGATGATGCTCGCCGGGCAGGATTACGACCGCAAGGAAATGAGCGTGTCGGCTCAATACGGGCATCAGATGCAGTACATGCGCAACTCGCTGCAACTGAATCTGGGCAACCAGGGCAACGTACCGCTGTTTAGTGAAGTGGGGCTGATGGCCGGTGTCGCCCAGACCGACTGGAGCTGGGCCACGCTGCTGGCCGACTTCGACAACGACGGCTGGCGGGATATGTACATCACCAACGGCTACCGCAAAAACGTCACCGACCGCGATTTTATCAATTTCAGCGAGGACTTTTCGGGCTTCGGTACCACCGAATACAACACCCAGAAACGGCTCGCGCTCCTGGAAAAAGTCCCCGAAATTCCGCTGGCGCACTACGCCTTCCGCAACACCGGCGGCGGGTCGTTTGCCGATGTGTCGAAGGCGTGGGGGCTCAACACCGAATCGTTTGCCAACGGCGCGGCCTACGCCGATTTCGATAACGACGGCGATCTGGATCTGGTCGTCAACAACGTCGATGCCGAAGCGCTCATCTACCGGAACCGAACCCGCGAACAAGCGCCCGATACCCACTACCTGACCGTCCGGCTCCGGGGCGATTCCACCAACCGGCAGGGTATCGGCGCGAAGCTCACGCTCTGGGCGGGTGGGCAGCTGCAATACAGCGAACTGACGACCGTGCGGGGCTATCTGTCGTCGGTTGAACCCACGCTGCATGTGGGGCTGGGTAAGCAGCAGCGTGTCGATTCGTTGCGCATTGAGTGGCCGGGCGGCCGCACTGAAACGCGCCGGAAAGTACCTGGTGATCAGGTACTGACGCTAAACTATGCGCAGGCTAACCCGTCAGCGCAGGCCACCAACGTACCCAGCCCAGGTCTCTTATTCGCCGACATAACCACGGCGCAGGGCCCGGCCTTCCGGCATCAGGAATCCGACTTTGTCGATTTCAAACAAACCGCCGCCATGCATAAAATGCTGTCGCGGTCGGGCTTTGCACTGGCCGTGGGCGACGTCAACGGCGATGGGCTATCCGATTGTTTCGTGGGGAACGCCTACCGGGGCAGCCCGGCCCAATTGCTGGTGCAACAACCCAACGGCGCGCTGCTGAAACAACCGTTTCCAGACCAACCCAACGGCGAAGCCACGGGCGCGCTCTTCTTCGATGCCGATGCCGATGGCGACCAGGATTTGTACGTCGTACATGGCGGGAGCGAACGTCCGGCCACCGACAAGGCGTTTTACCAGGATGATCTGTTCCTGAACAACGGCAAGGGCACATTCAGCGCGGCTCCGGCCGGTACATTACCCGACGTGTCGGGGAGTGGCGGGTGCGTAGTCGCGGCTGACTTTGACCGCGACGGCGATCTGGATCTGCTGGTGGGTGGGCGGCAGGTACCCGGCCAATACCCGTTACCCGCCCGGAGTTACCTGCTTCGAAACGACGCCGGTCGCTTTACCGACGTGACGCCACAACTGGCACCGGCACTCATGTCGGCGGGCATGGTTTGCGCCGCGCTCTGGTCTGACTACGACCGCGACGGCTGGCCCGATCTGATGTTGGCGGGCGAATGGATGCCGCTGACATTTATCCGAAATGACAAAGGCGCGTTCCGATCGCCCCCGCAGCGGTTGGCCAACTCGTCGGGCTGGTGGAATAGCCTGGCGCAGGGTGATTTCGACAACGATGGCGATCTGGATTACATCGCGGGCAACGAAGGCCTAAACACTCTTTACCAGGCCACCCCGACCGAACCCGTCAAAATCGTGGCTAAAGACATAAACAACGACGGCACCGTCGACCCGCTGATGGGCTATTTCATCAACGGAACGTGTTACCCGGCCCCGCCGCGCGAGGCGCTCAATCAGCAGGTGATTCAGTTTCGGCGCAAGTACCAGCGGTTTGCCGATTACGCCGCCGTTACCTTCGATGATCTGCTGACCGCTGATGAGCGCAAGGACGCCTACGAAGCGCAGGCAACGTACCTGCAAAGCGCTTACGTCGAAAATCGGGGCAACGGTCAGTTTGTGGTGCATGCGCTGCCCCGCCCCGCGCAACTGTCGCCCGTGTTCGGCATTGTCGCCCACGATGTCAACCACGACGGCAAGCTGGATGCCGTGCTGACGGGTAATTTTTACCCGAACGAAGTGAATATGGGTCGCGAAGATGCCTCGGTCGGGCTGGTGCTGCTGGGCGATGGGCGAGGCCGGTTTACCCCCGTTAATCCGCTGGCGAGCGGGCTGGTCATTCGCGGTGATGCCCGATCGTCGGCGTTGCTCAAGGGCCGCGGGCAGGCAACGTACCTGATCACCGCCGTCAACAACAGCGGCCTGCGCATCAACCGCTGCGTACGCTGACGCCTCAACTTGTTGTAGGATGACTTACGTGCTTAGCCTAAGTGACTTACGGGATTAAGTATGCCCCATAAACGCCGCATTTTTAACGGACGATTAACCGGTTTATATACGAAGAGGACGCCTGTTTTTGTTATCTAATTGGTCGCCCGTCCCACCGGTACAAACGCCCGATCAGGGTGCCGTGCCGAGCTAAATCGGGCCAACCCACGATCACGTTAAATCAGGCTATTCATCATGAACGCGCTTAAACATTTCCTCCCGGCCAACGCGTTGTGGCTGGGACTGGGGCTCCTGGTAGCGCACTGGCAACCAACGTTCGCCCAAATCGTTGACGACAACCGCCCGGCCGCTACGGCTACTGCCGACAAGCCGCTGCTCTCGGCGGTGGCGGGCTACCGCGACGACGTGCGGCAGGCGGTGTTGCTGGCGAGCCAGCAGCCACAGGTGCTGGACCAACTGGCCCAACAACAGGCCAACAGTGAGCGGGCTTTTACTGACCTCATCAGCTCCTACGGACAGACGAAACAGGGTTGGTTTTACGACATAGCCCGCTTCCCCGACGTGCTCCACAGCCTGGCGATGCTGCCCCGAGGCACTGACCGTCCAACGGTCGATGGGCTGACGAAAGCGCTGCCGACCGATTTGCAGGAGACGGCTTGGCGCTTGTATCGCCATCACCACGACGATCTGGTGCAGGTCGATTACCTCAACCAGCAAGCCGACCAGGCGTTCGACAACCTCATTGACCCGCTCGATAGCCCCACGCAGGCTGCCTTCCGTAAGCTGATTGCCCTGCCCGACGTGCTGACGACCCTGACCCAGCAGCCCGACCAAACCGCTCAACTGGGCCATGATTATCAGGCCGACCCGGCGGGGATGACGCAGCGGCTGGCTACCCTGCACGACAGCCTCACGGCGCAGAGCGATCAGGATCTGGCCTCGTATCAGCAGGAGTTGAACCAGGACCCGCAGGCCCGGCAGGAGCTGCAACAGGCCGGACAGGCCTACGCCCAGGCCAATGGCTACAACGGGCAGATCAACCCGAACCCGGCCTGGCCCGTCAACTCACCGTACTATTACCAGAACCCTTATCCCTACTGGTTCGGCTATCCACGCTGGTACGGGGCGGCCATGTGGTATCCGTCGGCCTGGTGGCTCAATACGGGCTTCTACTATGGTCCCGGCGGCGGTATGGTCGTGTTTGGACTGCCCTCATTTGGCTTCTCCAACTGGTTCTTCAACTACGGCTACCGCGGCTATTACCCGCATCTCTACAACCGCTTCAATGGCTTCTACGCCCGCGTGTACCGGCCCAATCGCATCTGGTCGCCCTATAATCCGAGCTTCCTCGGCGCGGCCCGGCGCACATTCGGGCCGGTGGGCGGCGTGGCTGGTGGCCGCTATGCCAACGGCTATGGCTATGCGGGACGTACCTACGGCCGGTCGTATTCACCGGGCAACGTACCCGGCGTGAGTGCTCCCGGCGGACGTACCTACGCCCCCCCAAGCCGTACACCAAATTACGGCGGCGGCAACTACAGCAGCGGTCGCGGTAATTTCGGCGCCGGTCGTTCATTCGGTGGCGGTTTTAGCAATGGCGGCAGCTTCGGTGGCGGGCGCTCGTATGGCGGTGGTGGCTTCGGCGGTGGCCGGGGCGGCCGTCGGTAACTGATCGCCTGACGTACCTATGAATAACCCCCACAGCGGCGACGTTTGTGGGGGTTATTCATAGGTACGTACCTGTCCGGCTCCGTTCAAACGCTGTCCAGATTCGGACAATTATCTCTGAGAATATAGTTGACAGTCAGTGAGTTGTTCGCGTAGCATGCTGTTTGGGTGGGTAGGCAAAACTGCCTTCATGAACCGGCTGATCCCGTCTATGAAAACGATACTGACCTGCCTGCTACTCAGCCTGTGTACGCTGGCGCAGGCCCAAAAAAATAACCTGAGCATCCAGATCGACGATGATACGAAGTACATGTCGATCGACGTGGAAGGCACGCAGGACGGGCGCCTGATCAGCTATAATCAGCGGTTTGGGGTAGCGGGGCTTAATGAGCGGCAGCGCGAAGCCCTGAAAGACCGCGTCCTCGATTCGCTGGGCGTTCGTGGGGCCGCTACACCGCCGCGCCCCGAGGGCGAATCGGTGACGATCCGTTGCGAACGCTGTAACGAGCAGATGCGGCTGGAGATTTACGGCACCGGCTACACGCTGTTGCATGAAGCCGACAGCCGCAAGGAACGCGCAGCTACGTTCCCGATGGCGCTGACGCTTCAGCCCGGCACCTACCGGCTGGTCTACAGGCAGAACCGCGTTCTTCAGGTTCAGTCCACCTTCACCGTCAAACCCGACGAGCCCAACGTGGTGGTGATCAAGTAAGCCAACGGCCTACTTAGCGGAGCGGCCGGAAGAAGTCGCGCAGCTCCTGAGCGAGCAGGTCGGGTTCTTCGAGCGCCGCAAAATGACCGCCCCTGGGTAGCTCGGTCCAGCGGTGCAGGGTATAGAACCGCTCGGCCAGTGCGCGCGGCGCCGGTAGAATGTCTTTCGGAAAAAGGGCGATGCCCGTGGGTACGTCGATACGAGGGACGTCATCGCCCCAGGGCTGATCGGGTTCATCCCAGAACGGGGCAAACGACGACCGAATCGTTTGGGTCGCCCAGTACATCGTGATGTTCGTCAGCAGCTCGTCGGTTGTGAACCGGCTTTTCAGCGCGCCATTGCAGTCGCTCCAGGCATAGAATTTCTCCGTGATCCAGGCCGCCAGGCCCACCGGGGAGTCGTTTAGGCCATAGGCAAGCGTTTGCGGTTTGGTGCCCTGCATTACAGCATAAGCCCCTTCCGTCAGCTGCCACTGCTGCCCTTCCTGAAGGTACTGTTGCTCGGCTTCCGATAGCCCATTGGGGCTGGTTGCAAACAGCCGCCAGTAGGGCACGTCACAGAGGTGAATGCCGGTCAGCGAATCGGCGTGCTGCATCGCCAGCGCCTCCGTCAGGCCGCTACCCACATCGCCGCCGTGGGCACCGTAGCGCGTGTAACCCAGCGTGTTGGTCATGAGCGTGTGCAGTTGGTTGGCCGTCCACGCGTTGTAACCCCCGGTTTGCTGCGTCAGTCTATCCGAAAAGCCAAAGCCCGGCAGGCTGGGAATAATCACGTCGAAAGCATCTTCGGCCCGGCCACCGTGGGCCGCAGGGTCGGTCAGCAGCGGAATCAGTTTGTGGAACCGATAAAACGAATCGGGCCAGCCGTGGCTGAGCAGCAGCGGCATGGGATTATCGCCCTTGCCGCGTTCATGGATGTAATGGAGTCCATAGCCGTTCAGCTCGGTTTTGAACTGGGCAAACTGGTTGAGGAAAGCCTCCTGCTTGCGCCAGTCGAAGTCGTACTGCCAGTACTGAATCAGCGGTTGCAGGTACGAGCGCGGCGTGCCCAGCTGCCAGTCCATACCGGCCACTTCGCTCGACCAGCGCGTTTGGGCCAGCCGCATTTGCAGGTCGTCGAGCACCGCCTGCGGAATACTAATCTGAAAAGGGTTCATACGATCGGTTGCGGTGAGTGTTCATCATGGATAGGTGGGTTCAACCGGCAACCCACCTATCCATGATGAACACTCACCGCAAGTTGTCACTGTAAGTTGGGTTCCGGCCCCCGAAACGCATCTTTTTTGTCAATGGCTGGCAGCTTAACCGGCCGCCCTTCCCGCGCCGACTGGTAGATGGCTTCCATGATGCGCTGATCCTGCAAGCCCTCTTCACCCGTCGAGTACGGCGCTTTATCGTCGCTGACGCATTCCGAGAAGTAGTCGATCTCGGTGGCAAACTGGTTTTTGGGCGTAATGCTGACGTTTTCCTGCCGCACAATGGCGCCGTCGGCCCGCGACGTCGTCAGTTTCTGACCTTCGTAGGCGTAGGCGTTGGTCAGCTCATACCAGCCGCGCTCGGTCATGACCCGGTACTGGCGTGAGTCGTGCACGTTGTAGTGGGTGGCGCAGTTGGCGATGACGCCACTCGGAAATTTCATCTGCCACGAGCACACCTCTTCTACCTCCTTAAACAGCGGATTGTTGGGGTCGCTCTGCGTGTAGGCAAACACTTCGGTCGGCTCCTCGCCCAGAATAAAGCGGGTCGTATTGAGGCAATACAAGCCAATGTCGGGCAAGGCACCACCGCCCGCCAGCGCCTTGATGTGCCGCCAGTGCTGCGGATTGGCCGACGACTGGCAGTTGAACGCATCCACGAACTTAGGCTTGCCATACTCGTTTTTCTGAAGCTGCTCGCGCACGTAGCGGTTGTAGGGCTCGTAGTGTATGCGGTAGGCCACCATCAGTTTGCGGTTGGCTTTTTTGCAGGCGTCGATCATCGCCTGGCACTCGGCCGACGAATTGGCCATCGGCTTTTCGCAGAGGATGTGCTTGCCCGCCTGCGCGCCCCGGATCGTAAACTCAGCATGCATGGAGTTGGGCAGCACAATGTAGATCACCTGCACCTCGGAGTTGTCTTTCAGCTTGTCGTAGTCGGCGTAGCTGTAGCAACTGGTCGGTTTGATGCCGTACTGCTTCGCCACTTTCTGTAGCTTCTCGGGGCTACCGCTCACCAGCGCAACCGGCTTCGACTTCTTGCATTGCCCAAAGGCGGGCAGAATCTCTTCCAGCGTCAGGTGGCCCAGCCCCACCAGGGCGTAGCCCACCCGTTGGTCGGCCGGGAGGGGCGTGGGCACCGGGGCCGATTTCCGGTCGGCGTCCGATTTCCAGGCTTCCAGCTCGATGGGTTTGTCGGCTTCGCCCGGTACTGTGGCCGGTGGCGAATAGGGCGGCGAGGTAGGCACCTGTTGCCCCGTCGGGGTTTTGTAAGTGCCGGAGGTCGGAACGGGGTAAGAGGGCGTTTGCCCCTGCGTCTGGCAGGACGCCATCAGGCTACCCACAGCCCCCACGGCCACGGCACCACTGGCTACCTGCAAAAATCCTTTTCGGTTCATCAAAGGCGCTTGGGGGCCAGTCGGTTGTGGCTGCCCGTCGCCAGGTACGTTGAGCGGAGACATAGCATGTATGGTTAGTCTGCCGATACAACCAATTGGCGCGAACCTGACGTCAAAATCTGTTTGGGTGGCCCGCTGTGAAGAGGAAATAGCCCGAGGCTGGCGCATGCGTATGTTGCTTGTGTGGCAACTGGCTTACCCTTCCCGCAGCGACTTACGCCGTTTGTGGGTAAGTCGGTGCCCGGTGCTGCCTTTGTCTGGGGGATTGAGCCGTTGTTTTCACCGCTCGCCGCCTCCTCATGAACAAAACCCTACGCTCCTCTAGCCTCACCCTATCGCTCTTTGCGCTGGCGAGCTACTGCACCGCACCGGTTGCGCTGGCCACTCCGCCCGCCAAACCACCCCGCGTGATCAAACGGGCCATTTTGCCCACCGACCTCAAAATGCCAACGGGCTTTGCGGCGTCGATCGTGGCCGACGGGCTGAGCGCCCCGCGCCATCTGGTCGTGAGCAAAACCGGCGACATCTACGTGAAGCTGGGTAAACTACAGGAGGGCAAAGGCATCTACCGCCTGCGCGACACCAACAACGATGGTGTTACCGACGAGAAAACGGGCTTCGGCGATTACCCCGGTACGGGCATTTTCCTGAAAGACGGCTACCTCTACACGTCTTCGAACAACAGCATTTTCCGGTACAAACTAAACGAGCGCGACGAGGTGACGAACCCCGACAGCCCGGAGAAACTGGTGTCGGGCCTGCGCGAGAAAGAGCGCGACAAGTCGAAGTCCATCGCGCTCGACAATGCGGGCAATATCTACGTCAACATCGCGTCGGACAACGACCGCTGCCGGGAACCCAACAGCGGCAAGGGGCAGATGCCCTGCGCCCTGCTCGACTCAGCGGCGGGCATCTGGCGCTTCAACGCCAACGTGCCCAATCAGACGTTTGCCAGTGGCGTGCGGTTTGCGACCGGCCTCAAAAACGTGGTCGGCCTCGACTGGAACCCCAAAACCAACAGCCTGTTTGTGATGCAACACGGCCGGGGCGCCTTCGACGATTTCTACCCGCAGTACTACACGCCGCAGCAAAGCGCCGAACTCCCCGCCGAAACTATGTACGAATTGCACCAGGGCGATGATGCCGGCTGGCCCTACAGCTATTACGACCATATCCAGAAGAAGAAAATAATGGCCCCGGAATACGGTGGTGACGGCAAGAAGGCGGCTACGGGGAAAATCATCGACCCGGTGGCGGCGTTTCCGGCGCACATGGGGCCCAACGGTCTGTTGTTTTACACCGGGACGGCCTTCCCAGAGCGGTACCGCAACGGCGCATTTATTGCCTTCCACGGGCAGTCGCAGGCGATGCACAAAGGGTATCTGGTCGGGTTTGTGCCGTTTAAAAACGGGAAGCCCTCGGGCCCCTGGGAAATCTTTGCCGACAATTTCGCCGGTACGGACCTGGTCAAGCCCACCGGCCCCGTGCAACACCGGCCCTGTGGCCTCGCGCAAGGCCCCGACGGTTCGCTCTACGTGACCGACGACCTGAACGGCACCATCTTCAAGATTAGCTACCAGGCCCAACGCCCCACCCGCAAACCGACGGCGGCGCAGAAGCGGTAACGTACCTGGCATCAGCCACGAATGCAAAAGGCCCGCGTCACAGCGGGCCTTTTGCGTGGGAACGTACCCAGCGTTAGGCGGGCTCTTCCCGAATCAGGGTTTTGATGCCTTCGGCCATCTCGGGCGTCACGGTGACACCGTGTACGGAACTGGCGTGCTCGGCAGCCTGAGTGAGCACCTCTTCGTCGGTTTCAGCATGAATCTGGGCGGGACAATCGAAGCCCACATCGCTGCATTTCAGGGTTTTCATGGCGTATATCGGGTTAAACAAGATGGAAAGCTGGCGGTAAGACGATCAGTATGGTTAAGCAGACGTAACGATAGTAAAAACCGGATACGCTGACTACTAATCTTCTGTGTATGGCCGTGAGGTGAGTAAACGGTAGGTGTCAATCGGTGAGCGCGTTGCCCAATCCGATCAGTTCGGTCGTATCTTTGAATTTTACAACGAAAAGCGATGACGGGTAAATCATTGGCCGACTTTTATCAGGACATATCGGCAGTTGTGCCAGTGGAGATCAACCGAGAAATCGGGCATTTCAACGTGTTCCGCATTGCCGATCTGATGGCGATCCGGTCCAAGAAAGGCGTGATGCCCTACGACCGGCGGGCCTACTACAAAATCAGCCTGATCAGCGGGCGCAACAAGGCCGAATACGCCGACAAGGTGATCGAGATTGAGCGAAACGCGCTGCTCTTTGCCACGCCCAAAATCCCGTATCACTACGTCCCGCTCGACGAACAGCAGGCCGGGTCATTCTGCGTCTTTACCGACGACTTTCTGGTGTCGACCAAAAGCGGCGTCGTGCTCGACGACCTGCCGCTGTTCCAGCCCGGGACCGTGCCGATTTTCCAGCTAACCGACGACGAAGCCGACGACCTGCGCTACATTTTCAACAAGATGCACAAAGAGTTGGCGTCGGACTATGCCTATAAATACGATCTGCTGCGGAATTACGTGCTTGAACTCATTCACTTCGGGCAGAAGTTGCAACCGGCCACCTCGCTCTACCCCACGCATACGGCCTCGGCCCGGATTTCGTCGCTCTTTATCGAACTGCTCGAGCGGCAATTCCCGATCGAATCGCCGGGGCAGCGCATTCGCTTGCGTACGGCCAACGACTACGCCCGGCAACTCGCCGTGCACGTCAACCACCTCAACAAAGTCCTGAAGGAGCACACGGGCAAAACGACCACCGACCTCATCAGCGGGCGGCTCGTGCAGGAGGCCAAAATCCTGCTGCGCCAAACCGACTGGACCATCTCCGAAATCAGCTACAGCCTGGGGTTTGAAGAAGTGGCCCATTTTTCCAATTTCTTCCGCAAGCAAACGGCGCTGTCGCCCGTCGCGTTTCGCAACTGATTTGATTTTTGCAACGAATCGATTGTTCTTCGCAACGTCCCCGTTGATCGGTCGCCCGACCTTTGTGGGGTCAGTTTTAGTTTGTCACACTGACCTAATCAACACAGACATGGACGCGAAAAAGAAGATTGCCCTGATAACGGGCGGAAGCCGGGGTTTGGGCAAAAACATGGCGCTTGCCATCGCCAAAAAAGGATTCGACGTGGTGCTGACCTACCACAGCCAGCAAGGTGAAGCCGAAGCGGTGGTTGCGCAGATTGAGCAGCTCGGCCAGAAAGCCGCGGCCCTGCAACTGGATACGGGTGCTGTGAGCAGCTTTGAGCCCTTCAGCCAGCAACTGACGGCCGTTCTGGGCAACACGTTTGCCGCCGACCGGTTCGATTTCCTGGTCAATAACGCCGGCATTGGCGGCAACTCGCCCATCGGCCAGACCAACGAAGCGGAGTTCGACCAACTGGTGAACATTCATTTCAAGGGCGTGCTGTTTCTGACCGAGCAACTACTGCCGCTGCTCAACGACGGCGGGCGCATCATCAACATTTCGTCGGGGCTGGCCCGGTTTACCTCACCCGGCCGGGCGGTATACGGGTCGCTGAAGGGCGCTGTCGAAACCCTCACGTTATACATGGCGAAGGAGCTGGGGCCGCGTGGCATTACGGTGAACGTAGTAGCGCCGGGGGCCATCGAAACCGACTTTAGTGGTGGCGTAGTGCGCGACAACCCCGACGTCAACCGCCACATCGCGAGTATTACGGCGTTGGGCCGCGTGGGCCTGCCCGACGACATTGGCGGCGTGGTGGCGTTCCTCTGCACCGACGATGCCCGCTGGATCAACGCCCAGCGCATCGAGGTATCGGGCGGCATGAACCTGTAAAGTGGGCTGGGGCAACGGCTGGATTTTCCCAATGACAGCCGTTGCCCCAGGTACGTTCGCAAAGTTGCGTAGCCATCTGGTCGTTCTGGCGGTTTACCCCCTAATGAAAGAGCAGATTATCGCAGGAGCCCGGCAGTTGTTCAACCATTACGGCGTGAAGACCGTCCGGCTGGAAGACGTCACCCACCAATTGGGTATTTCCAAAAAGACGCTGTATCAGTACTTCGAAAACAAAGAAGAACTGGTGCGGCAGATGCTGGACGCCCAACTGGGCGAAAGTCTGCACGAAGCCAGTGCGATTCAGCAGCAGGCGGCCAACGCCATTGTCGGGGCGCTGCAAATCTGGGACCGGCTGATTCACTACAAGCAGACGGTAAACCCCAGCCTGTTTCTCGACATCGAACGCCATTACCCGGCGGCCTGGGCGCTCTTTCAGGAAGGCAAACGGGCGTACATCAATACCATTCTGGTGGCGAATCTGCAGGCTGGCATCGAGCAGGGCCTGTACCGCCCAGACCTGAACCTGACCGTATTGGCCTGGCTCTGGGCCGAACAAAGCCAGTGCGACGTACCCAGCAAGGGCGACGAGCAGGTGATTAAACACCTGTTCATCCGCGGCCTGCTTACCCAGGAGGGATTGCGTGTGTATGAAGGCTATGTACCCCCGGCACCCCACCCCAACCCCTCCCCTTAAACAAGGGGAGGGGCTTTTGCTTGCATCAGGTTTGTATTAGCGTCAGTCTTGGTTATAGCCAAAGCCCCTACTTTTTTAGAAGAGGCGCTTACTCCTGTCGAGTTTGTATTAGTTGCTGATATCAGCGACAGCATAAGCCCCTCCCCTTGTTTAAGGGGAGGGGTTGGGGGTGGGGTAGATTTTTACATCCATTCCCAAGCGCTCTGATACGTACCCAGCGCTTCGGCGTAGGTGATGAAATCGGAGTAGAACGGCAGGCTCGCCAGCGTGGCGCTGTCGCCGAAGATCACCAGTTTTTTGCGGGCGCGGGTCATGGCCACGTTCATGCGCCGGATATCCGACAAAAAGCCGATGTCGCCTTCGGTGTTGCTGCGGACCAGCGATATATACACGATGTCGCGCTCCTGCCCCTGAAAACTGTCGATCGTGTTTACCGAAATGTGGCCGCTGTATGGCTGTAGTTCCGGGCTGTTTTTGAGCTGTTCGGTCAGTACATTGATCTGCTGCTTGTAGGGCGAGATCACGGCGATCGTCGGGAACGTACCCAGGCTATAGCGTTGGCTCAGGTCGCCGACCAACTGGGTCAGGTGACGGATAAGCAGGGCGGCTTCGTCGGGATTGGTCGAGCTGGTGCCGTCCAGTTTTTCGTCGAAACCACAACCCGCCGTATCGACAAACGCCAGCGCCGTATCGTCGGCGAACAGCGCGTGGCGGGCTACCGACGGGTGAGCCTTCACCTGGTTGTCGTAGAAGACCTGCGACGAATACCCCATGATGTGCTCATGCATGCGGTACTGCTCGTTGAGGAGCGTCACCGCCTCGGGGTGGAGGGCCACGCATTTCTCCAGCAAGGTCGTGCCGAGGCCATTGCGGGCTGCTTCGGCCGATTTGATGGTAGGCGGCAACTGGCAGTGGTCACCGGCCAGCACCACTTTCTGCGCTTTCAGGATGGGAATCCAGCAGGCGGGTTCGAGCGCCTGCCCGGCTTCGTCGATCACGACGGTGTGGTAGGTCAGGTCGCGAACGGTGTAGTTGTTGGCCCCAACGAGCGTGGCCGTGACTACCTGCGCGTTGGCAATCAGGTCGTCGATTACGTATTGTTCGGCCTGCCCCACGTCTTTCAGCAGCCGGTGGGCCTCGTCGAACAGGGCTTTGCGCTGCTCGCGTTCAGCTTTACCAAAATTGCGCTTGTACTTGTGCGCCATCGTCCGGAATTCGTTGGCCTGCTTCTTCAGCTTTTTGGCCGCGTTCATGTGCGGGTGCGTACTCACCTTGTGGTCCAGCGTGAGCGCCATCAGCCGTTCCGACACGCGCGCCGGATTGCCGATCCGGAGCACGTTCAGCCCTTCGTCGTGTAGCTTTTCACTCAGGAGGTCAACCGCCGTGTTGCTGGGTGCTACCACCAGCAGTTTCTGCCTGTCCTGTTTGATCAGCGCCTTGATGGCCTGAATCAGCGTGGTGGTCTTGCCCGTACCCGGCGGGCCGTGGACGATCGCCAGCTCGTTGGCCGACAAAATTTTGTGCACCGCCGCTACCTGACTGGGGTTCAGTTGGGGCAACACCGGCGCGGGCGTCTGTGCGTTGAACGTGGGCACCTGCTCGCCCGTCAGAATCGGGATGAGAGGATGACCGGGCTTTTGGCTCAGCGTATTCGCCGTTTTAAGGGCGGCTTCCATCTCGTCGTAGCTGTTGTCATCGAACAGGACTTCGACGCCCAGCTTGCCATCGCGCGACCAGTCGGGTAGCTCATCGACCCGCAGGGTGAGCTTGAGCCGGTTGCCGCTCTGGTGCGACACGGTGCCTTCGACGCGGTCGGTTTTGGGGTTGTAATTACTGAACAGCACGGCGGGCATACCAAACCGAAACCGATGCGGAATATCCTGGTGGGAAGGGCGTTCGACCTCGACGGTCAGGTAGTCGCCGCGGCCCAGCTCAGAGCCCCGGATAGCGATGGGGTACCAGGTGAGGCCATTGGCCCGCCGCTCGGCTACGGAGGTCGTCTGGGTCAGTTGCTGGTACTGATCCTGGTCTTCCTGCCGTTCGCGCTTCAGTAGGGCGAGCTGCTCATCAAAATAAGTCATACGCAAAGAACCCCATTTAGGGCGCGCTTGTGCCCAATAAGCCTTTATAAAAAAGAGGGCGGTTGCGGTTACCCGGCCAACGCCAGGCAACCGCAACCGCCCTACAGAACACGCGTAACCAACGTACCTAGCTGATCGCCTTGGCGACTTCCAGATCCTGCGGCTTTTGCGGAATCACTTTTTTCTTCGTGAAGCGGGCAATCAGTCGGTCGACAACCAGGTACATCGACGGAACCACCAGCAGCGTCAGCAACAACGACGAACTCAGGCCGCCAATGATGACCCACGCCATGCCGTTCTTAGTTTCGGCGCTGGCCCCGCTGGCCAGGGCGATGGGCAACATCCCCAGAATCATGGCCAGCGTGGTCATCAGGATGGGGCGCAGGCGTTCCTTCCCCGCCTCGATAAGCGCGTCGACTACCTCGTGCCCTTCGGCCTTTAACTGGTTGGCAAAGTCGACAATCAGGATGGCGTTTTTCGCCACCAGACCCAGCAGCATGATCATCCCCACGATGGCGAACACCGTCAGGCTTTCCATCGTCAGGGCCAGTGCCAGCAGGGCTCCGATCAGCGCCACCGGGATGGAGAAGAGCACGACGAACGGATAGACCACGCTTTCGTAGAGCGCCACCATGATGAAATACACCAGCAGAATGGCGATGCCCAGCGCCAGCCCAAGGCTACCAAAGGCATCAGACTGTTGTTGCAACTGACCCAGGTATTGGATCGACACGCCTTCGGGCAGATTTTCTTTCGCCATTTTGGCCTGAATATCGGCCCCGACCGTACCCACCGGGCGACCGACTACCTGCGCGTTGATCGTGATCGACGACAGCCGGTCGATGCGCTCGAGGACACTTTCGCCCACCTGCTCCTGCACGGTAGCAAATTGCGACAGCTCGAACGTTTTGCCCTGATTGTTCACAAACGTCAGGCGCGACACGTCGGAGGCCTGCGTGCGGTCGAACTGATCGAGGCTCACCAGAATGTCGTATTCGTTGCCGTTCTGCTTGAACTTCGACAGATCGTTACCCCGGAAGGCGTTTTGCAGCGCCTGCCCGACCTCCGCTGCACTGATGCCCAATTGGGCCATCTTATCGCGGTCGAGGTTAACCGTTACTTCCGGTTTCGGGTCTTTCACCGAATACTTCACGTCCTGCGTGCCGGGCACCGACGCCGTTACCTGTTTCACCAGCGCGGCCGCCTTCCGAATGTCGGCGAGGTTGGTTCCTTTCACGGCAATCATGATCGGTGCCTGCGACGCCCCCACGATACCCACCGGTGCCACCGTCACCCGGACGCCCGGAATCTGGCTCACTTCGTTTTTCAGCATCTGGCCAAAGGCTTCCGTCGACAGTTTCCGCTGTTTCTTATCGACCAGCTTCACGTTGATGTCGGCCAGGTTACTGTTTGCCGACGTACCCAGCCCGGTGCTGCTGTAGCCAATATTGCTGAAGACGTTGGTCACTTCGGGGTGTTTCATGATGATCCCCTCCGCCCGTTGCGCTACGGCATTGGTCTGGTAGATCGAGGCCGTTGGCGAGAGTTCAATCTGCACGTTCATTTCGCCCTGATCGCTCTGCGGCATGAAGGCCGCACCAATGAAGCCCGCCGGCACCAGGTAAATCGACCCGATGAGCAGGGCCAGCACGGCCAGGAAGATGTACCGCTTGTGCCCCAGCACCCAGACCAGAATTCGGCCATAAGCCTCGGTCAGGCGGTTCAGCATATTCTCGAAACCGAGGTTCAGCTTGCCCCAGAGCGTGTTGGGATTCAGCACTTCGACCTTGCCAAAGCGCGACGCCAGCAGGGGCGTCAGCGTGAACGACACGAGTAAGCTCATCAGTGTCGAGAACACAACCACGAGGGCAAACTCGCGCAGGATATTCCCGATCAAACCGCCCGTCATGGCCAGCGGCACAAACACCACTACGTCGACCAGCGTAATCGCGAGGGCCGTGAAGCCGATCTCACTCCGACCGTCGAGGGCCGCCGTGCGCTTGTCTTTCCCCATTTCGAGGTGGCGGTTGATGTTTTCCAACACCACAATCGAGTCATCGACCAGAATACCTACGACCAGCGACAGGGCCATGAGCGTCATCAGGTTCAGCGAGAAACCCATCAGGTACATCAGAGCAAACGTCGGGATCATCGACGACGGCAGCGCCACAAGCACGAACATGGCCGACCGGAAGCTGTGCAGGAAGAGCAGCATTACCACCGATACGATCAGGATGGCGAGGCCCATATCGAACACCACCGCATCGGCCGACGCCAGCGTGTAGATCGACTGGTCGGAAGCGATGTTGAACTTCAGGCCGATGTTGCTGTATTGTTTTTCCAGCTGCGTAATCTTCACCTGCGCCTGCTGACTCACCGCCACGGCGTTGGCATCGGACTGTTTCTGGATCTGCAAACCGATCGACGGGCGGGCGTTGATGTGGTTGATGGCCGTCGGCTTCGTGCTGGCGTCGACCACTTCGGCCACGTCTTTCAGCAATACCTGTGAGCCGTCGGTCCGGTTAGCGATAATCAGATCGCGCAGGCGGTTGACGGTCTGCACCGACGCATCGAACCGGATCGAGTACTGCGACTGCCGCGTTTCCAGTTGTCCGGCGGGGTAGCTGGCGTTGGCCGCGTTGATGGCCTGCGACACCTGCCCGATCGACACGCCGTAGCCGCGCAGTTTCTCAGTGTTGACGTTTACCTGAATCTGCCGCTCGTTGCCGCCGATGATGTTTACCTGCCCCACCCCCGATACGTTGGAGAGTTGCGGCTTGATGTTGTTGTTGATCAGGTCATACAGGGCCGTGGGCGACACGTTGGCCGTAACGCCCATCCGCAACACCGGGATTTCGTCGGTCGAGAATTTGTTCAGGATGGGCCGGTCGGCACCGTCGGGGAGCAGGTTCAGAATCTGCTCAATCTTGCGTTGGGCATCCTGCTGCGCCAGCGTGGTGTTCACGCCGTTTTTCAGCTGGATAATCACGCTCGATACGCCTTCCTGCGAGGTCGAGGTCATGCGGTCGAGGCCTTCCAGTGCCGATAGCGCATCTTCGATCCGCTTGGTCACGTTGGTCTCTACTTCGTCGGCCGAGGCACCCCGGTACACGGTCGCCACGCTGATGACGTTGGCCTCGAACTTGGGCAGCAGGTTGTAGGACAACTGCTGGTAACTCAGCACACCGAACAGAATCAGCACGGTGAAGATGGTCGTCACCAGCAGCGGCCGTTTGACGGCTATTTCGGATATAGACATGGGGAGAAGAAGGAAATGGTCATTACGCTTCGCTGTCAGTCGTAGTCATTTGCCTACGGCGTCATTGGTCGTTTTTTACAACAAATGACTATGAATGACCACTTAATGACGCGAAGCAAATGACGTTTTTTTATTTCGTGATCTGCACGGGTTTGCCGTCGCTGAGGTTCAACTGGCCGGTCGTGACCACCTGATCGCCTGTGTTCAAACCGCTCAATACCTCGATGGTATCGCCGAAGTCGCGGCCGACCGTGATGGTGCGGCGCGCCACGGTGTTGCCCGTAACGACATACACGTAGGGGTTCTTGATGCTTTCGACTAGGGCCGCGCGCGGAATCTGAAGCGCCTTCTGGTTGGATTTCTGCGAGAAATCGACGTTGACGAACGTACCTGCTTTCAGGCCATTGGCGTTGTCGATGGTGATCTCAACCGGGTAGTTGTGCTCGTCGGAGCCCTGCGGCGCGATGTACGAAATCCGGCCGCTGAAAGTCCGTCCGGCGAACACGTCAGTGGTTACTTTCACCGGCTGCCCGTTCCGGAGCCGATACACGTCGCTTTCGTTGACGGGCACCTGCACTTTCAGGCGGTTCACGTCGAGCACCCGGCCCAGCACTTTCCCCACGGTGATGTATTCGCCGGGTTCGATGTCTTTCTGCACGATCTGCCCGCTGATGGGCGCTTTCACGTTGGCGTCGGCAATCTGCTTTTTGATCTGCTCGGCCTGGTTCAGCGCGTTCTCGTAATTGTACTTCGTATCGTTCACCTGCAATTCTGTGGTGGCGTTACCGGCCAGCAGCGTATTGTAGCGCGTCACGTCTTTCTTCAGCCGGTCGATGGAGAGCTGCGTGGCTTCCAGCGACAGTTCTTTCAGCCGGTTGTCGAGCTGCACCAGCGTGGCCCCCGCCCGGACGCTCGAACCGAGGTTGAAATTGACCTTCGCCACCTTACCTGCCGTTGTCGCGATCAGATCGGCTTCCTTGAACGGGATGAGGTTACCCGTTTTCACCAGCTGCTGACTGACGGTGCCTTCCACGGCTGGTGCCACCGTGACGGGGATCGCCACGTTAGTCGCCACGACGGGCTTCTTCTGCTCGTCGATCTTCTTTTTGTTGGAAGCCAGCCGAAAACCAATCAGGGAGATGATAGCCAGCGTAGCAACCAGAATCGTTATTGTGGTCTTTTTCATAGTAACTAGTCATTTGGCTTCGCCGTCATTCCTGGTCATTGGTTGTCATTTGTAGGAAACAATGAACGACAACCAATGACCATAAACGACCAGGAATGACCCTTTTTAAAGTTGATTATAAAAACCCAGCAGACTGCCCTTCGATTGCTCGAGGTCAAGGCGGGCCTGATAGAGATTGATGAGTGAATTGATGTAGTTGGTGCGGGCCTCCCGATACGAGTTATCGGCGTTGATCAGGTCGGTGAGCAGTTTGGTGCCCTGCTTGTATTGCAGCGTCGTGATGTTGTAGACCTCCTGCGCCAGTTTCACGTTGCGTTCGTCGTTTTGCAGGCTGGTCTGCGCGCGCTGAATCTGCGACTGCGCGCTGCTGAACTGAAGCTGATAACCGGCTGTGTTCAGTTTTTGCTGTTCCTGCTGTGTCAACACGGTTAGGCGCTGCTGCTTCAGCTGCGAGTCGCGCTGAAACCCGTCGAAAATGGGGATGTTCAGGCGCAGGCCGATGCTGCCGAACCCAACGAAATTGGTGAACAGCTTGTCGATGGTCTGCGCGCCGAGGTTCAGCGTACCGTAGTTGCCCGTGAAGCTCAGCGTGGGCAAGTAGCCCGCCTTGATGCGTTGGTACTGAAGCTGTTGCAGGGTGAGATTGGTTTCGGCCTGCTGAAAAGAAACCAGCCGTTTGGGGTCGAAGGGTTCCTGCTCGATCGAGGGCAGTTGCGTGAGCAGCGTCGAATCGGATAGCGTCAGGTTCTGCTCCTGCGACATGCCCATCTGGTATTTGAGCCGGTTCAGGGCCAGGTTTAGGTCGTTTTCGGCCAGTGTCAGTTGCGACTGCGTGCTGTTGTAGCTGACCTCCGTCCGCGTGTAGTCGACTGGCTGAATCACACCGTTGTCGCGCTGGAGTTTCAGGATGTTCAGCACCTGCTGGGTACGTTGCAGGTTGTCGCGCAGGAGGGCAATCTGCTGCTGGGCCACAAACACCTGGTAGTAATTGCTGGCGATGTTGTAAATCACGTCTTCCTGCGTCTGACGCGTGTTCAGCGCGGCCAACTCCTGATTGGGCTTGTTGGCTTTGATGCCGATCAGCAGCGAGCGGTCGAAGATGGTCTGCGACAGCTGGGCAGTGAGGTTGGTCTGGTATTTCTGGCCAATGATGAACACCCGCGGCTCAGGCCCGAATACACCCGCCGGCACCACGCTCTGCTGGAGCTTCAGGTTGTCGATCGTCGACCCGGTCGCGCTGACTTGTGGCAGATACTGCCCCAGCGCCTGCCGCGCCTGCTGATCGGCCGTCTCGACCTGATACTGCGCAATGCGCACCCGACCAAAATTCTTCAATCCGTAATCGATGCAGTCCTTCAGCCGGAAGCCACCTGTGGGCACTGACTGCGGCGAAGCGGGCTGCGTGGTCTGCGCTTGCCCATCAACCGGAAGCCACAGCGCCAGACCTAAACTAAGTGCAATTAATCGTTTCATAAATCCAAACGTTGATGTGTCTACAGTAGATATATCAACTAATGAGGTAAAAAAAGTTAGCTATCAATCAGGGCTATAATCTTGCGGGTAGTAGCCAGAAACGCGTCCCGTTCGGCCTCCGACAACTGGCTCATAATCTGCTGATCCAGCATCTCGGTCGTCTGGATCGCCTGCTCGATAATCATCTTACCCGCGGGCGTCAGCCGGATCAGGTTCTTGCGCCGGTCGATGCTGTCGGAAACGACTCGTAGGTAGCCATCGCGTTCCAGTGTGCGAATGGAGCGTTGTATGCCCGATTTGTCTTTCTGTAACATGTTGGCAATGTCCTGCTGCGAGAGCAGTTCGTCGCCAGCAAAGTAAGTGACAAACAACACCGGAAACTGCTCGATCTGAATGGTAAAGCCCAGCCGTGTCAGTTCCCGATTGGCCTTTTTCGCCATAAGGTGCCCAACATGGCTGATCATGAATATCGATTGAGAACCCATGCGTTCTGTAAACTTTGCCTGAAGCGTAGTCGAGTCAATCATGCGGCAAATGTAAAGATGGTTGCTATATCAACCAATAGATTAATCGAAAAGTTTTTTGTGCAAAAATCAATGTTTTGGATAAGATTGGTGAATCAGGTAGACGTTGGCTGTCGGTACTGCTTGGTTAAGCTCGGTTAGTATGCATTTCTGTCATCCCGACGATAGGAGGGATCTTGAGGCACCTCAACTCACAAACAAAGATGCTTTAGGATCCCTCCTGTCGTCGGGATGACAAAAAAAGGCCGAGGGGCGGTGAGTATGGCGATGGCGCTTGGGCAAGCGGGGCCGTACCTGATTGTTTTGCTGGCTAATCCATCAGTAGCACCAGCTTGCCTTTAGCCCGGCCGGTTTCGCTGTAGTCGTGGGCCTGTGCCACTTGCGACAGGGGATAGGTCTTGTCGATCACGGACCGGAGTTTGCCTTCGGCAGCCTGTTTCAGCAACCAGTTCATGTCTTCCCGCGTAAACGAAAACAGGATCGACTCGGCTTTCTGCTTCGTGAAGATCGTCACGACCTGCTCCACCAACTGCTTCGGCGACGGAATGGTGGTTACGTAGGTACCTTCGTCGGTAAGGATGGCGCGGCAGGCATCGAACGAACTTTTCCCCACCGCATCAAATACGAGTTCGTACTGCTCGGGCAATTTGGTGAAATCGGTCGTTTTGTAGTCGATCACTACGTCGGCACCCAGTTGCCTGACCAGCGCGGCGTTGTCGGCGCTACAAACCGCCGTGACATATGCGCCCATCCCTTTAGCCAGTTGCACGGCATACGTACCTACCCCGCCCGACGCTCCGTTAATGAGCACGCGATCATTAGGGCGCAGATGCCCTTTGTCACGCATGCCCTGCAACGCTGTGCCAGCCGCTACGGGCATGGCCGCCGCCTGCGCAAACTCGATGCTGTCGGGCAGTTTGGCCACAAACTTCTCGTTTGCCGACACGTACTCGGCGTAGGCCCCACCCGTCGGGCCAACCGACGCCACCACGCGGTCGCCGGGTTGCAGGTCGGTCACCATCAGCCCGACGGCTTCCACCACACCGGCGCAGTCGGCCCCCAGTATTTTCGGAAACGAGCCAAAGAGCAGCAGTTTCATCGACCCGTCGCGCACCTTGGTATCGACCGGGTTGATGGCGGCGGCCTGTACCCGGATGAGTACGTCGTGGGTGTCGACCTCAGGCTTGGGTACGTCCTGAATCTGTAATTCCTGGCTGCTGCCATACTGGTTGATGATTGCTGCCTTCATGCCGTTGACGTGGAGCCGGGTTAAGTAACGCTCCATCCTGTAAACGACTCGACCTGCAAAGGGTTTTGTCAGTTAGCACGGGGCCGGGTGAGCGATCAGCGGCGCAGGCAACGTACCCAGCCCGGTTTATGTACGTACCTGATGGTCGACAGGGCTATTTCGTCGCATCAGCCAGCGGGATCAACTTCGCCGACAGATCGGGCGTTTTCATCCCTTTGTCGAACGGAAACATCGGGCGTTGGATGCGCTTGTAGGGTAACCGGAACAAATCCTGATCCACACCGCCGGGCGTGAGGGCCATGATCCAGTCTTTCTGCATGTCGTAGAGTTCGGGTTGCAGGTAGCCGATCTTCACCACCACGATGTCGGCGGTGCGCGGATTGAGGCCCAGCCGCACAAAGTCTTTTTCTTCGTGGTAGGGCTTGCGCTTCTGTGTCACGATCACGTGGGCGCTGCCCACGTTCACCACCACTTCCACCTCGGCATCCTTATCGCCGCGGACAATGGCCGTTACGGTGCCTTTCAGGGGTACGGGCGGCGCAAACCGGTGGTCGACAATGGCACCGGCCGTCCCGTCCACCTGCCCGCCAACGCCCGCCGCGATAGCTTTTTTCACAAATTCAGGGTCGGGGATCGAGGCGTAGAGGAGCGTGGGGCCATCGGCCTTTTTGAACTCGGGCCGTTTCAGAATCTCCGTAATCGTCCAGGTAACGTCGCCCGCGCCGCCCGCCGTGGGGTTGTCGCCCGTGTCGCTGATGTAAAACGGGTGCTTGGGGCTGGCAATGGCCTTGGTCAGCACGTCGTCTAACGTACCGGTGGGCGCTACAAAATCGAACTGATTGCGTACCGCCCAGAAGTCACGGGCCAGTTTCTCGGCGGTTTGCGTCACCTTCGCCCGATCGTCGCCCACGACCATCACGGCCGCGTGGTTGCGGGGTTCGTCGGCCCAGGCGTAGCCAATCCAGATGCTCGCGTCGACCACGCCCGGCTGCTGATCGGCGAGGGGCGTCACCTGCTGATACAGGCTCTTGCCCGGCTCGATGCGCGTACTCGTTTTTTCGCCCGGCAGCAGAATGGGTACGTTGATGAGCGCTTTGTAGGCGGGTTTGCCTTTGCCGCTTTTGAGCCGGTTCATCAGGTTCGTTACGGCCCGCTCTTTGGTCTGCATGGCGTCTTCGTGCGGGGCCATCCGGTAGCAGGTCATCAGATCGGTATGGTGCGCGAGCCGCTCCGAGACGTTGCCGTGCAGGTCCATCGAGGTGGAGATGAGGGTTTTGGTGCCCACCACCTGCCGGATGCGCGTGATCAGATCACCTTCGGGGTCGTCGAGCCCCTGCACGCTCATGGCCCCGTGAATATCGAAATACAGGCCGTCGTAAGGCGCGTATTTTTTGAGCGAATCAAGCATCTTCCCGACCAGCGACTCGTAGGCGTCCCGCGCCACGATACCCCCCGGCAGCGACTTGCCCACCACCGTCGGGAACCACCGCGCCTGTTTCCGCAGCGGAGCCGCGCCCATCATAAACGGGTAGGCGCTGAAGACTTCGCCACTGTAGCGGGCATGAAAAGCCGGTTCGAGCGTGACGGCGGGCGAAAACGTGCTGGATTCGATGCCCAGCCCCGCAATGGCGATGCGGGGCAAAGCGCCGCCCGGCGTAGCGACGCCCGGAGAAGACGTTTCGGCGTCGGGTTGGGAAAAGGCCGGTTGGCCAAGGGCGAGTGTGAGGCCGAGAAGAAGCTGCTTCATGCCAACAAGGTACGGCATTCGGCAACGCAGGCAACCCGTAAGGGGCGGATCTGGGCCAGTTACGGGGCCAGGGCGGCGTACCAGATCCAGGCGATATAGAGGGGTTGAAACAGCAGCCGCGACCAGATGTACCACGGTTTAGCGGGCAGGCCTCCCGGTGGCGGCAGGTTGTTGACCGCCACGTTGATGTTGGCCGGAAAAATTGCGATCAGCAGCCCAATCAACCCCCAGGCCGACGCCGTGCGCGTGGCCGGAATCAGCAGCCCCAGCCCCAACACTATTTCCGCCAGGCCCGACAAATACACCAGCCGCCGCGGGGCGGGCAGCCCTTTAGGAATCATGTACTGCATCAGGTCGGGTTTACGAAAATGGCTGACCCCAATCAGCGAAAACATCACCGCCGCCCCCAGCAGCATATCGTGCCGAACGAGCCGCAGGTAATCGAGTGAAAGCATCCATCCGATGCCGTACAACAGTGCGGCGATAGCCACCAATCCACCAAAAAAAGCCATAACCTGATCTGTTTTGCCAGGCTGCAAAGGTCTGCGTCGCCGGGTGCCGCACGGCTAACATTTGTTAGCAAATCAGATGGTGCGCCGGATACGGCTCAGGCTTTCGGGCTCGATGCCGAGGTATGACGACAGATGCTTTACGGAAATCTGCTGAACCAGCCGGGGGTTTTGCGCCAGCAGTTGGTTGTACCGCTGCTTGGCCGTGCTGGTCAGGAAGGCGACTTCGCGGCTGGTTTTCCGTAAAAAAGCCTGCTCGGCAATCAACCGGCCAATGCGCTCGGCCGCGTGCGATTCGTCGTAAAAGCGCAGCAGATTGGCCCGGCTAAAGCGTAGCGCGTGCAGGTCGGTCAGCGCCTGAATGTTGAACTGACTAGGCTGCCCCGTCAGAAACGACGAATACGCCGACGTAAAATCGTTGCTGAAGACAAAATCGACCGACACGTCCTTCCCGTCGTTGTTGAGCGATACTCGCGCCATGCCCTCGGCGAGGTAATAAATGTACTGTTCCACCTGCCCCGCTTCGGTCAGGAAGGCGTTTTTGGCGCAGATAACCGGCTCCACCATGGTCAGAAACCGGAGCCATTGGGCGTCGGTGAGGGGAATCAGTTCGGTGAACCGCTGGCGGAGTTGGTCGTAGTGCGTCATCGGTTCGGTAAGGGGCGTGGCGTTGAAAAGAGGGCGACTTATTTGGCGGCGGGCCGGGTCGTAAACAACTCGAAGCGGTACACTTCCTGCCGCACCACCTCAAACAGGCGATTCAGCTGCTTTTGGGCGGCGGCGAGTTTGGGGTCGGTGGGGTCGGCCAGCACGTTTAAACTGGTAACGGGCCGGGTCAGGGCAAACCCGTAGCCTTTCTCGCTGCCTGCCGGTACTTTCAGGGCCGAGAAACTCCAGCCACCCGCCTGTTTCTGGTCAATGAGCGTGCTGCCCGTTTGTTTCAGGCTGGCCAACGTACCGGGCCAATCGGCTAGCGGGTCGCGCAGCTTCAGAAAATCGACCACCACCGTCTGGGTTTTGCCGGGGCTGAAATCGGGGCCGTAGAGGGCGTCGAGGTTTTCCCAGATGTCGATCCGGACCACCGGGGCCGTGAGCCGGTCACGGCGGTTCAGGTCGGCCATACGTACCTGCACACTGTCGCCGTACAGTTTGGCCATGGCGGCTGGTGAGGCGCCGCCCATGCCCATCGTGGGCGAGACAATGCAGGTGACGTAGTCGTATTCGGCGGGGTTGGGGTTCGAACTGAACTGCTTCACCATCATGTGCCAGCCGATGAGCTTGCCCTCATCCACCGCCGCCTGGTTGATGGCCTTCCACTCCCGCTCCACCGGCATCGCGTTCTGGATGGTCATACCCGGTGCCAGTTTGTGGTAGATCAGGTACGTGTAGGTTTTACCACCCGAACGTACCTGCGCCGAAACGGAGGCGGCAATCAGAACAAAAAAGAGAAGGAATTGAAAACTGGCTGGCCGACGGGACATGATGCTTGTGTTTATAGGCAAATCCCGCCTGCCCCGGCTTTTACTGTTCAGGCCCGGCGTTTGGGCGTGCGTCGAAGAAATCGGTTGCACCGCACCAACGCCGGGCCGGCGCTAATCAGGCGACCTGCACGGCTACGTCATAGTAGTCGACCGTTGGCAGCCCGGCGAAGAAGGGCTTCATGTGCTGCAGTACATTTTGCAGGAAACCACTGGTTTCTGCGGCGGTTCGGGTTTCCGCCGATTCCCAGAGTGTCACCATCAGGCAACGGTTCGTGTCGGTGTTGACCAGAAACCGACTGTTTAAAAAACCGGTCTGCTGCTTCAGCGCGGGACCCACCGTATCCCGAAAATAAGTAGTGGCTTTCTCGGCAGCCCCCGGCTGAAGGGGTACCTGAACAATGCGAGCGTACATAGTGCGTATGGGTTAGTAATAAACTAGAAAGACAGCGCGGGCGGCATTCAGTTACCTCCTCACGGCCCTAATTTATACTTTATTGACGGGCAACAAACGAATCGATACGACACGAAATCGCTGCTTGAGTAAAACCCATCATTACCCGCACTTTTTGGTCTATGAAACAGAAGCTATTAACCGCTTGGCTGTGTGGATTTGCCACCACCACAAGCGTATTGGCGCAAAACTGGACCGAAACCAAAGCCGACACGCGCGTAACGGTCGTCAATAAAGGCGGCCAGACGCTGGGATACTCGACTACGTCGGGCGTGAAATTACTCACCAACAAAGGCTTTGCCTTTAAAGACCTGAACCGCAATGGACGACTCGATCCCTACGAAGACTGGCGACTGCCCGTAGCCACGCGGGCCAAAAACCTGGCGAGCCAACTGTCGGTCGCGCAGATTGCCGGCCTGATGCTCTACAGCCGTCACCAGCCTATTCCGGCAGCACCGGGTGGGCCATTTGCCGGTACGTATGGCGGGAAGGTGTTTGCCCAGAGCGGGGCTGATGCCGCCGACCTGTCGGATCAGCAGAAAGAGTTCTTGACGAAAGACAATGTGCGGCACGTGCTGGTTACCTCGGTGCAGAGCCCGGAAATTGCCGCCCGCTGGAACAACAACGTGCAGGCGCTGTGCGAAAGCCTGGGGCTCGGCATTCCGGCCAACAACAGCTCCGATCCGCGCCACGGCACCCGGGCCGATGCCGAGTACAACGCCGGGGCGGGCGGCACCATCTCGATGTGGCCCGGCTCGCTGGGCATGGCCGCCTCGTTCAACCCCGATCTGGCGGAGCAGTTTGGCCGGATTGCCGCCGCTGAATACCGGGCGTTGGGCATCGCCACGGCCCTGTCGCCGCAGGTCGATCTGAGCACCGACCCGCGCTGGTACCGATTTAGCGGCACTTTCGGCGAAGACCCGCTGCTGGTCACCGACCTGACCCGCGCTTACATTGATGGCTTTCAGACCTCGACGGGGAAGGCCGAGATCAACGGCGGCTGGGGTTACGGCAGCGTGAACGCGATGGTAAAACACTGGCCGGGCGGCGGCTCGGGCGAGGGCGGGCGCGATGCCCACTATGGCTACGGCAAATACGCCGTTTACCCCGGCAACAATTTCGAGTCGCACTTTCTGCCGTTCATCAACGGGGCGTTCAAACTGAAAGGCAAGACTGGTACGGTGGCGTCGGTCATGCCGTATTACACGATTTCGACGAATCAGGACAAGAAGAACGGCGAGAACGTCGGCAACAGCTATAACCGCTACATCATCGGCGATCTGCTGCGGGGGAAGTACAAGTATGATGGCGTGGTCTGCACCGACTGGAACATCACCGCCAACGAAACCGCCGTCGATGTGTTTCTGACGGGGAAATCGTGGGGTGTCGAAAAGCTAACGGTGGCCGAACGGCACTATAAAATCCTGAAAGCGGGCGTCGATCAGTTTGGGGGGAACAACGACGCCGCGCCGGTGCTCGAAGCCTACCAGATGGGTGTGAAGGAACTGGGCGAAAAAGCCATGCGTGCCCGGTTCGAGCAATCAGCGGTGCGGTTGCTGACGAACATCTTCCGGACGGGGCTGTTCGAAAATCCCTACCTCGATCCCGCGCAGACCAAAGCCGTCGTTGGGAAGGCCGAGTTTATGCAGGCGGGCTATCAGGCGCAGTTGCAGTCGGTGGTAATGCTGAAGAACAAAGGCAATGTGCTGCCGCTGACGAAGCAGAAGACGGTATACGTACCTAAGCAGTTCACCCCGGCGGGGCGCAACTTTCTGGGCATGGCCACCCCCGAAAAGCTGGATTACCCCGTCAACATCAACATCGTGAAGCGGTACTTTGCCGTAACCGACAACCCCGACGAGGCCGATTACGCGCTAGTGTTTGTTCGTAGCCCGAACTCAGGAGGCGGCTACGACAGCGACGAGGCCAAAGCGGGCGGCACGGGCTACGTACCTATCAGCCTGCAATATGGTCCCTACACGGCGCAGGGCACCCGCGACCCAAGCATCGCCGGGGGCGACCCACTGGAAAAATTCACGAACCGAACCTACAACGGCAAATCGACCAAAACGATCAACGCGACCGATCTGACCATGATCACGGAGGCCTACGCCAAGATGAAAGGCAAGCCGGTGATCGTGGCCATGAACGCCTCGAACCCGGCGGTGGTGAGCGAGTTTGAGAAACAGGCCAACGCGCTGCTCGTGAGTTTCGGCGTGCAGGATCAGGTGCTGATGGACCTGCTGACGGGCACCGCCGAACCCTCGGCCCTGCTGCCCTTCCAGATGCCCGCCGACATGAAGACGGTAGAAGCGCAGGCCGAGGACGTACCCCGCGACATGACTCCCTACGTCGACAGCGAAGGCCATACCTACGATTTTGGCTTTGGTCTGAACTGGAAAGGCGTCATCAACGATGCCCGTACTGCGCGCTACAAACGCACGGCGTTGAGTTTGAAATAACTACACATCGCCATGGATTAGCAACAGGACCAGCCAGGTGGTGCAGATCGCCATCTGGCTCTTAAGCGAACCAAGCGCCCGAAATAACAGATTCGCGACAGATTGCCGGTTGATCTCCATCAAGTCGGCAATCTGTTCGTTTTCCAGCCCTTTGTAAAACTTCAGGAAAATCACTTCCTGCTGCCGTTTGGGTAGCCTATGAATCGCCTGCCGCACGCGCTGCTCACTTTCAGAGTCGGCTTCGTGCTGTTCAATGTGGGTTTCGGCGGTTTGCCAGTCGGTCAACTCGGTCACTTCGGGCGTCGCCAGCGACGACAGCATCCGCACGGGCCGCCGGTGTTCGGCCAGCAACTGATTCCGCAGTGATTTGAACAGGTACATCGCCACCACCTGAATCGTCAGCGTGGTGCGGCGCTCCCAGATGCGAATAAACACCTCCTGAATGGCATCTTTAATAAACTCCCGGTCGTCGGTGAAATTGGTGGCGTAGGTGAACAGCGACCGGTATTGGGCGTCGGCCAGCTGACAAAACGCATCCTTATCGCCGGCCTGTGTCTTATGCCAGAGCGTCAGAAGAAATTCGTTTTCGTCGAGAAGTCGCTGGTTTAGCTCCACAAGTGCCCCGTTCCTGCTATTGGTGTAAACTAATAAGTAAAATTCTGGCTAAGCGGACCTAAAACAGGCGGCCCTGCGCCCAATTCGGCCATTCCGTTCGACTAATTTACAATCATCTGCGATTCGGCATTGCGTAAAAATAAAGTTTTATCCGAGTGAGTATTGGCGGTACGATCTTGCATCTTTCCTTCAAAACGGCATAGATAGTACTCAGCGCATGCAGGCATACCGAGACCTCGAACCAGACGAATTAGCGGCAGATCCATCGTTTCAGCGCTGGAAACTGACGGCTGATCCCGACGCCAGTGCGTTCTGGAACGAGTGGCTGATCCACAACCCGGACCGGCACGAATTGATCGAAAAAGCCACGCTGCTGCTGACGGCCATTCACCAACAATATGCGCAGCTGGCTCGGCAGCATCCGCCCGTTTCAGACGAGGAAGTCCGGCATGAAATCGGCCGGCTCCGCCAATCGCTCGACGAGCCGCGGGTAAAACCGTTGCGGGGCAGTGGACAGGGCAACAGCTGGTTTACACCCCTTCGGTATGGCGTAGCGGCGAGCGTGTTGCTCCTGCTCGGCCTGTTTGGCTGGTATCGCCTGCGCCCAACGACCACGCCCGATCCGCAGACGGTCACGTATACCGATCTGATCGCCGTTGCGCAGGAAACTAACTCACTGATTGAAGTCGAAAACAACGAAACAAAACCCCTAACGGTAGCCCTGCCCGACCAGAGTACGATCGTGGTGTATCCGAAAAGCCGGGTGAGTTACCCAAAAGCATTTACGGGCAACAAACGCGAAGTGTACCTGCAGGGGCAGGCTTTTTTCTCGGTCACGAAAAACCCGGCGAAACCATTCTACGTCTACGCCAATAGCCTCGTCACGAAAGTGTTAGGGACGAGCTTTACGGTACAGACATACGAGACAAACCGGCAGGTAAAGGTGGTGGTCAATACGGGTCGGGTATCGGTATACGCCGCCAGCCAGAAACCAGCCAGCAACCCCAAAGACGAAACGAAGCTGACGGGCGTGGTGCTGACGCCCAATCAGCAGATTGTCTTCTCGCCGGTGGATAGCCGCCTGGTGAAGAGTGTAGTCGCCAACCCGGTGGTGCTGAAACCCGCCGTTCAGCAGCAGGCCTTTCGTTTCCAGCGCACACCCATGGCCGAGGTGTTCGCGACCCTTGAGCAGGCATACGGCATCAACATCAACTACGATGCCGACCTGATGCGTACCTGTTACCTGACGGCCTCGCTGTCGGATGAACCCCTCTTTCAGAAGCTGGACCTGATCTGCCGGACGGTCAATGCCAGCTATGAACAGGTGAATGGCGACATCGTAATCCACGCCAATGGATGCGACTGACGCCCGGAGCAATGCCCCTCTTTTGACACCCGTATGCCTATGAACAAACGACCGTATCGCCCCTAAAAAGCAAAGTCGAAGATGCGCCAACATCTCCGACTTCTCAATCGCCCTCGTGTAACGCTAACTACAACGTCCGCCCCAGCGGATCAGGACTTTATTGTGCCAATTTTTAACTGACAACCCTCAAAATTATGCCAAGAGGACTACTTTTTCAAAAAAACATACAGAAACTTATGCGCATTGGATTCTACCAGGCCATTCTGTCTGTTGCCCTTTTCTCCCTGGCCCGCGCCCACACGGTGAGCGGTCAGCAGGTACTCGAGCAAAAGGTAACCATTCAGCTTTCCAACGCTGATGTCGAGAAGCTGCTGGATAAACTCGAAGCGGCCACCAAGGTGAAATTCATGTATAACCCGCAAATTTTCGACGGGACACAGAAATTCAACTACCGCTTTCAGAATGAGCCGCTATCGAGCGTACTCGATAAGGTGCTCACGCCCCACCGGGTGGCCTACGAGGTGGTGCAACAGCAGATCATTCTGCGGCGACAACCGGGGGCCATAGCGCCGCTGAAACCCACGAGCCAGTCGGAGGCGCCCAAGCGCCGGGTGAGTGGCACCGTGCTCGACGAAAAAGGCGACGGCCTGCCCGGCGTGAGTGTGGTGTTGAAAGAGACCATGCGCGGGACCACCACCGGCGTCGACGGTCGTTTTTCGCTCGAAACGCCCGATGCAGGCGCGATCCTGATTTTCAGCTTCGTCGGTTACCAGAAGCAGGAAGTGACCGTCGGCAATCAGGATAACCTGTCGGTGAAGCTCGTGCCCGAAGCCAGCACGCTTAACGAGGTGGTCGTAACGGCCCTTGGTATCTCGAAGGAAAAGAAAGCGCTGGCCTACGCCGTCTCGGAGGTGAAAGGCAGCGAGTTTACGCAGGCGCGGGAAAACAACGTAGCCAACGCCCTGACGGGTAAAATCGCCGGGGTAAACGCCACCGGGATGGCCACCGGCCCCGGTGGGTCGAGCCGGATCATCATCCGGGGCAACGGCTCGCTCAACGGCAACAACCAGCCATTATACGTGATCAACGGGATGCCGATGGAAAACAGCACCCCCGGCGGTGGTACGCTGGCCGACGGCAACGGCATGAACGTGGACCGGGGCGACGGTATCGGCGGTATCAACCCCGACGACATCGAGAGTATCAACGTATTGAAAGGTGGCCCGGCGGCGGCCCTCTACGGTGCCCGTGCGGCCAACGGCGTGATTCTGATCACGACGAAGAAAGGGCGCGGCCAGAAAGGGCTGGGCATTGAGGTGAATAGCACCACCACCTTCGAAGACATTGCCGTGATTCCGAACTGGCAGTATGAATACGGACAGGGCGTCGATGGCAAAAAACCGACCACGCTGACCGAGGCCAAAAGCACGGGCCGCCTCTCGTACGGTGCCAAGATGGATGGCCTGCCGACGATTCAGGTCGATGGGCAGTTGCACCCCTATTCGCCCCAGAAAGACAATCTGAAAAACTTTTATCAGACGGGTAGCAATTACATCAACTCGGTAGCGCTGACGGGCGGCAGCGAAACGGTCAACTTCCGGTTGGGGCTTAACAACACGCAGGCCAACAGCATCGTGCCGAATTCGTCGTTTTCGCGGCAGATTGCCAATCTCAACCTGAATGCGTTTCTGGGCAAGCGCCTGAGCGTCGAGACAGTGTTTCAGTATAACCGCGAAATCGGCACCAACCGGCCGAAGGTAGGCTACGCCGACATGAACCCGCACTGGGCAACGTACCTGATCGCCAACGTCGTCGACATCCGCAGCCTCGCGCCGGGCTATGACCCCGCCACGGGCAAAGAGATGGAGTGGAACCCCGTGCCGGCCGCTCCGAACCCGTATTTCGTGGTCAACAAGTTCAAGAACGACGACGTTAAGAACCGGTTCATCAGCCAGGGAAGCCTGCGCTACGACATCCTCGACAACCTGTACATCAAAGGCAGCGTGAGCCAGGATTTCTACAGCTTCCAGTCGGAATACGTGCAGCCAACGGGCAACGCCTACCAGCCGCTGGGTACGTATGATGCCCGCAAGGTGACGGCCTCGGAAACCAACGGCATGGTGACGATGAATTACAACAACACCAGCCTGGTTAAGGACCTGACGTTCTCGGCGCTGTTGGGTGCCAACGCCCAACAGTCGATCTACGATCAGACGGCGATTGCCGGAAGCGAATTCACGATCCCGTACTTCTACAGCTACACCAACCTGGCCGCCTCGACCACCACGCCAACGTACCTGAAGAGCGCTATCAACTCAGTCTTCGGTTCGGCTGACTTTGGCTACAAAAACGTAGCGTACCTGACGCTCTCGGGTCGGCAGGACTGGTTCTCGGTACTGAATCCGAAGAGCAACAACATCTTTTACCCGTCGGTGGGTGGCTCGCTGATTCTGTCCGACGCCTTCCAGCTGCCCAAGGCCATCAGCTTTGCCAAGCTGCGGGCGTCGTGGGCGCAGGTGGGCGGCGCGACCGTCAATGCCTATCAGATTTACCAGTACTACACCATGCAGCAGGGTGGGCATAATGGCCGGCCGGTAGAGGTGCTGTCGTCGTCGCAGGTGCCCAATCCCGACCTGAAGCCGCTCACCTCAACGACCTATGAAGGTGGCATCGAAGCCAAGTTCTTTAACAACCGCCTCGGCCTCGACCTGACGCTCTACAACCGAAAAACCACCAACGACATCGTGACGACCAACATCGCCGTGTCGTCGGGGTACCGCTCGGCGCTGCTGAACGTGGGTGAGTTGAGCAACAAGGGTATCGAACTGCTGCTGACCGGCACGCCCATCAACCGCGGCGGCCTGACCTGGGACGTGAGCTACAACATGGCCTACAACAAAAGCAAGATCGAGCGGCTGGCTGAAGGCCTCACCAGCATCGACATCGGTACGGGTGTGGGTGGCGGCGTGGTGCGCAACGCCCTGGGCCGGCCCTACGGCACCGTTTGGGGCTATCGCAAGAAAACCGACGCCAATGGCAACGTGATTTTCAACACGGCCAGCGGCTACGCGGTGCGCGGTGATCTGGAAGAAATCGGGCAGGGCACGCCGCCGCTGACGATGGGCATCACCAACAATTTCCGGTACAAAAACTTCTCGCTCAACATCCTGGTCGACGGCAAGTTTGGCAGCATTGTCTACTCGAACCTGTACCAGTATGCCTACCGCTTCGGGCTGCCGCAGGAGACCTTGCCCGGCCGCGAAACGGGTGTCACCGTGGAGGGCGTAACGCCCGAAGGCGCTCCGTTCACCAAGTTCTGGAAGAAAGAAGACGTGGATACGTACTACGACAACGACAAGAACTACACGGCCATGTTTATGTTCAACAACGATTTCGTGAAGCTGCGGCAGGTGATTCTGAGCTACAATCTCCCCGTCACGAAGGTGAAGTTCGTGAAGTTACAGGCTGCGTCGATCTCGTTCGTGGCGCGCAACCTGGCCATTCTCTACAAGGATAAGAAAAACCAGTATTTCGACCCCGAGTCGGGCTACACAAGCACGAATGCCCAGGGTTTGGAAGCCTTCGGCGTGCCCCGTACCCGCAGCCTGGGTGTGAACCTGATGGTGAAATTCTAACCCGCTAACAACATCACAATGACTCATTTTCTTCAAAAAATAGGCGTGGCGGCTTCGTTCCTGCTGTTGGTGTCGTCCTGCGACAAGGGCTTCGAGCAGATGAACGTCGACCCCAACAAATACGCGGAGGTCATCCCCGAATACCTCTTCACCCGCGCCCAGCTCGACGGCGTCAGCACCAACTTCACCGGGGCGGCTTATCTGACCATCGGGCAGTCGATGCAGCATTTCTCGACTTATAAGGAAGTGCCGGCCGCGGGCGATAAGTACTTCAACTACACCTACTCGACGGCCAGCTGGGATGCCTACTCAGGTACGTTGGCGGGGCAGGGGGCGGTCATCTCCATCCGGCAGGTGATCGACAAGGTAGCTACGAGCCCGGCGGACGTCAACAAGCTGTCGGCGGCGCGGATCTGGAAGGCGTACCTGTTCCACCGCCTCACCGACCTCTACGGCGACATTCCGTATTCGGATGCAGGCAAGGCGCTGTCAGATAAAAATTATGCCCCCAAATACGACACGCAGCAGGCCATCTACGCCGATCTGCTGAAAGAGCTGGACGAATCGGTTGCGGCCTTCGACGCCACCAAACCGACCTTCGGCAACGCCGATCTGCTATTTAGCGGCGACGTGACGAAGTGGAAAAAATTTGGTTACTCGCTCATGCTGCGGCTGGGTATGCGCCTGACGGAGGTGGACCCCAACACGGCCAAAACCTGGGTGCAGAAAGCCATTGCCGGGGGTATCATCCTCGACGATGCCGACCGCGCCGTGATTGGGTACGTCGATGGCTCGCAGCTCGCTAGCCGGAACTTCATCGCCAACGGTCTGCTCAGCACCGATTACATCACGCCCGGTGGCGACAATGTAGAAGGCGGCAAACTGGCCAAAACGCTGATCGACTACCTGAAAACGACCAAAGATCCGCGCTTGAACGTCTGGTCGATTGTCTGGACAACGAGCGATAACAAGACGTTCACGGCTGATACTACTTCGGCGCTGCAAAGCGGGATGCCCAACGCGGCCTACAACAACCTGCCCGCCAATTTCAACTCGTTTTCGGAACCTAACCCCAACACGCTGCTGAAATACAGCGCTCCGCTGGTGGTGCTGGGTAACGCTGAGACGAACCTGCTGCTGGCCGAAGCCGCCGTGCGGGGCTGGTATGCAGGTAGCCCGGCTGCTACGACCTACGCCAACGCCGTACGGGCTGGCATGCGGCAGTGGTCGCTGTTTGGCACGGGTGGGGTAATTGCCGACGCCAAAATAAACGGCTATCTGGCGGGCAACCCCTACAAGGCGAGCGGCACGGTAGCTGAGCAGCTGGAGCAGATCGGTACGCAGAAATGGGTGTCGCTCTTCCTGGAAGACGAGTACGAAATCTTCGCCAACTGGCGCCGGACGGGTTACCCCAAACTGACGCCGACCAACTACCCGGGTAACCTCACCGGCGGCAAAATCCCGACCCGCTTCGTGGTGCCCGATTCGGAAGAGACCTACAACCGAACCAACTTCCTCGAAGCGCGGGCGCGGCAGGGCGGGTCCAATACCCTGTCGAGTGTCGTGTGGTGGGATAAGTAAATGGGTTATGATTTGCGGTTTGTCGGTTGAGGGTATTTAACTCGCTTATACTGAGTAGATAAGCCCGATAGGTGGCCACTGTTACAACAGTTTTTTGTCATCCCGACAACGGAGGGATCTTAGAGCGTCCTCAACTGAGAGCTAGGAAACGTCAAGATCCCTCCGTTGTCGGGATGACAAAAAAACTGCTGATAAAGCAAGGTGATAAAGCATAAAACGAACGATGAAACAAAAACGCCGCTCCCTGCTCAAAGGCCTGTTCAGCATGGCTGGGTACGTTACCGGATTGGAGAGCCCGCCCCAACCGCTGGTGACACCCGCTTCCACCGCAACCGGTGTGGTGACGCACGATGATGTACCGCTCTATTCCAGCGCGACCCGGCTCGGTAACCTGCTGTTCCTGTTCGGCATCGGGGCGCACTTCGACGGCGATATCAAATCACACACCGACCATGTGCTGAACGAGCTGGAAAAAGAACTGATCAAAGCCGGCTCGTCGATGGATAAGGTGCTGAAAGTGTCGGTGTTGCTACACGACCCCAACGACTATCAGGCGATGAACGAGGTCTATCGCGGTCGTTTCGGGCCCAACCCGCCTGTCAGGACCACGGTGGCCGTGCGCAGCGGTATTCCGAACGACTCTCTCGTGGAGATTGATTGCATTGCCCATTTGTAAGTGGCTGTCGGGAGTGCTTGGCCGAAGGGCTACGTGGCCACGAATACGCATTCACCCACATGCTAGTTAACCAGAACCATGATCCGCGTTGCGCTTGTCCTGCTGGGTTGGTTGCTTACCGGCGCCGGGCTGATGGCTCAGACCGAGCTGTCGGGACGTGACACCACGGAACTGCGCATTCGCCAGACCACCGATTTTACCGTCAACGGCCTGGGTGATCATGCCAACTGGACAAAGACCGATTGGGTGCCTATTACGGTACAGGAATCGGCCGGTCGGGCGCTGGGCACAAGGGTCAAGCTGCTGTATTCGGAAGCTGGGCTCTATTTCCTGTTTCAGGCCGACGACGAGCAGTTAACGGCTACGATTCTCGAAGATTTTGGCGCGCTGTATAACGAAGATGTCGTCGAGGTTTTTCTCTGGCCCGACCCCTCGGTGCCGATCTATTTTGAGTACGAACTGTCGCCCCTGAATTACGAACTGCCGATTCTGGTGCCCAATGTTAACGGCAAGTTTTTAGGCTGGAAACCCTGGCACTATGCCGGTAGCCAACGTACCCAGCACGCCACATCGGTGCAGGGCGGAAAAAAGAAAAGCAACGCCCCGATTAAGGGCTGGACGGCCGAATTCTTCATTCCGTACAAGCTGATGAACCCGATCGTGACCACGCCGCCCAAACCCGGTACGGTCTGGCGGGGCAACCTCTACCGCATTGATTACGACCGTGGTTACCAGACTTGGTCGTGGCGAAAAACGAGCGGTAGCTTTCATGAATTCGCCAAATACGGCCCCATTCGCTTTGATTGATTAACCCCTCATTTAAATCAAAACCAATCATGCTCAGCAGACGAAAATTAATCAAACAGCTCTCGGCCATGCCACTCGTTGGCGGCCTGTTTGGCGCGGCTACTCCGCTCACCGGTGCTCTGGCGGCCCCGGCCATTGCCTCGCGTAACCTGGTGAAGGAATTGGGCATCCGCACGTTCATCAACGCCGCCGGTACCTACACCGCCATGACCGGCTCGCTCATGGACGACGACGTGGTGAGCACGATTCTGGCGTCGTCGAAAGAGTTTATGATGCTCGATGACGTGCAGACGAAAGTGGGCGAGAAAATCGCCGCCATCACGCATGCCGAATCGGCGGTGGTCACGTCGGGCTGCTTTTCGGCCATGACGCTGGGACTAGCGGGCGTGCTGACGGGCATGGATCAGAAAAAGGTCGAGCAGTTGCCGCATTTGGGCGGCACGGGTATGAAGTCGGAAGTGATTGCCCAGAAAGGGCACGACATCGGCTACTCGCACGCCCTCACCAACACGGGCTGCAAAATCGTGCAGGTCGAAACCATCGAGGATGTCGAGAAGGCTATTAGCGACAAGACCGCCATGCTCTGGTTCCTGAACGTACAGTCAGACAAAGGCAAGATCAACCACGAACAGTGGGTGGCGCTGGGCAAGAAGCACAACATCCCCACGATGATCGACATCGCCGCCGACGTACCCCCGGTCGAAAACCTGTGGAAATTCCATGATATGGGCTTCGATCTGGTGTGTGTATCGGGCGGAAAAGCCATGCGCGGCCCCCAAAGCGCCGGTCTGCTGATGGGCAAGAAAAAGTACATCGACGCGGCCCGGCTCAGTATGCCGCCGCGCGGGTCGACCATCGGCCGGGGCATGAAGGTCAACAAGGAGGAGATTCTGGGGATGTACGTCGCGCTGGAGAAGTTTGTCGCCCGCGATCACGACAAAGACTGGAAGATGCTGGAAGAGCGCGCCAACACCATCGCCAGCGCCGCTCGTAGCGTAAAAGGCGTCGACGTGGCCATCACGGCCCCACCGCTGGGCAACCACACGCCGACGCTACGCATTACGTGGGATCCGGCCAAAGTAAAGGTAACGCCCAATGCCCTGCGGGAAGCCCTGCGCACCGGTACGCCGTCGATCGAAACGGTAGGCGACGACAAGGGCGTGGGCATGACGGCCTGGATGCTCAAACCTGGCGAAGACAAAATCGTAGCCACCCGCCTGAAAGAAGAACTGACTAAAGCCGCTGTGTAACTGGTGTAGTTGCTGACGCGTAGTCGAAAGGCTATGCGTCAGCAACTACACCAGCTACCTCCGTCGACCCGATACCATACTGCCGTATGCTCAACCGTTTCTGTTTCCTATTCCTGCTGCTGGCTGGGTACGTTGCCCAGGCACAGACCTATACGCTGCTTATTAAAGGCGGGCGGCTCATCGACCCGAAGAACAACATCGACGCCCCGATGGACGTGGCGATCATCGACGGGAAAGTAGCGCGCGTGGCGAAGTCCATTGATCCGAAGGAGGCCAAACAGGTAGTCGATGCCAACGGGTTGTACGTGATGCCGGGCCTGATCGATATGCACGGGCATGTGTTCTACGGCACTGAGCCCAACCACTACCTCAGCAACGGGCTGACGGCCGTATCGCCCGATGGCTTCACGTTTCGGGTGGGCGTAACCACCATCGTGGACGCGGGCGGCGCGGGCTGGAAGTCGTTTGAGACGTTTAAACAGAACATCATTCTGTCGTCGAAAACGAGGGTGCTGTCCTTCCTCAACATTGTGGGCGAAGGCATGCGCGGTGGCCGCTACGAACAGGACACCGCCGACATGGACCCGAAACAGGCGGCCAAGGTGGCCCTCGACAATAAAAACGACGTCGTTGGTTTCAAAGTCGCGCATTTTCAGGGGCCAAGCTGGGCGCCGGTCGACCGGGCCGTTGCCGCCGGTAAACTGGCCAATATGCCCGTGATGATCGACTTTGGTGGCAGTACACCCCCGCTCCCGCTGAGCGATCTGTTTCTGAACCACCTGCGGCCCGGCGACATCTACACCCACGCCTACACCAATCTGGAAGGCAATGTGCGTGAGACAATCGTCGACGAAGCCACCAAAAAGGTGAAGCCGTTTGTGTGGGAAGCGCGCAAAAAAGGCATCGTGTTCGACGTGGGTTACGGCGGGGCGAGCTTCAACTTTTCGCAGGCCATTCCGGCGGTCAGCAGTGGCTTTTACCCCACCACCATCAGCACCGATCTGCATACGGGCAGCATGAACGGGTCGATGAAAGACATCCTGTCGATCATGTCAAAGTTCATGCTGATGGGTATGAAACTGCCCGATGTGGTGAAAGCCGCCACCTGGACGCCCGCGCAGGTGATCAAACGCGAAAATTTAGGCCACCTCTCGGAAGGCGCCATTGCCGACGTAACGGTACTCGCTCTGCGGCCGGGCAACTTCGGCTTCTACGACAAAACCGGCTATAAACTGACGGGCAAACAGAAACTCGAATGCGAAGTGACGGTCAAAGGCGGCAAGGTCGTCTATGACCTCAACGGTCTGGCCAAACCCATCAGCACGCCCTAGAGACAGCCCGTGAAGGAGTGGCTTCATCACCCGATTACAGCCACTGATCTACCGTTTACTACTCACGCACCAGTTTATGCGAACTCACCTATACCGAAAAGGATTGTTGCTATCGCTGATCGCGACGGTCGGCTTTGTGCAGCGCGAATCGGGGCATGTTCTACCAGCCCGAAAGGCCGAAAACGGCGGTCTGTTTCTGCCCGACGGCTTCGAGGCCACGGTGGTCGTCGACAGCCTACCCGGCCGGGCTCGTCACCTGGCCGTCAACGACAACGGCGATATCTACGTGAAAGCGCGTTTTGCCCGCGACAAAGATGAATCGGTGATTGCGCTGCGGGATACGAATGGCGATGGTCGGGCCGATGTTATCAAACAGTTCGGCGGGCTGGCGCGGGAGCGGGCCTACGGCACGGCCATGCGTATTCACGACGGCTATCTGTATTTCAGCTCCGAGCTGTATGTCTACCGCTACAAGCTGACGCCCGGTGAACTTGTGCCCAGCAGTCCGATGGAGATCGTGCTGACCGACGATCATAAGCACGGCATGCACGAGCACATCGCCAAGCCCATCACCTTTGATCAGCAGGGTAATCTGTATGTGCCCTTCGGTGCGGCGTCCAACGCCTGTCAGGAAGTGAACCGGATTCCGGGTATGCGCGGCATCGATCCCTGCCCCATGCTGAAAGACCACGGTGGTATCTGGCGCTTCCCGGCCAACAAAACCGGCCTGACCCAGAAAGATGGCGTCCGCTACGCCACCGGCCTCCGGAGCGTAGTTGGCCTCGACTGGAACCCCGCCGACAACAGCCTCTACGCCCTGCAACACGGCCGCGACGATCTGCTGATGCTCTGGGCCGACCGGTTTTCGCCCTGGCAGAGCGCCGTATTGCCCGCCGAAGAGCTATTCAAGGTCAAAAGCGGCATGAACGGCGGCTGGCCCTATTGCTACTACGATCAGCTTCAGGGCAAGAAACTGCTGAACCCGGAGTATGGCGGTAACGGCAAAAACGTAGGTCGTTGCGGGCAGTACGAAAAACCCCTGATCGGCTTTGCGGCGCACCTGGCCCCCAACGACCTGCTGTTCTACCAGGGCGTAACGGCCACCAACGGTTTTCCGGATCACTACAAAAACGGGGCGTTCATTGCCTTCCACGGGTCGACCAACCGGGCCCCCTACCCGCAGGCAGGCTACTTTATCGGCTTTGTACCGGCCAAGAACAATGGCCTGTCGAGTGGCTGGGAAGTGTTTGCCGATGGCTTCGCGGGTATCGACCCGATCGTGAACGTGAGTGATGCCGTGTACCGCCCGATGGGCCTCACGATGGGCCCCGATGGTTCGCTGTACATCGCTGAAACCGAGAAAGGCAAAATTTGGAAGGTGACCTACAAGGGCAATCGGCAGGCGTTCGGGGCTGAGCAACTCGCCCGGATGGAAGCCCGCAAGCAACAATCGAACATCCGTGATCCCGACGAAATTGCCGATAACCTGGACCGCGGCAAGCCCATTGCGGGCGGCAAAATCTATGGCATCTATTGCTCAGCCTGCCACCAGCGCAACGGCATGGGCGACTCGCAACGGTTCCCGCCCCTGGCTGGCTCGGAGTGGGTACTGGGCGACAAAGCCAAACTCATCGGCGTGCTGCTGAAAGGCCTTGAAGGCCCTATCGAAGTCAAAGGCCAATCGTACAACAACGTGATGCCCGCGCACAACTTTCTGTCGGATACCGATCTTGCCGAAGTGCTAACCCATATTCGGACCAATTTTGGCAACACGGGCGATGGTGTCACGGCCGCGGAAGTGAGTACCGTGCGCACCTCGCTGCTCAGCCTGAATAAACCCGCCGACACCCGGGTTAATCGATCAAAACGAAAATAAACCAAGTCCCCAATTGTCTATGAAACCACAACGTCGCTCTATTCTCAAACGTCTGTTTGCCTCGGCTGCCGGTGTCGTTGGCCTAAGTGCCGCCGCCAAAGCCGCCAACGTACCTGCCGCCGAAGAAGCCGCGGTTCAGAAAGAAGTCTTCAACGTCGAGTACCAGCAGGACGTACCCCTGTTCTCGGGATCGACCAAACTCGGCAACCTGGTGTTTGTCGCTGGCAAAGGCTACCACAAGGAAGGCGATATCAAAGTCCATACCGACGAGGTGCTTAAAGAGTTGGAGCGGGAACTGATCAAGGCTGGGTCATCGATGGAGAAGGTGCTGAAGGTGAGCGTTTTCCTGCACGATCTGAACGACTACAAAGCCATGAACGAGGTCTACAAAGGCCGGTTTGGCAGCAAACCGCCCGTGCGCACGACGGTGGCCGTCTATGGCGGGGTGCCGGGCGCCTCGCTGGTGGAAATGGATTGTATCGCCTACATCTAAACCGCCGGCCGGTCGCCCCCAAAAATCAGTGCAGCGTTCCCGCTTCGGGGAACGCTGCGTTACCCACTCACTGTATGCAAAAGCTCTTCCTCTTTCTGACCGTCATCGGTCTGAACGGCTCGCTATTGGCTCAGCCGTTCAGCATCGTGATCAAGGGCGGTCACGTGATCGACCCCAAAAACAACATCGACGCCATCATGGACGTCGCCATCAGCGACGGCAAGATTGCGCAGGTCGCCAAAAGCATCGATACCAAAGGCGCCTTGCAGGTGGTTGACGCGAAAGGCCTCTACGTCACGCCCGGCCTGATCGACATCCACACGCACGTCTTTTTCGGTACCAACCTCGACCAGACCTACAGCAACGGCCCCAACGCCCTGCCGCCCGATGGCTTCACGTTCCGAAATGGCGTCACCACGATCGTCGACGCGGGCTGCTCGGGCTGGCGCGACTTCGAGACGTTCAAAAAACAAACCATCGACCGGTCGCAAACGCGCGTGCTGGCCCTGCTCAACATCGTCGGGAAAGGCATGCGGGGCGGCGACATCGAGCAGAACGTGGCCGACATGGACGCCCAACAAACAGCCGACATGGCCCGGAAATACCCCGCGCAGGTGGTGGGCGTGAAGCTGGCGCATTTCAACGGCTATAACTGGACGCCTACCGAGCGCGCCGTGGAAGCAGGCAAGCTTGCCAACGTACCTGTGATGATCGACTTCGGCGGGAGCGAACCCGTCTTACCGCTGGAAGAACTGTTTCTGAAAAAGCTCCGCCCCGGCGACATCTACACGCACTGCTTTGGGCAACTGAAAACCCGCGAGGCCATCGTCGACGTACCCAGCGGGCAGGTAAAGCCGTTTGTTCTGGAAGCGCATAAACGCGGCATCCGCTTCGATGTGGGCTATGGCGGCATCAGCTTCGCCTTCTCACAGGCCATTCCGGCCCTTAAAAACGGGTTTGTGCCCACCTCCATCAGCACCGACATTCACACCGGCAGTATGAACAACGCCATGAAAGACATGCTCAACGTGATGTCGAAATTCATGGCGATGGGCATGAGCCTCAACCAGGTGATCCGAGCCAGTACCTGGCAGCCGGCGCAGGCCATCCGTCGACCCGAACTGGGAAGTCTATCGGTTGGATCTGAGGCCGACGTCGCCATCCTGAACCTGCACGAAGGCAAGTTTGAGGTGCGCGATACGGGCGTGTTCGGCTTCTTCGACTACACCGGCTACAAAATCGAAGGCAGGCAGAAACTGGGCTGCGAAATGACCATCCGCAACGGCCGCATCGTTTACGACCTCAACGGCATTGCCAACCCGGTCGTGGTCACACAACAACCCCGCTCCTGAGGCGTGGCCGGGCATCAGCCATTCTGTATTCACCCGATTTCCCAAACAATCCGTTACTGCAAGGCTCAGCAGATGAGCAGATTCGGTAACGGATTGCCTTTGCATGCATACCGTACAACGAAATTACCCGCAGCCTTGCGACTCATGATCTGTTTACCCAAAACCATCCTCTTTTTTGCCCTCATCACGCTGGGTACGTTGTCGGCGCGGGCGCAAACCCTGTCGAAAGATGAACTAACGTACCTGACCTCGGAGTGGAAAGGCGAACGCTTCCCCGACGGCCGCCCCAAAATCTCCGACGACCTGCTGCGCCGTGCCCGCGAGGTGAACACCGAAGAAGCCTGGACGATCCTGCGCAACGAAGGCTACACCTGCCAGTTTGAGCGCGGCTGGAAAATCATTCACCCCGATCAGCCACTTGTGGGCCGGGCGCTGACGGCCATGTACCTGCCCAGTCGGCCCGATCTGGAAAAACTGGTGAAAGACCGCGGGGCCAAACAGGGACGCATCGGCAACACCAACGCGTGGCCCATCGATCAGTTGGGTAAGGGTGATGTCTACGTAGCCGACGGCATGGGCAAAATCACCGACGGCACCCTGATTGGTGATAACCTGGGCAACTCGATTTACGCCAAAACCGGCACGGGCGTGGTGTTCGATGCGTCGGCCCGTGACCTCGAAGGCCTGCGTCGGATCGAGGGGTTCAACGCTTTCGTGCGCGACTGGGACCCGTCGTATCTGAAAGAGTCGGTGCTGATGGGACTCAACACGCCCATCCGGATCGGGAAAGCCATCGTGATGCCGGGCGATCTGGTGCTGGGCCGCAGCGAAGGCGTGGTGTTTATTCCGGCGCACCTGGCCGAAAAAGTGATTCAGACGGCGGAGTTCATTGCCCTGCGCGACAAGTTCGGCATCTCGATGCTGAAGGCGGGAAAATACACGCCCGGCCAGATCGACAGCCAGTGGACCGATGCCATCAAGGAAGACTTTTTGAAGTGGCTGGATAAAAATCCGAACGAGATCCCGATGAAGCGGGCCGAACTGGATGCTTATATGAAAAACCGTACGTGGTAAACCGCGGCGTTCCTAAACCCCCTCTGATTCTGTATGACTGCTAAACTTTTCTGGGGCGCGGCTGCCCTCTGCCTGCTCATCGCTCTGGGCATGGCCGCAACCGGGCATCTGGCGCAGGCCGGGCCGCTGTTTATCCTGTTTTTCCTGAGTATCGCGCTGGCGTTTCGCACCAACGAAGCCCTTAAAGGCTTTACCTACACCATCATGATTTTCGCGGCCGTGACAACCGCGCTCTACTACCCGACCTACTTCACCGAAGTGAACGGGTTCAAGTTCAGCAAGCTCATCACGCCGCTTATTCAGCTCATCATGTTCGGGATGGGTACGTCGATGGGCGTCGAAGACTTCGTGGGGGTGGTCAAAATGCCCAAAGGTGTGCTCATTGGCGTTGTCAGCCACTTCATTATTATGCCGCTGATTGGCTTCCTGATTGCCAGCATCAGCGGGTTTCCGCCCGAGATTGCGGCGGGGATCATCCTGATCGGCTGCTCGCCCAACGGCATGGCATCGAACGTGATTTCGTATCTGGCGAAAGCCAACCTGGCCCTGTCGATTACCATTACCGCCATTTCGACCATGCTGGCGCCGTTTGTAACGCCGATGCTGATGAAGCTCTACGCCGGCGCGCTGGTCGATATCAACGTGCTGGACATGATGTGGGACATCTTTAAAATGGTCATCATCCCTATCGGGGCCGGGCTGCTGTTCAACAAATTCCTAAGTGGGAAAGCCAAATGGCTCGACGAGGCCATGCCGCTGGTGTCCATGTTCGGGATTGGCTTCATCATTACCATCATCACCGCCGCCGGGCGCGACAAACTGCTGACCATCGGCCCCGCGCTGATCGGGCTGGTGCTGTTGCACAACCTGTCGGGTTACTTTCTGGGCTACTGGTCGGGTCGCCTGTTCCGCATGAGTGAGCGCGACTGCCGCACCATCGCCATTGAAGTGGGCATGCAAAACGGCGGCCTCGCTTCGGGGCTGGCCAATCAGATGGGCAAAGTCGCCACGGTAGGCCTGGCCCCGGCGGTATTTGGCCCGCTCATGAACATCACCGGCTCTATCCTGGCGTCGTGGTGGCACCGCCGCCCCCCACAAGAAGACCTCGCCGAATCACAGCCGGTACTGGCAGGTAACGTGTAGACCTCACCCCCAGCCCCTCTCCTTGAAATAAGGAGAGGGGAGACGAGATGGTCGGCTATATCATCTAAGGAGAGGGCGGTCCCGCGTCCGGGCCGGGGACGGTCGGCCGCTGCCGGGAGGTTACTTCAACACTACCTGGCTAACGACGGGCTGATGGTCGGACGGGTAGCGCTGGTCCTGGGCGTCGGTGAGTACGGCGTAGTCGAGAACGTTGGCCTGTTTATCGACGAAAATGTAGTCGATACGGTCTTTGAGCGGCGCATCGAATTGAAAGCCGTTGAACGTACCTACGGGGCCGTAGGGCGGCATGGCCGTCACCTGATACGCATCGTTGAGCAGCGTCTGCATCGTTTTGACCTGTTCGGTATCCGGTGTTGAGTTGAGGTCACCCACGCAGATAATGGGCGTGTTGCCGGCAATCTCGCGCATCTTCTGCACCATCAATTTTCCCGATTCGCGCCGGGCGACCACGCCCTGATGATCGAAATGGACGCAGAAGAAGTAGAACGTCTGTTTCGTGGTCTGATCCTGCAACTGCGCCCAGGAACAGATGCGGTTGCAACAGGTGGCGTCCCAGCCTTTTACGGGCTTGTCGGGCGTTTCGCTGAGCCAGAAATCGCCGGTTTTAAGCAGTTTGAACCGGTCTTTCCGGTAGAAAATTGCCGAGTGTTCACCGGCTTCCTTCCCATCGTCGCGGCCGTGCCCCACAAAGGCAAATTCCGTCATCTCGGCCAGATCCGTCAGTTGGCCGCGCAGGGCTTCCTGCACCCCAAACAGATCGAACCGGTGATAGCGAACCAGCGCCTTCACCCGTTCTTTCCGGTTGGGCCAGGCATTCACGCCATCGTTGGGCGTATTGTAGCGAACGTTGTAGGTGGCAACCCGGATGGGCGTATTTTTTTTCTGAGCCTGTGAAGGCAGGCTCAGTACACTGCCGAGCAGCAGAAGCAGCATGAAGCGCATAGTGAAAACGTTGATAAGACTGCAACGTAAAGGCAGACAACGTACCCAGCTAACCATCTGGGCGCCCAAACGAACGGGCCGGTAAGGGGCCGAGACAGCCACTTCACACGAGTAATCAACCCACGCCCATGCTTTTACGGGTAACGCGCAACGTACCCAACTGCGCCAACTAAACTCAACGTATGCACAGACGTACCTTCGTCCGAACAACGAGCGTAGTCGCCGCCGGCGTTGGCCTCGCGGGCTCGGAAGCGCTCGCCACAGCCACCCGGCCGCGCAACAAACTCCCGCGCTGGAAAGGCGTAAACCTGCTCGACTTTTTCTCGCCCGACCCCACGGCGAAAGGGCGCACCAAAACCACTGAAGAACACCTGACCTGGCTGCACGACTGGGGCTTCGACTTCGTGCGGTTACCGATGGCCTACCCCTATTACCTCTCCTTCGACCGGAGCCGCCCCATCCGGCCCGACGAGGTGTACCAGATCAACCAAAAAGCTGTCGACGAGATCGATCAGCTGGTGTCGCTCGCCCACAAGCACAAAATGCACGTGAGCCTGAACCTACACCGCGCGCCGGGCTACTGCGTCAACGCCGGTTTTCAGGAGCCGTATAACCTCTGGACCGACCCCGCCGCGCAGGAGGCGTTTCTGTACCACTGGAATTTCTGGGCTAACCGCTACAAACAGACCTCCGACAAGCGCATCAGCTTCGATCTGCTCAACGAACCCAGCCTGCGGGCCGACATGAACGATCAGCACAGCGCCCGCAGTGCCGTCCCCGGCGACCGCTACCGGAAGCTGGTGGTGGCGGCTCAGGAAGCCATCCGGCGCGAAAACCGCAAACACCTGATCATCGCTGACGGCAACAACACGGGGCAGTCGGTCATTCCCGAAATCGCCGATCTCGACGTAGGGCAAAGCTGTCGGGGCTACCATCCAGGCATCATTTCGCACTACAAGGCGCCTTGGGCCATGAAAGACGTCAACAACCTGCCCAAACCCAAATGGCCGGGGCAGGTGGGGAGTCAATACCTGGGCCGCGAGCTGCTCGAAACGTTCTACAAACCCTGGTTCGACCTAGTGGCGCAGGGTGTGGGTGTACATTGTGGCGAATGCGGTGCCTGGAACAAAACCCCACACAATGTCTTCCTGGCCTGGTTTTCGGACGTGCTGGGGCTGCTGTCCGAACACGACATCGGCTTTGCGCTCTGGGAGTTCATTGGTGACTTCGGTATCATCAACTCCCGCCGCGACGACGTGGCCTACGAAGACTGGCATGGCTACAAACTCGACCGTAAACTGCTGACTATGTTGATGAACGTATAAGACTAAACGGCTGATAGGTGGGTAAGTAGCTGGGTTGCTTCGCTTTAACCAACTACTAAACTCACCGATCATGCCTTATTCTTTACGCGCTAATTGCCAGCGCCGCACGGTGCTGGCTGGCTTAACGACCATACTCCTGACCACCGCGATCAGCAGTGTTGCCCAGGTTCAAAAACAGCCCGTTCTGGGCGTGCGATCGGCTCCGCTGCTGACCGTCGGCAACGCGCAGTTTAAAGACCTGAACCGCAACGGGCGGCTCGACCCCTACGAAGACTGGCGCCTGCCCGCCGCCCAGCGGAGCCGCGATCTGCTGAGCCAGATGTCGGTGGAGCAGAAAGTGGGCTTCATGCTCATCAGCACCACGCGGCTCAAAAACGACTGGTCGTTTGAAGGACCCAAAAACAAGGAGCCCATCAGCAGCGACTTCAACGAGGAAGACCTGACCGCCAGCACCAACATGTTCACGCGGAAGCCGCTGCCCACGCCCCTGATGAACGCCGCCGGAACCACCAAAGCGGTGACTCAGTTTCAACTGCGGCACTTCATTCTGCGGGCCAACGTCAGCGCCCGCATCACGGCCGAATGGGCCAATAAATTGCAGGCGCTGTGCGAAAGCCAGCCGCTGGGTATCCCGGCGATCGTGGCCTCCAACCCGCGTAACCACATCACCAGCAGCGCCGCCATCGGCACCAGCGTTGGCCGCACCGCCTTCTCGGCCTGGCCGGGCGAGTTGGGCCTCGCGGCGATGCGTGACCTCAAACTGACTCGTGAATTTGCCGACATTGCCCGGCAGGAGTGGGCGGCGGTAGGCCTGCGCAAAGGCTACATGTACATGGCCGATCTGGCAACCGAGCCGCGCTGGCAACGGGTCGATGGCACCTTTGGCGAAAACGCGCAATGGGCCGCCAAGATGATCACCGAGGTGGTGCTGGGCTTCCAGCAGACGAAACTCGGCCCCGCGTCGGTCGCCATGACCACCAAGCATTTTCCGGGTGGTGGCGCTGGTAAGGAAGGGCAGGACCCGCACTTCGACTGGGGTAAGACCGAAGTTTTTCCGGGCGGGATGTTCGAGAACAACCTCATTCCGTTCAAAGCCGCCATCAAAGCCGGTACGTCGGCCATCATGCCCTATTACTCGCTGCCCGTCGGTACACAATATGAACCCATCGCCTACGCCTACAACCGGGGCGTCATTCACGATCTGCTCCGCACCAAACTCGGCTTTCAGGGGATCATTAACTCCGACACCGGCCCCATCGAGATGATGCCCTGGGGTGCCGAAAACCTGAGCATCAAGGAGCGATACAAGCGCACGCTGGAAGCCGGGGTGAATCTCTACTCGGGCACCGCCGACCCAGCCAACCTGCTCGAAACGGTGAAAAGTGGTATGGTCGACATGAAGCTGGTCGACGACTCGGTGCTACGGCTACTGACCGAAAAATTTGAGCTGGGCCTGTTTGAGAATCCGTATGTCGATGAAGACGCCGCCGAGCGGATCGTGGGTAACGCCGAGTTTCGGAAACGGGCCGACGTAGCGCTACGGAAATCCATTGTGCTGTTGCGAAACGAAGCGAAAACGTTGCCGCTTCGGTCTGGTACGAAAGTGTACGTCGAATCATATCAGAAGCAATTCGGCCGTCCAACGCCCGGCCCCGGCGACGTGCTGACGCCCGCGGGCAATTACCCCGTTCAGTTCGTGAAAACACCCGAGGAGGCTGACGTGATTCTGCTCTGGATCTGGCCCGGTTCACGGTCACTTTTTGCTTCCGATGGCTCGCCGCTTGAACTGTCGCTGTCGAAGAACGCGGTCGATGTGAACTACGTGAATACGCTTACCGCGAAAAAACCGACGATCCTGGCCATCAACTACACCAACCCCTGGGTGATCGACGAGATTTATAAAGAGGGCTCGGCTGCCACGATAAAGGGCGTTGTGGCCACCTTCGGCACCACCATCGACGCCCTGCTGGATATCGTAACCGGGAAGGTCAAGCCAACCGGGAAAATGCCGTTTACCACCCCACGCTCAGCCGAGGCCGTCAAGGCGCAGATGGAAGACGTACCTGGGTACATGGAAGGCGCTGGCTATGCCCTCTTCAAGTACGACGAAGGGCTGACGTATTAATCGACCAACTGGGCTGGCAGTGGATGCGCGCCAAAGCGTAGGCCGCTGCCTTATCTTTTTAAAACAGCAGTCCGATCGACTGGGTTGTCTGCATATATCGACTTTTTCGTTATGGCAGACAATCACACGTACCTGATCGACGGGGCCAACCGGCGTTGGTTTCTCAAGCAGTCGTCGGCACTGGCTGGGCTGGCGCTGATGCCGCCGCTGGTAGGACAGGCCGCCGCTGCGCCTAACGCGCCGCTTGCCCAGGCCCCTCCGGCGGGTAGCAAACGGTCTGTCACGCTGCGGGTCAACAAAAAGAATTATAAACTCGACATCGAGCCCCGCGAAACGCTGCTCGACGTACTGCGCGAACGCCTCGACCTGACCGGCTCCAAAAAAGGCTGCGATCATGGGCAATGTGGTGCCTGCACCGTGCATATCGACGGCCGCACGGCCAACGCCTGCCTGTTGCTGGCCATCATGCAGCAGGGCCGCGAGATCACGACCATCGAAGGGCTGGCGCCGGGCAAAGACCAGCTTCATCCGTTGCAGGAGGCCTTTGTGAAACATGACGGTTTCCAATGCGGTTTCTGCACGCCCGGCCAGCTGATGTCGGGGGTAGCCATCATCCGCGAAGGGCACGCCGATTCACCCGCCGAAATTCGGGAGTGGATGAGTGGCAACATTTGTCGCTGTGGCGCCTATCGGGGTATTGTCGAAGCGATTGAGTCGGTTCAGAAAAACGGGAAAACAGCATGAAGGCCTTCGACTACGTACAGGCCAATCAGCCTGCCGACGCGCTCCGGCTCATCAGCGCCGCGCCCGCTACCCGTTTCATTGCGGGCGGCACCAACCTGGTCGACCTGATGAAATACGGGATCGAAAGCCCGGATACGCTGGTCGACATTAGCCGTCTGCCGCTGGCGCAGATTCAGGCCAACCAAACAGGTTTGCGCATCGGCGCGCTGGCCCGAAACAGCGACGTCGCCGCCAATGCGCTGGTGCAAAAGCAGTTTCCGCTGCTGTCAGAGGCGCTGCTGGCGGGGGCCTCGCCGCAACTGCGCAACCAGGCGACTATGGGCGGCAACCTGTTGCAACGTACCCGCTGCTACTATTTCTACGACCCCAGCCAGCCCTGCAACAAGCGGGCACCCGGCTCGGGATGTGGAGCCATTGGCGGTCAAAACCGCATCCACGCCATTCTGGGCGCTAACGAAGGGGCGGGGCGCGACAAGCAGTGCATCGCCACTAACCCCAGCGACATGAACGTGGCCTTGAGCGCGCTGGGGGCCGTGGTGCAGCTATCGGGGCCAGCCGGAACGCGCTCGGTGCCGCTGATTGACTTTCACCGGCTGCCCGGCGACGCCCCTCAGCGCGACACCGTGCTCGAACCCAATGAACTGATTACGGCCATCGACCTGCCTACGCCCAAACTGACCGGGAAATCGCATTACCTGAAAGTCCGCGACCGGGCGTCGTATGCCTTCGCGCTGGTGTCGGTCGCGACGCGCATGGCGGTGGAAAACGGCATCATCCGCGACGTGCGCATTGCCCTGGGGGGCGTGGCCCACAAACCCTGGCGCATGCCCGAAGTAGAGCAACAGCTGATCGGCAAACGGGCTGACGAAGCCACGTTCCGCGCGGCTGCCCAGCAACTGCTGGCCGGCGCCAAACCGCACGAGCACAACGCGTTCAAAATCAGGCTGGCCGAAAACAGCATCGTTCGGGCTTTAACGATGGTTAGTAGCTAGTGGTCATTTGGCTTCGCCGTCATTGATAGAAAGAGCAATGAATGACAACTAATGGCCATCAATGACCATCAATCTTCCTACCCTATGGCTAAGAAACTCATTGGCGACCCGATCGATCGGATTGACGGGAAGCAGAAAATAACCGGATCGGCCCGGTATTCCGCCGATATCAAACCACCCCGACTGGTGCATGGTGTGCTGGTCATGAGCACCGTAGCGAACGGCCGCATTCAGAAAATCGACATCAGCGCGACGATGAACGTACCTGGCGTGGTGGCGGTGATGTCGCACGAAAACGCGCCGAAACCGGGTGGGCTGGATAAAAACAAACCCTCCGAAACGGCGACCGACCGGGTCATGCATCTCTTTCAGGATAACCTGGTGCATTACAATAATCAGCCGATTGCGATGGTGCTGGCCGAAACGCTGGAAGCCGCTACGGAAGGGGCCGAGCGCGTGCAGGTAACCTACAATACCGATGCTGTAAAACCCTTACTACCAGCTAACCAGAACAAGGCCGAGCGCCCCGAACGCCTGCCCCGCGTGGATGACCAGGTCGATACCAAACGGGGTGATTACAAAGCGGGCATGGCTGCGGCCGCTACGCGCTTCGAGCAAACGTACCTGACGCCCACGCAGGTACACAACGCCCTTGAACCCCATGCGCTCGTGGCGGTCTGGGAGCCCGACGGCAAACTGACGCTCTATAATGCCACACAGGGCATCTCGGGTTGCCAGAAACGTATCGCCGAGCTGTTCGGCATGCCCAAAGCCGACGTGCGCGTGGTGACGCAGTACCTCGGGGGCGGGTTTGGTAGCAAAGGCACCACCTGGTCACACGTGATGCTGGCACCGATGGCCGCCAAACTCGTGAGCCGTCCGGTCAAACTAGTGCTGAAACGTGAGCAGATGTTCGGGATGGTCGGGTCGCGGTCGGCGACGGTACAGCAACTGACATTCGGCGCCGACAAAGAAGGCAAGCTGACGGCATCGGGGCATTTCTCGATTACGCAGACGTCGGATTTCGATGAGTTTGCCGAGCCGTCGGGCACCATCACGCGCATGCTCTACGCCTGCCCCAATCAGGAAACGACGCACCGGTTTATCCGCGCCAACATCGGGACGCCTTCGCCCATGCGGGCCCCCGGCGAAGCGCCCGGTGTGTTTGCCCTGGAATGCGCCATCGACGAAATGGCCGAGCAGGTGAAGATGGACCCACTCGAATTCCGCCTGAAAAACTACGCCGAGGTCGACCCTAACAAAAACCTGCCGTTTTCGAGTAAAAGCCTGCGCGCTTGCTACCAACAGGGAGCCGAACGCTTCGGCTGGTCGAAACGCTCGCCCCAACCCCGCAGCATGCGCGACGGGAACTACCTCGTCGGAATGGGGATGGGCACCACCACGTACCCCATGAACCGGGGCGAGTCGAACGCGCTGGTCCGATTGATGCCCGATGGGCGTGTGCAGGTCGAAACCGGCACGCAGGACATCGGTACCGGTACGTTCACCATCGTCAACCAGATCGCCGCAGAGGTGCTGGGCCTCACACCCGATAAAGTGACCCTCAGCGCGGGCGACAGCCGTTACCCCGAGGCCGTTGGGTCGGGTGGATCGCGCAGCACGTCGAGCACGGGCTCCGCCGTAACGCAGGCTGCCAAAGAGGTGCTGAATAAGGCGCGCGAAATGGCGTTCAAGGATAAAAAATCACCCTTGTACAACGTAGCCGAGGCTGAGATTGTGGCTGAGAATGGTCGGCTCCAACTACGCACCGACCCTAAAAAAGGCGAGACATTCGCGAGCCTGCTGAAACGGAACGGCTCGAAACCAATCGAAGCCAAGGTGCAATCGAAGCAGGGCGACGAGAAGGAGAAGTATTCGTTTTTCGCGTTCGGTTCTGTCTTTGCCGAAGTACGTGTCGACGAAGCGCTGGGCGAAATTCAGGTCACGCGCCTGCTGGGTACGTATGCGGCGGGTAAAATCATCAACCTAAAAACGGCCACCAGTCAAGTGCTGGGCGGAATGGTGTGGGGGCTCAGTATGGCGCTGCACGAGGAAGCCAAATTCGACCCGCGCACCAACCGCATCATGAACCCCAATCTGGCCGAGTACCACGTACCGGTCAACGCCGATATCCGGTCGATCGAAGGGTATTTTATTGAGGAAGATGACGACGTCGTGAACCCGGCAGGGGTGAAGGGCATCGGCGAAATCGGAATCGTCGGCACGGTATCAGCCATTGCCAATGCGATTTACCACGCTACCGGCAAGCGCCACCGCGCCATACCCATCACGGTTGACAACGTGTTGGTGTAGGGAGCTTCGCTGTCATCTGCCTTCGGCGTCATTTAGCTTCGCTGTCATTGATGGTCATTAATTGTTTTTACGACCAATGACCATCAATGACAGCGAAGCTAAATGACTACCGAGATGTATCGCTAACGGTGCGGATGAGGCTGATGCCCGTGAAGAAAAAGATCGCGCCGAAAAGGAGGTAAACCCATGAGGCCTGCGCAATGCCGCCCGACAGCATGTCTTTGCCGCCCATCAGCAGTCCCACAAGACCCAGCAGGGTCAGGATAATGCCGAACACACGTTTGATATTCATTCGTTGAGTGATTTGATAGTGAACTGATCCGTCTAACGAGGCATGGAAACCAAATGTTTGCCGCGCCCAGTCTGCGGCATAAACCAAGACGGGTGATGGGCTGACGCTTAACCGCCTCATACCCATCACCCGTCTTGTCACAAACTAGCCGTTTTCAGCCGCGGCGACCGTAGCTGCCATAGCTTCCGCGGTTGTAACCACCCCGGCGGTTGTTGGTCTGGAAAGCATACAGCCGATCCCGCTGAACGGGCGTCAGCACGCTCAGAAACTCCTGATTTTTCTGGTAGCTGAGGCGTTGAAAATCGCGGGGCGACAGGCGGCTACCGGCCGTCAGGCCCTGCCGGTCGTACTGCTCTTCAATCCGGCGCAACTGCCGTTCCTGCTTCCGCGACAGATTGACGATGGCATCGAGCCTGTCGACGCGGATCTCGTCCTGAATATCGTCGTAGCGTTGTTGGTTAGGGGTCGGGTAGGCGTTGCCATAACCGGGACCACGTTGAGCCATTGTCGTTCCGGTAGTGAGTAAAGCCACGATGGCAGCGAGGGCAAACATTGACTTCTTCATGATGGTCTGTGTTTTTCTGTTGGTTTGTCAGTTAGAGACGAAACCCACCTCGCCGTTTAACCCCTCATCCGCCCGCAGCGACCATACCCCTCTATTCCCCGACAAACAACCCGAATGTGTCGATGAAGAGGGTCATTTGGCTGCGCTGTCATCTGCCTTCGGCGTCATTTGGCTTCGCTGTCATTGGTGGTCATTGATGGTAATTGATGGTCATTAATTGTTTTTACGACCAATGACCATCAATGACAACGAATGACGCGCAGCAGATGACTTTCCCTTACTGCAACTTCGCCAGCCAGAGCGAAGCGTTGAGGTGCAGGGCAGGGTGCGAGGTGTAGCCCGTGGGGGCATCGCCCGACCAGCCGTTGAACAGGTTGTCGTTGGTATCGCCCGTACCATCGTCTGAGGGGGAGCTGTCGCCGATGAACACGATGCGGCCTGTGCCGTAGGTCGACAGCAGGGCCATGACGCCCGTTGTGCCGTTCAAGGGGCTGCTCATGCGCCAGAAAAGCCCCTGCACGTTGGCGTTATTGGCGGGGTAGAGCGTTGCCGTGGCACCTGCGTAAAATGCCAGCTTTGAGGCCGTACCAGCCACGCCGTTCAGCACTTTCTGGGCGTTGGTGTTGGTGCCGGTGTAGACATTCGTCGTGGGTTGCTCGTCGATGTCGATATAATCGACCCGGAAACCGAATGGGTTGCTGTTGTTAATGCCGTTGTTGGTCATCAGGTCATTCCACACGCGGGGCGAATCGGCACCATCGCCGTCCCGGTCCGAAGGTAGGTAGCCGTTCGGGTCGGTGCCGGTCAGGGAAGGAGCCGTGTGGTCGGCAATCATCATCAGGCCACCGCCGTTGGCTACGAAATTCATGATCGCGGTTTTTTCCGCCGCCGTAAACAGTCGGTTCGGCTCAACCACGACAAAGACATTGTAGTTGCTCAAATCCTGCACGTTTGCGCTGTTGCCATAGGTGATGGCCGTACCCACGGGCAGCGTTTCGACGAAGTTGCCGCGCTTGACCAACTCGACCGCCCAGGCCGACATGCCGCCCTTCCAATAGGTTTCGGGGGTAGTGGACGTGATGCCGGTGTACGAAGGCGTCGGGGTACGTTGCGCTTTGGTTTCTACCGTAGTGCCACCCGTGTAGGTCGGTACGCTTTCGGTGCCGTCGGCGTCGATTTGCCAGTCGGCGCTACCCGCGTTTTCGTAGTGGCTGGCGTCGAACAAAAACTTCTTGCCGGTTGGGGTAGGCGTGGTGCCGCCGCCGTCGTTGTCGGTTACGGCAATGTCGTCGATGTTGATGCGGTTGGTGCCGCCCGATGTCTTGCGGACTTCGAGCCGGACGGTGCCCGTCACGTTCAGCGTGAAGGTCTGCGTCTGAAGCGTCGTGGTCGTCGTTACGGCGCTGCCGGTCTGAGTCCAGGTGCTGCCGCCGTTGGTCGAATACCACAGCCCCCACTGACTGGCCCCATCGGTGCCGTAGGTGGCGTGTTTGACGGTCACGGTGCTGATGCCCGTCGTCAGGTCGAACAGCATCGTGATCTTGCCCGTATTCCGAACCCGCGCCGACCAGGTACCGGCTTTGCGATCACTGCTCGTGTTGCCGATCAGCGCGTCGTAGAGATTCCATGATTTGGCTTGCAGCGTAACGTTATCGCCGCTTGCCGAGCCCGTTGGCGACACATCATAGGCCGTTTTGGGGCTGGTAGAGCCCACTTCGAACCCTTCTGAGAGCGTGACAGCGGCCCGGGCAGCGCGAAGCGTAGCAGCCGTAGTCGTGGTGGGAGCGAGCGCGTCGGGCTGGCAGGCAATGAACAGCGAGGCGGCGGTCAGGCCCGTTAGGCAAAGCGTTTTAAACGAGGCAGTTTTAAGCATTGGAGAATTGATTAGATGAACGGTTATCAACTTATGCAAAAATCATCATTCATCATATAGTGGCTCGGATTCCCGTGTTACGGTTCGGTTATTTTACGTGAACGGTAAGGTCGAGTGCCATCCCGGCGCGCGAAAAGCGGACAACGCAGCCAGGAAAAGGAGCCTGTTTCTTGTCGCTGCTTATCGGGTTAATTGGTTGATTAGTAGCTCGAAAGCTACTTTTACATTTCCTTTACATTCTTTTGCAGCCGATTTACGAGCGTTGTTGAGCAGCCGGTTAGTTTTGGTTCGTACTAATCAGGACTAGTTATGAAATACGCCATTGTCACAGGCCTGTGCCTGTTTGTCGGACTGGGTACGTCTGCGGTCGCGCAGACCTCGTTTGCGACCTGCTCGGCCGCTTTTGTCGGCGATAAAATGCTAGTCGATCACTATTCGCCTGCCGGGAAATGCCAGCTTGCCAACGATGCCAAAGGCCAACTGACGGTGAAGACGGTGAATCTGTCGCCGACGGGTGCTGAGGGCGTCGATCAGCTGGCGTTTAAAGTCGCCGTTCGGGATGGCGCAACGGGCACGGTACACCTGTTTTCGGAGGAAACCTACCGGCAGCTACCCGTCGAACGCGTGCTGGCCACCTGCAAAAAAGGCGACCGGATCGTACTGCTGACCCTCGACCGGCAGCATGCTTTACCGCACAATGAAATTCAGGTCCGTTGATTCATAAACCCCATTAATCAATACACTAATGAAAACGATACACTACACCTTGGGCCTGTTGCTGATTGGCTGTCTGGCCATGTCATTCCGGTCGACCAACTGGGTAAGCACCACGGCCGAAGCGCCTGGCAGCGCCGTTACCGTAAATGGCTACGCTGTGGTTGGCGACGCCGTGATGATCAACAGCCGGGGCAGGCTGGCCGTTGTGGAGGGCGATCCGCGTTCGGCGAACCGCAAGGCCGTGCCGTTTCGGTTGTTGCTGAAACGGCAGGCAATGGTTATTCAGCGCTGGCCTGAAACCAGCGAGCAAACGAACTATTCGATGCAACTCGACGACGTTTGGCCCGTTGCCCAACCGGGCGACCAACTGCTGATTGAACCGGTGGGGCAGGCCAACAAGCAACTGATTCGCTTGATCAAGGTACAGACCATCAATTGGTTACCTTTGCTGCGGTCAGGCGATGGCTGTTAATTAATAGCGTGTTATGCAAGTACGTTCACAATCATGGGTGGTGTTGGGCACGGTCATTAGTCTGTTGCTGGCGTTGGGGGGGCTCTTCGTGCGGTCGGTGACGCCTGCCGCCGGCGAAGAGCCCCGGCGGCAGGCCGACAAGATCAATCTGGCCCTCCGCCGCACGGCCCACCACCTGCTGCGGGCCTCAGGCGACTCGACATCGCGCATTCCGGCGGTGCAGCAACTCAACGCCAATACCTACCGCCTTCAACTCAATCACGCGTTCAACTACGATACGCTACCTGCCCTGCTGCAACAATCCCTGCAACAGCACCACATTGCCACACCCTACGACGTGGCCGTGCTGGACTGCGGCACCCAACAGCTGCAACTGGGGTATTCGGTCAGCGACCTGATCGATTCAAACACCGTGGCCTGTAGCGGTCGGTCGATGGCCGCCGGATGTTATGTGCTACAGCTTACGTTTGCCGCGCCAATCACGTCGCAGGTCAGCTACTGGCCCGTTCTGGCCGTGATCAGCCTGCTGGCAGGGCTGATGGTGGTGACCTGGCGACGCCCCGCAGCCACACTCGTAGCGGCCCCGGCCGAAGCCGAGACTGCCACCCCGAAACTTCATTTTGGCCGCTCTGTGCTTGACATCAACGGGCAGACGCTACTGGCTGGCGAGACGACCCACACCCTCACGTACCGGGAAACCAAACTGCTGCGCCTGCTGGCCAGCCACCCCAATCAGGTGCTGGAACGAAACCAGATACTCAAACTGGTCTGGGAAGACGAAGGCATTATCGTGGGCCGGAGCGTCGACGTGTTTATCTCGCGCCTTCGGAAGCTGCTCAGCACCGATGCCACCCTGCGCATTGGCACGATCCATGGCGTCGGTTACCGGCTGGAAGTGCTTCAATCCTGATTTTTTTAAGTAAAGTGGGTGGACCGCTTGACATCATGGTTTTTGTTTCTACATTTGTAGAGTAAATACTACGAAGATAGAATATGAAGCTGGCCGCCACTGAAGAAACGTTGATGCAACACCTCTGGACGCTGGAAACGGCGTACATGAAAGACCTGCTCGACGCCTACGATGATCCCAAACCCGCCACCACGACGGTTGCCACCCTGCTGAAGCGCCTGATCGACAAGGGAGCGGTGGCGTACCGCGAACGGGGCAGCACCCGCGAGTATTACGCGCTCATCAGTCGCGAGGCGTATTTCGCCAACCATGTCAACGGCCTGATCAAGAATTTCTTCAATAATTCGGCGGCTCAGTTTGCTTCGTTCTTCACCAAAGAGACCAATCTCTCTGCCGACGAGCTAACCGAACTGCGCCGCCTGATTGACGAACAAATCGACCGGAAAAAGCCATGACGACCTACCTGCTCGAATCGGCTCTGAGTTTGTTGCTGCTGCTGGGCTTCTACCAGTTGTTTCTGGAAAATCAGCCAATACACCGGCTCAAGCGGGTCTATCTGCTGGGTACGTTGGGGGTTGCGTTTGTGGCGCCCCTGCTGACGATCGAGGTTCCCGTGCCTCAACCAATCACGCCGCCATCAGCCGTGGCGCTGTTTCTGCCTGCTGAAAACGTACCCGGCCAAACTACCGTTGTTACCGAAGTTACCGCTGCACCCGTGACCTACTGGCTCTGGCTCTATGCAGCCGGTACATTACTGATGCTCGTTCGGTTTGCCCGGAACCTGTACCAGATCGCCGCGCAGGTACGTCGGTATGCTCCTCAACCGTTTCGAGGTGTTTGGCTGGTGCCGTTACCCACTGACGTGCTCCCCCATACGTTTCTGCGCTACCTGTTTGTCTCGAAAGCAGCGCTGGAACAAGGTACGCTTGAACCCGAACTGCTCACCCACGAACTGGCGCACATCCGGCAGCGCCACTCGCTCGACGTCCTGCTGATTGAGCTGGTCCTGTGTTTCGGCTGGTTCAACCCGCTACTGATCTGGCTGAAGCGGGCCATGCAGCGCAACCACGAATTTCTGGCCGACGAAGCCGTCAATGCCGCTTTCGGTAACGTACCTGGCTACCAGCATCTGCTGCTTACCAAACTAACCCGCGCCACCACCCTGCCTGCGCTGGTGAGTACGCTGACTTTTCAAACCACAAAACAACGCCTGCTCATGATGACCAAACACGCATCGCCCGCCCGCACCTGGTTTGCCGGGGGGACCATCGCCCTTGTTTTCGGAATTGCCACGCTGCTGGTAACCACAACGGCATCTACGCCAGCCTCGTCTACGGACCCTGTGGGTCAACGGGGCGATTTGCCCGCTAAAACGACCGACGAAGGGCTGGACCTCAGCCGGTTGCCGCAATTTCCACCCGCTACCAACCGGCAGATTGCGGAAGTAGAGCGCTGGTTTAGTCAGGTTATGGTGGCTGTTCCTGATTCATCCGCGCCCGACAAGTGGGTTCGCCGGAAATACGCCGATCTCACGCAAAACGAGAAACGGTACGTTGTCTGTCCGCTGCCCGAGCGGCCCAAAGCCATCTCGCCCGTTTACCTCAACGACTATAAAAACAAAGCCAAATATGATCCCATCCATGTGGATGGACAGGAAGTTAAAGACTTTGCTGCCAACAAATTGACCGCTGATGATATTGCCTTCTACCAGCTTTCACCATATGGGGAGGGGGCGAACGAGAAAACGGCGGTTTTTCTCTATACGCGAGCCGGCTTCGAAGTCTACAAAAAGAGACAGGAAGCGAACCCACTCGTTTTCGTCAAAGTAACCAAGTGGTAGCCCTATAAGGCTCGTACTGATTCGGACGAGCGACTGTCCGAAAGTGGACAGGGTACTACTTGATAAACTGCGTTTTGCCCTACTAATTAAGGAGTTAGCCAGGCTGGCACGGCTCTTGGGCGATCGAAACCGGTAAGGTCCCAAACGAGATCTTATCGGTTTCTCTATGTTCAGCAACTATCTGAAAATCGCCTGGCGGAGTTTGCTCAAAAACCGCCTGTTTACGCTGCTCAATAGTCTCGGTTTGGCCATCGGTCTGGCCGTGGCGCTCATGCTGCTGCTCTACGCGACCGATGAGCTGGCGTTCGACAAACACCACCGTAACGCCGACCGGATCGCGCGCGTGAACCTCAACGTATCGTTCGACGGACAAACCCAGCAATGGGGCAACGCGCCCAATATGGTTGGCCCGACGATGAAGGCGCAACTGCCGGGGGTTGAGAATCAGGTGCGGTTGCTGCGGCATAACTTCGGCCAGACGGCGTTCGTCAATTCGGCAAATCGGGAGTTTGCCGAAACCAAACTGTACTGGGCCGATAGCACGCTGTTCAGCGTGTTCGATGTACCGTTGTTGTTGGGAAACCCCGCTACGGCGCTGGCTGGCCCCAACCGGGTGGTGGTGAGCCAAAACACCGCCCACCGCTATTTCGGTACGCAGAATCCGCTGGGCAAAATCCTCGACGTCGACCATAAGCATCCGCTTGAAATAACCGGCGTGTATCCCGATCTGCCCGCTACCTCGTCGCTCGATGCCGACCTGATTGGCTCGTTTGCGAGTGTCAAATGGGCGAGTGAGCCCAGCAGCCAGAGCTGGAGCAATGCCAGTTTTGAGACGTACCTGCTGCTTCGCCCCAACGCAAACGTGGCCCAACTGGAGCGGCAGATGGAAGCGATCGTGGCGAAGAACGTGCCCAAAGACAACCGGTTCTATAGCCTGTACCTGCAACCCCTGGCCGACATTCATCTCCACTCAGCCAACCTTAACAACGTGAGCAGTACCCGCATCGGCGACGCCCGACAGGTAACGATATTGCTATTGCTGGCCGTGGTGGTGCTGTTGATTGCCTGCATCAATTACATGAACCTGACCACGGCACAGGCGCAGGTTCGGGCCAAAGAGGTAGGTATCAACAAAGTGGTAGGGGCCACACGCTCCCAACTGATCGGACGGTTCTACGCCGAAACGGTGCTGGTCGTGCTGGTGTCGCTGCTGCTGGGTATCGGCGTGGTGATTGCCTGCCTGCCGCTGTTTAACAATATCGCCGACAAATCCTTGTCCGTCTGGACGTTACTAACGCCCCGCATGCTGCTGAGCCTGCTGGGGCTGGGCGTTGGCATCTCGCTGTTGGCGGGCTTGTACCCGGCGTTTGTGCTCTCGGGCTTTTCGGTTCGTGGGCTGTTGCAATCGTCGTTCCGGGCGGGGTCGGGCGGCGGCTTCCTGCGCCGGTCACTGGTGGTGACGCAGTTTGTGGCGTCGCTGGTGCTGATCATCAGTACGCTGCTGTTCTACCGGCAGTTGCAGTTTATCCAGCATCGAAAACTAGGCTATAATCCTACGCAGGTGGTGGCGATCACGACGGCCGCCGCCCAGAACCCCGATCAGGTGCAGGCGTTGAGCAATGACCTCCGGGCGCTGAGCAGCGTCGACGACATCAGTCGGGTGCAGGTGTATCCGGGTGGTGGTGGCAGCGGCCGCAGCCTGTCGAAACCACTCGATGATGGCAGCCAACTGCAAATCACTTCCAACCGGGCCAACTCGACGTTTATCAAGGTGTTGGGGCTGAAACTGCTGGCGGGCAAAACGCTGCCAGCCGCCAAGTCAGACCAGCCCGATACCGACAACGAAACCGACACAACCATACAGGTGGTGCTGAACAAAACGGCCGTCGATTTTCTGGGCTACACGCCCGAGCAGGCCATTGGCAAGATTGCGCCGGGTTTGTTTGAAAATCGCGCCGAGATTGTGGGTGTGGTCGACGATTTTCACTTCGAATCGCTGCACAAGCCCATCGGCGCGTACGCGTTTCACAATGCCAACACCGAGCGGCGCTCGTATATGCTGGCGAAGGTACGTACCCAGAACCTGCCCGAAACCATGCGGCAACTGGAAGCTACCTACCGCAAAAACCTGCCAAACTCCGCCTTTGAATTCACCTTCCTCGACACGTACCTGAACACGCTCTACCGCAGCGAGCAGCGCATGGCGCAGGTGGTGTTGATCTTCGCCGGGTTGGCCATTCTGATCGCCTGTCTGGGCCTGTTCGGGCTGGCGACCTTCACTGCTGAGCAACGCACGAAGGAGATTGGTGTGCGCAAAGTGCTCGGGGCCAGCGTGGGCAGCATCGTCGCCCTGCTGAGCAAAGATTTCCTCAAACTGGTACTGATTGCCATCGTGCTGGCGATACCGCTGGCGTGGTGGGCCATATCAAGCTGGCTGGCCGATTTTGCCTATCGCATCGATATCGAATGGTGGGTGTTTGCCGGGGCCGGCGCGTTGGTCGTCTTCATCGCCCTGCTGACGGTGAGCTTCCAAAGCATCAAAGCCGCCCTGATGAACCCGATCCAATCGTTACGTTCCGAGTAAACGTCTTTCTTTCAGTAGGCGGTTTACATCGCCTCTGAAAGCGCATAAATTCCCGTCTGATGTTCACGAACTACCTTAAAATTGCCCTGCGGACGATCTGGAAGCAAAAGGCACACTCATCCATCAACGTAATTGGATTGTCGGTGGCCTTTGCCAGTGCTATTCTGCTGTTTCTGGCGGCTCAGTTCGAGTTGTCTTACGATCAGTTTCACCAGAACCGGGAACGGATTCACCGGCTATCGCTGAAGGAAGTACATACCGATCGGGTAGAGTACGGCACGAACATGCCCATACCGATGATGCCGATGTTGCGGGCCAATTACCCGGGCCAGATTCAGTACGCCACCCGCTTTGAGGAAAGCGACGGGCAGATTGTGCGAAACGGGCGCATCTGGAACGGCGATGTCGATTACGTAGACGCCGATTTCCTGCGGATGTTCTCGTTTCCAATGGCGAAAGGAGACGCCCGCACAGCGCTGAACAACCTGAACGATCTGGTCCTGAATGAGCAGGTTGCCCAGGCGGTTTTTGGAGAAAATGAACCGGTAGGACAGTTGCTGTCGCTGAACCTCAACGGGGTGAAGAAAGCCTTCGTGGTGCGGGGCGTAATGAGGAATGCACCGGCCAGCTCGACGCTGGAAAACGAGGTGCTGATCCGGTTTGAGAACTTTCCGGAATATCAGAGCAGTCGTGACCAGTGGAACTGGCGTACCCACGACGTGTACGTGCAATTGGCCAACGGCGTGCGAGCTGAAACGTTTGAAAAACAGATGGTCCCGTTCGTCAAAAAACAGTATGCGGAAGATATTGCTCAAGCCCGTCGCCAGGGTGCTCAGCCCGACGAACGGGGCGAATTCGTCAGCCTGCGCCTAACCAATCTGTCCGACGTTCATTTTGATCGGGTCAACGATCACCGGGCCGTCGACCGGACGTACCCACGTGTGTTGCTCGGCGTGAGCTTACTGATCATGCTGATTGCGGGCATCAACTTCGTGAACCTGTCGATTGCCCGTTCGCTCAACCGGGCCAAGGAAGTGGGAATGCGGAAGGCACTCGGCGCCCTGCGGCAACAGATCATCGGTCAGTTTAGCGGTGAGGCGTTGCTGATCTGTTCCATCGCGCTGATCACCGGGCTGCTGCTGGTGGTAGTCCTGCTCCCTCGGTACAACGCGATCTTCAATGGGCATTTGTCTTTTGCCCAACTCCAGCAGCCTGGTATATGGCTGGGGTTATTGGTGAGTTTTACGCTCATCAGTCTGCTAACGGGCGTATACCCGGCCTGGCTGGCATCGCGGTTCAACGCCGTGGAAGTGCTCAAAGGCAAAGTGGGCCGGGGCGGGCGCGTGGGCGGGGTACGTAACACGCTGATTGTCTTGCAGTTTGCTGTGTCTGTACTGCTCATCGGCTGCACGTTGGTGGTCTGGCGGCAGATGAACTACCTCCGCGACAAACCGCTGGGCTACGATCAGACCCAGGTTATCAGCATCCCCGTAGGCTACGAAACCAACGGCTACCGGCTGCTGACGTACCTGCGCAACCAACTGGCCGATCAGCCGCAGATTCTGGACATCACAGGGAGCGATATAAACCTGGGCCGAGGTAAGGATGGGGCAAGCTCTAAATCGAAATACAGCTTCACCCTCGACGAGAAGAAATACCAGACCAACGCGCTGAACATCGACTATGACTACGTGGAAACGCTGGGACTGAAACTAGTGGCCGGTCGGACGCTGTCGCGGCAGTTTCCGAGCGATTCGGCCAAATCGTGTCTGATCAACGAGTCGATGGTCCGGCATATGGGCGTGAAGGATCCCATCGGCATGATCATCCCGATCGAGGGCGGTAAAACGGTCGTCGGGGTGGTCAACGATTACCATTTCGCGTCGCTCCACGATCAGATTGAACCAATAACCCTCTTCTTCAACAAGCCATTCGGACTGTCGTACATCTTCGTGCGGGTCGCCGCGACCAATCCCGCGTCCACGATGGCCCTGCTCGAACGTACCTACCGAACGATGGCCCCCAACTCACAGTTTCAGGGGTCGTTTCTGAATGAGAATGTCAACAACCAATACAAACGGGAGCAGCGGCTGGCCACCGTGTTTGTGACGGCAGCCTGGCTGGCTATTCTGCTTTCGTGCGTGGGCCTGTTTGCCATTGCGCTCATCAGCATTCAGGCTCGGACCAAGGAAATCGGCGTCCGTAAAGTGTTGGGAGCCAGTGTGCCTAATATCGTAGCCCTGCTGAGTAAAGACTTTCTGAAACTGGTTGTCATTGGCATTGTCATCGCTACGCCGCTCGCCTGGTGGGCTATGAATCAGTGGCTGGCCGACTTCGCCTACCGCATCGACGTGTCGTGGTGGGTATTTGCGCTGGCGGGTCTGCTGGCGATTGGCATCGCTTTGCTGACGGTGAGCTTTCAGAGTATCAAAGCCGCCCTGATGAATCCGGTCAAATCGCTCCGCAGCGAGTAAACTGTTATTTCCCGAGCGGTTAAACCGCCCGCTCAACGAACGGGAAAGAACAAAATAGCGACATCATGCTCTCAAATTACCTCAAAATTGCCTGGCGGAATCTGATCCGTAACAAAGGATACTCGGCCATCAACATCGGCGGGCTGGCCGTAGGTATGGCCGTCGCCATGCTGATTGGTCTGTGGGTCTGGGACGAACTATCGTTCAACCGATCGTTTGCCAACTATGACCGCATTGCCCGGGTCATGCAGCACCAATTATTTAACGGCCACATCGGTACGCAGGCGTCTATCCCAACCCCGCTCGATGCGGAGTTGCAGACCAACTACGGCAGCAATTTCAAACACATAGCTATGGCTACCTGGGAGGGTGACCGGGTGTTGTCGGTTGGTGATAAAAAACTCCTGCGGTCGGGCAACTATATGGGTGCCGCTATGCCCGAAATCCTGTCGTTACATATGCTGAAAGGGAGTCGGCAGGGACTAGCCGAAATGAATTCCATTTTGCTCTCGGCGTCGACAGCGCGGGCACTTTTTGGCGACGCCAACCCGATGGGTAAACTCATTAACATCGAGGGGCGGGCCAATGTGAAGGTGACGGGCGTATACGAGGACCTGCCGTTCAGTACGGAGTTTCGGAACCTCACGTTCATTGCCCCGTGGAGCCTGTTCGTGTCCATTAGCCCGTGGGTGAAACGGACGCTGGACAGCCAGGAATGGGGCAATAACTCGTTTCAGCTTTTTGTTCAGATCGCCGACAACGCCGATATGCAGACGGTGAGTGCACGCATCAAAAACGCCAAGCTGAACAGAATACCCGCTGAAGACCGAAAATATAACCCGACGCTGTTTCTACACCCGATGACCGACTGGCGGCTGTACTCGAACTGGACAGAAGGCGTACAGGTCGGCGGTTACGTTCAGTACGTCCGATTGTTCGGGCTGGTAGGTATTTTCGTGCTGCTGCTGGCCTGTATCAATTTCATGAACCTCAGTACGGCTCGGTCTGAAAAACGCGCCAAAGAAGTGGGTATTCGCAAAGCCGTCGGGTCGGTACGAGGCCAACTGGTCAGTCAATTTTTTAGCGAGTCGTTTCTGGTCGTCGTGCTGGCATTCATCGGGGCCGTTTTGCTGATTCTGGCCCTGCTGCCCTGGTTCAATACGGTAGCAGACAAACGCCTTATGTTTCCCTGGACCGAAGCCTTGTTCTGGCTGATTAGTCTGGGCTTCATCGGCATCACTGGGTTGCTGGCGGGTAGTTATCCCGCTTTCTATCTCTCGTCGTTCCAGCCCATCAAAGTGCTGAAGGGACAGGGGCTACAGTTTCGCGTGGGCGGGCTGGTGGCGGTTCCCCGCAAAGTACTGGTTGTACTCCAGTTTACGGTCTCCCTGACGCTGATTATCGGTACTGTCATCGTGTACCGGCAGATTCAGCACACCAAGAACCGGCCCCTTGGCTATGACAGCAACGGCCTGGTTATGATGGAAATGCTGTCGCCTGCCTTCTACGGCAAATACGACCTGCTAAAAACCGAGCTGACCAACGCGGGCGTCATTCAGAACATGGCTGAATCGTCCAGCCCGCTTACGGGGGTGTGGTCAAACAGCAGTGACTTTAGGTGGCCCGGCAAAGACCCATCCATTGACCCTGATTTCTCGAATATCTTCGTGACGCATGATTTCGGCAAAACGGTCGGATGGCAGTTCAGGGAAGGCCGCGATTTCTCGCGCACGTTCACCACCGATTCGTCGGCTGTCATCATCAACGAAGCCGCCGTTAAGTTCATGGGGCTAAAACATCCGATCGGCACGGTTATCCGGCGGGGAGGTCGATTCGATCCACAGGTGAAGGACTTCACTGTTGTGGGGGTTATCAAAGATGTGCTGGCCGAATCACCTTACGAGCCGGTGAAGCAGGCGATGTACTTCATGGATTACGAGAACGCCAACTGGATCGTGCTCAAACTGAGTCCTAACCGGAGCGCTCGCGAGTCGATGGCTATTATCGAAGCTACGTTCAAACGATACGTCCCATCGGCTCCGTTTGTCTATCAGTTTGCTGATCAGGAATTCGGCAAAAAGTTTGCGTCGGAAGAGCGAATCGGAACGCTGGCAGGTGGGTTCGCGGTGCTGGCCATTTTTATCTCCTGCCTGGGGTTACTTGGGTTGTCCTCATTCACGGCTGAGCAACGCACGAAGGAAATTGGCGTGCGTAAGGTGCTGGGGGCCAGTTTAATTGATCTGTGGGTGCTTCTCTCAAAAGATTTTATTCTGCTGGTTTGTGCCGCCAGCCTAATTGCCGTACCCATCGCGTACTATTACCTCCGTGAATGGCTGACTGATTACAAGTACCGCACTGACCTGTCGTGGTGGATTTTCGCGGGGGCTGTGCTGGGTACAGTAGCCATTACGTTGCTGACCGTCTCGTTTCAAAGCATCCGGGCCGCGCTGGTCAACCCGGTCAAATCGCTCCGCAGCGAGTAGGCGCGACCGCTGTCCGGCTTGTCCCAACCGCTGTCCGTTTCTGGACAATGCGTAGTACGCTAATTCCCATCAAAAAGGCCCGGACAGCAATGTCTGGGCCTTTTGCATTAACTGGCATCTGATTTGATCGACATAATCGGAATAAATAGACAGGCTATGAAACGAGCATTCTTGGGCGAGTTTGAAGAGGTCGTGCTGCTAATGGTTGCCATTCTAGGTGAAGCTGCCTACGGCGTAACCATCACGCAGGAAATTGAGGCGCAAACCGGCCGGAACGTCGGCTTCAGCACCGTGCACACTACGCTGCAACGGCTGGAAGAGAAAGGGTTTCTCAGCTCCCAGATGGGCGGGGCTACTGCCGAACGGGGCGGGCGGCGAAAGCGGTTTTTTACCGTCACGGCCGCTGGCCGCAAAGCTCTGATCGACGTGAAGCAGGTACGTACCCAGCTTTGGGACGCCCTGCCCCCCCAATTTCAAATCGCCTGATACCCTCGCCGCTGATGAAGCCACACGCCAAACCACCCCGCTGGGCCACTACGCTGCTACGCTGGTGGGGCCACCCCGACACCCGCGAAGAGGTCGAGGGCGATCTGCTCGAACTCTACCCGCATTGGGTACGTACCCAGGGCCCCCGCCGCGCCAACTGGCGCTATGCCCTGAGCGCCTTGCGGCTGCTGCGGCCGTTTGCCCAGTCGAAACACGTACCTGACCATCAACCCTTTTTCGTTTTCCACCCTGATATGATCCGCAACTACGTGCTTGTGGCGTGGCGCAACCTCACCAAGAACGCCACCTATTCATTCATCAACCTGGTTGGCCTGGCGCTGGGTATGGCGTGTAGCCTGCTCATCGGCCTGTGGGTCTACGATGAACTGAGCTACGATCGGTTTGTGCCCAACCACGAGCAGGTCCACTACGTCCGGGTTAATTTCAGCATACGGGGCGGCGACACCCAAACGGCTACGGCCACACCCGGCCCCCTGAGCGATGCCATTGCCCGCGACGTGCCGCAGGTGGCCATGACGACCAAACTGACGTGGCCATCGGAACGGCTGGTGCGGGTGGGCGACAAAGTGGCGAAAGAAACGGGCCAATACGCGTCGGCGGGTTTCTTCGACGTGTTTGCTTTACCAGCCGTGGAAGGCAACCCCAAAACGGCGCTGGCCAATCCCAATCAGATCGTGATCAGTCAGACGCTGGCCCGGTGCTACTTTCCGTCCGGGAAAGCCGTAGGGCAAACGCTTCAGTTCGACAATAACAAGGTGTTTGTGGTGGGCGCAGTGCTGAACGACCTGCCTCACAATTCGACGCTCCGGTTCGACTGGCTGGCCAATTTCAACGCGCAGGAGCAGGTCTGGCAAACCGAATGGGGTTTTAATTCCGTGCAGACGTACCTGCGGCTGAAACCCACCGCCACCGCTCAACAGGCCGAAGCCGCCATGAAAGGCCTTTTTCGGCGCTACACCACCTTCAACAATAAGGAGGAGATTATCCTGCAACCCCTCACCGACATGCACCTTTGGAGTACCTACGAGAATGGGGTGGCCGTGGGCGGGCAGGTCGAATACGTGCGCATTTTCGCGGTAGTGGCCCTGTTTATCCTGCTGATTGCCTGCATCAACTTCATGAACCTCAGCACGGCGCGGTCGGCGCTGCGGGCCAAGGAAGTCGGCGTGCGGAAGGTCGTGGGCGCGGGGCGGTTGGCGCTCATTGGCCAATACCTGAGCGAGTCGATGCTGATGAGCTTGCTGGGCGTGGTGCTGGCGCTCCTGCTCGTGTGGCTGACGTTGCCCACCTTCAACGCCGTTTTCGACAAACACCTCGCGCTCGACCTCACCAACCCGTTATACTGGCTGGGTATCGGCGGGCTGGTGCTGCTCACGGGTGTGCTGGCGGGGAGCTACCCGGCCCTGTTTCTGTCGGGACTGCGGCCCATCCGTATCCTGCGCGGGGCGGGGTTGTCGTTCGGGCCGGGATCGGCGTTTCGGGGGCCGGCTCAGTTTCGGCGGTTGCTGGTGGTGGTGCAGTTTTCGCTGTCCATTTTCCTCATCATCGGCATGCTGGCGGTGGGGCGGCAGATGACGTACCTGCGCACCAAGCACCTGGGCCTCGACCGCACCGACGTGGTGTACATGCGGCTGGAAGGCACGTTCAATGACTACGAAAAGACCGAAGCGTTCAGGCAAGAATTGCTTCAGCGTCCATCGGTAGCGTCGGCTACGACCACCGCGCACCTGCCGCTGAACATTCAGAGCAGCACCACCGACCTGCACTGGGCGGGTCAGCCAGCAAAGCAACTGGTGGATGTGTCGGCCATGTCGGTAGGCAACGATTTTATCAAAACGGCGGGCATCCAACTGCTCGATGGGCGCGATTTCCGGCCCAACGCTATTGCCGACACGGCCTGCTACCTGGTCAACGAAGCCGCCGCCAAGCTGATGGGGATGGATAAGCCCGTTGGCCAGCAAATCACGTTCTGGTTTGGCAAGGGGCCCATCATCGGGTTGATGAAGGATTTTCACCTTGGCTCGCTGCATCAGCCGATCGGGCCGCTGGTGGTGGCGTTCATGCCGCCGAATGTGCAATACCTGCTGGTGAAACCCCGCGCCGGGCAAGCGAAGCAGGCACTGGCCGATCTGGAACGGCTGACGAAGCAATTCAACCCCAACTACCCGTTTGCCTATCACTTCCTCGACGAAGCCTACGAAAAACTGTACGACCGGGAGCAGCAGGTGAGCACGCTCATCAACTACTTCGGCGTGCTGGCTATTCTGATCTCCTGCCTGGGTCTGTTTGGCTTGGCGACCTTCACCGCCGAGCAACGGACCAAAGAAATCGGCGTGCGCAAAGTGCTGGGAGCCAGTGTGCTGGCTATCGTGCGGCTGCTGTCGGTCGATTTTGTGCGGCTGGTACTGATCGCGCTGGTGTTGGCGACGCCGTTGGCGTGGTGGGCCGTATCGACGTGGCTGGGTACGTTCGCTTACAAAATTGACCTAGGCTGGTGGATCTTCGCGCTGGCGGGGCTGCTGGCACTGGGTATCGCCCTGCTGACGGTCAGCTTCCAGAGCGTCAAAGCGGCGCTGATGAATCCCGTGCAGTCGTTACGAAGCGAATAACTGGCTTACTCGCGCCGGATCGCTTCGACGGGGTCGAGGCGGGCGGCGCGCATGGCCGGGTACGTGCCGAACAGAATGCCGATCACCATGGCAACGCCCACGATAATCAGCAGGGTGTTCCAGGTATAGGCGGCCTGAAAGGGTACGTTGGTTACGGCTGAAATAATCGGGACGAAGGCCAGCGTGCTCAGGATCCCCAGCATCAGCCCCAGCATACTGCCGAAGGTCGAGATGGTGATCGACTCCGACAGGAATTGCCAGAGAATATCCCGCTTTTTAGCACCCAGCGCTTTTCTGACGCCGATTTCGACGGTGCGCTCAGTCACCGAAATCAGCAGCACGTTCATCACGCCGATACCGCCCACCAGCACCGAAATGCCCACGATCAACCCCATCACAAGGCGAAACAGCATAAACCCTTTGGCCGCCTGACTGACGCGCAACTCGTTGGTGATGACCGAAAAATCGGCCAGTTGATGCGGCATGTTGGCTTTGAGCCAGGTTTCGAGCTGCGTTTTCAGCGCAGGTACGTCCTCCACGTGCCCGGCTTCAACGACACCCATCGGCGGGCTGGCGCGCAGGGCACTGTCGGGGAGCAGGGTCAGGGGCATAAGCAACTGCCCGGAGCGCGCATCTTTATCCGCCGCAATCCCGACGATCGTCAGCGTCAGGTGCTGGTAGGTGACTTGCTGGCCAATAGCCGTTTGTTCGGGGCGTTTGCCCACGAGTTGTTTGGCCAGCCGTTGGTTGATAAACGCCACCGGTTGCCGACCAATCAGTTCGGCTTGGGTAAAGGTCCGGCCGTGCAACAGGGTGAGGTCGGGGTGCAGGGGCCAGGTCACCGCGCTGATGAGCGTGCCCGCTTTACGCCCATCGGCCTTTAACGTCACCTCGCCGTTTTGCCGACTGTAGAGGTAAGCCCCTACCGGTGCCCGTAGCGACGCCCGCAGGCTGTCGAACCGGGCGGGCGTGAAGTAGGCATAGTCGTCTTTGCGCACCTGCACGTCGTTCACCGATTTGTACAGATTGGGCTGGATCAGCACGGCCTTCAGGTCGGTCGTCTTGGTGATTTGCTCCTGCGCATACTGTTCCATCCCGTCGATCAGCGACAGAATGGCCACCAGCGCCGCCACGCCAATGACAATCCCCAAAATCGAGAGGATCGTGTGGAAAAAATGGGTGCGGATGTGGTGCAGGGCGGTTGCAAACGAAAAGACGATCTTTTTCATTAGAAGGCGCTAACCAGTAGCAGGGTTGGTGAACCAAAGTAGGCAGGTAGGGTAGCTAGTACAATGCTTATTGGATGGGCGGTCGGGTGTTGCCGGAACGCGCACTGTCCGACGTTGGCCGCCCTCGTCCGTAAACGGACAGAAGCGGGCAAATAGGCCGCTGTTTATCAGGTACTTGTAAAAAAGGCACGGGGTTTGGTCAGCCAACGGCTGAGGCTAACACCTTACTGGCCAACCGGTTGGCGTGTGCTGCCCAAAGTGGTCTACTCAACTCTGTCACGTTGATCAATTATGTTTCGTAACTACTTGACTATCGCGCTCCGAACACTCTGGAAACACCGGGTTCACACGCTCATCAACGGGCTGGGCCTCGCCGTGGCCTTCGGGTCGGCGTTGTTGCTGGGGCTGACTTCCGCCTTCGAGCTCTCGTTCGACCGGTTTCACGCCGATCATGAGCGTATGTTTAAGCTCTATTTCTCATCGACCGACCGGGAAGGGAAGCTGAACCATAGCGCGTCGATGCCTTACCCGCTGATTCCGGCACTGCGAGCCGAATTCCCCGAGATCGAAGCGGCCACGACTTGGATGACAGGCTCGGGCGGGGTGCGCTACGGCGACAAAGCCCTCAATAAGATGGTCCGCTTCTGTGATCCTGATTTCCTGAAGCTGTTTTCGTTTGCCCTCAAAAAAGGTGATGCCAAAACGGCGCTGGCCGACAAGAGCAACATTGTCATCAGCGAAAACATGGCGAAAAGCGTGTTCGGCGCGGCCAACCCGATAGGCAAATCGATGCAGGTGAACCTCAACGGCACCTTTACCAACGTCGTCGTCACGGGAGTCATTGCCGATTTCCCCGACAACTCATCTGTCGACTACGACGCGCTGATGCGCATTGAAAACGCCGGTGCTTACGCGCAGGAACGCACCAACTGGAACCACGGCGACCATGAGGTCTACGTGAAGCTGGCCGCGTCGGCCACGCAGGCGGGCGTTGAGAAACGGCTCGAAGCGTTTTTGCAGAAGTACATGGCCAAAAACATCAAAGAGCGCAACGAGCAGGGCTATGCCAAAAATGAGCGGGGCCAACAACAAAGCCTGCTGCTGCTGCCCATGCGCGACGTGCACTTCGATACGGAAACCGTGGGCGGGCAGGGTGTCAACAAAACGTACATCTACACGCTGCTGCTGATTGCGGCGTTTATGGTCTTTATCGCCGGCATCAACTTCGTGAACCTGACGGTGGCGCAGGCCTTCACCCGGGCGCGCGAAGTGGGCGTGCGGAAGTCGCTGGGGGCCGGGCGTGGGCAACTTTTCGCCCAGATTTGGGGCGAAACGGCACTGCTCTGCGGCGTCGCTGTCCTGCTGGGGATCGGGTTGGCTTACGTCGCCCGGCCGCAGTTCAATACGTTGTTCCGGGCCAACCTGACCACCGCCGACCTGTCGCAACCACGTACCTGGCTGGGCGTCGGGGTGGCGTTTCTGCTCATCATGCTGCTAGCGGGTGGTTATCCGTCGTGGATCATTGCGCGGTTCAACGCCGTATCGGTGCTGAAAGGAAAATTGCAGACGGGCCGCCCCGGTCTGTTGCGCAACGGGCTGATTGTGGTGCAGTTCGTGATTGCCAGCCTGCTCATTGTCTGCACGCTGGTGATGAATCAGCAGCTAACGTACCTGCGCGAAATGCCGATGGGCTACACCACCGAACAGGTGATCAGCATCCCGGTTGGCAGCGATCTGGACGGCACCACGAGCCTGCGCCTGCTGCGCGACCGGCTGGCCAGCCAACCCAACGTACTGGCGGTGAGTGGCACCGGCGTCAACATTGGTAACGGGCTGGATGGCTCGTCGTCGCGGCATATGTACGGCTTTTTGTATGGCAAACGGGAAGTCGGCTGCGACTGGGTGCGGGTCGATACGGACTACCTCAAGGCGCTTGGCATCAAGTTGTTACAGGGTCGTGATTTTGATCCGGCCTACGGCAGCGATTCGAGCCAGTCGGTGCTGATCTCGCAGAGTATGGCCAAGCAGATGGGGGAGAAGAACCCCGTGGGCAAGTTCATTCTGCCCGATTCGTCAAAAGGTAAATTTCAGGTGGTGGGCGTCGTTGCCGATTTCAACCTGTATTCACTGCACCAGAAAGCGCAACCCATTGTGCTGCACATGGACCCCCGCAGCGCGCCCGTTCGCTACCTGCTGGTGCGCGTAAGGCCGACGAATCTGCCGGGATCGATGGAGACGGTGAAAGCCGTCTGGAAAGCCATTGCGCCCAAACAGGAATTCCTGGGCTCGTTTCTCGACGAAAACACCGACCGCTGGTACCGCCGGGAAGCCCGCCTGAGCCACCTCTTCACCACCGCCGCCAGCATAGCCATCTTCCTGTCGTGCATGGGCCTGTTTGCCATCGCCGTGCTCCGCATCGAGCAGCGGACGAAGGAAATCGGTGTGCGCAAGGTGTTGGGTGCCAGCGTGTTCAGTATCGTGTCGCTGCTGAATCAGGATTTCCTTAAACTGGTGCTGCTGGCCGTGGCGCTGGCCTCACCGCTGGCGTGGTGGGCCATGTCGAGTTGGCTGGCTGATTTTGCCTACCGCACGCCGATCAGCTGGTGGGTTTTCGCGCTGGCTGGCCTGTTGGCTGTGGGCATCGCCTTCCTGACGGTGAGTTTCCAGAGCATCAAAGCTGCCCTGATGAACCCCGTGAAGAGTTTACGAACCGAATAACCCGCAGCTGATTATGTGGAGCAGCTACCTCAAAATTGCCTGGCGCAATCTGATTCGGAACAAGATGTTCTCGGCGATCAACATCGTTGGGTTGGCGCTGGGGCTGGCTAGCAGCATCCTCATTCTATTGTGGGTACAGGACGAACGGCGTATCGGCACCCATTACCCCAATGCCCGGCACCTCTACCGGGTGATGGAACACGAAAAGGCCGACGGGCGCATCGTCACCGACGAAGACACGCCCGGTATCCTGGCCGACGAACTGAAGCGCGTTCTGCCCGAGGTGCGCTATGCGGCCGGTTTTTCTGGTCCCGAAGAGCACGTGTTGCAGGGTGGCCAAAAGACCGCCCGGCAGCAGGGGCGTTTTGCTGGCGCCGACTGGTTTCGCATGTGCAGCCTGCCGCTGCTGGCGGGTTCGCCCCAATCGGCGCTTACCGATCCCAACAGCATCACCATTTCCCGAAAGCTCGCCGTTCTTTATTTCGGATCGCCGCAGCAGGCTGTTGGCAAAACCCTGCGTATCGACAACTGGCAATCATATCAGGTAACGGCCGTTTTCGAGAACCTGTCGCCGCACACGGCTGAGCCCTACGAGTTTCTGATCAACTGGCAGGCCTATCTGGCGCGTGAGCCCTGGCTTACCGTTTGGGAAAATGCCGGCCCCGGCACCCACCTGCAACTGCGGGCCGACGCCGACCCCGAAAAAGTAGGCAATAAGCTCCGGACATTTCTGAAAGGACGTAACAAAGACTTTGGTCCCTACTTTTCGATCGACTTGTTTTTGCAACCCGAAACGGAAGCGTACCTGTATTCGCACTTTACCGACGGGCACCGCGATGGGGGGCGCATTGAGTATGTCCGGTTGTTTGTTGTCGTGGCGTTGTTTCTGCTGCTGATTGCGGGTGTCAACTTCATGAATCTGGCAACAGCCCGGTCGGTGAAGCGGGCCCGGGAAGTGGGCGTGCGGAAGGCCATTGGTGCCGAACGATCCTCGCTGATCGGGCAGTTTCTGAGCGAGGCAATCCTGCTGACGACCCTTGCCTTGCTGGTGGCCATTCTGTTGGTTAACCTGCTCCTGCCTGGCTTTAATCAGTTAACCGGCAAGCAACTCGCGCTGCCATTGGGTCAGCCGTCGACCTGGGCGACGATGGTCGGTATACTGCTGGCGATGGGGCTGCTGGCGGGTAGCTACCCCGCTTTCTTCCTGTCGTCGCTCAATCCGGTGCAGGTTTTGAAGAGTAGCTTCCGCGTGGGGGGCGGTGCGCAATCGGTACGGCGCGCGCTGGTGATCGTGCAGTTTGCCCTGTCTATGCTGCTGATTGTGGGAACGCTCGTGATCTACCAGCAACTGCAATACATACAGCGAAAAAACCTGGGCTTTAATCGGGCGGGCCTGATTCAGCTTCCGCTGGAAGGGGCCCTGGTGCCTAACTATTCGGCCTTTAGAGAACAACTGCGTCAACTGCCCGGCATACAGTCGGTCACGTACGGAAAGTCCGGGCCTTTGGGTAACAACAACACGAGTGATGGAGTTAGCTGGCCCGGTAAAGACCCCACAGCTGCCATTCAGTTTACCATGACGGCGGTGGGCTACGATTTCACGAAAACAATGGGCGTGCGGGTGAGTCAGGGGCGCGATTATTCGCCTGAGTTCAGGGCTGATACCGCCAACTACCTGATCAATCAGGCGGCGGCCAACCGGATTGGCTACAAAGATCCCGTCGGTAAACCGCTCACAGTATGGGGCAAAGCGGGCACCATCATCGGAGTGCTGAACGACTACCACTTCAACTCCCTGCACAAGGCCATTCGACCGCTCGTCATTCGCTTTCAGCAAAAAGGTGATGCCGGAGTGGTGCTGGTGCGGGCTCAGCCAGGGCAAACGCAGCAGGCGATTGCGAGTCTGGAGGCTGTCTGCCGCCGGCTGAACCCGGCGTTTCCCTTCGCCTATTCGTTTGTCGATGCTGATTTCGCGACGCAGTATCGGAGTGAAACGGTGGTCAGTCGTTTGGCCACGCTGTTTGCAGGTCTGGCTATTTTCATCGCCTGCCTGGGGTTGTTTGGACTGGCTGCCTTCACGGCCGAACAGCGAACGAAAGAGATCGGTGTGCGCAAGGTGCTGGGCGCCAGCGTGAGCAGCATCGTCGCCTTGCTGAGCAGGGACTTCCTCAAGCCGGTGCTGATTGCCATTGGGCTGGCCTCGCCGCTGGCATGGTGGGCTACGTCGAACTGGCTGGCCAAGTTCGCCTATCGCATCGAGCTATCCTGGTGGCTTTTCGCGCTGGCGGGCTTGCTAGCCGTGGGTATCGCCTTCCTGACGGTCAGTTTTCAAAGCATCAAAGCCGCTCTGATGAGTCCCGTGAAGAGTTTACGAAGTGAGTAAATAATGTATAATGCATAATGTACAATTATGTCGCATTAGCGATCCGCCGACTGACCACCATTGTACATTATACATCGTGCATTGTCCATTCAACTAAACCTCCTCTCTTATGTCGTACATCGCTATACCAATTCCCAACGTACCTGGCAAGCAGGACATCGAAATTGAGGTTACAATCAACGGGCAGCGGCAGGCACTGCACTACCGCGTTGAGCTGTTTTACTGGGCCGACTGCGCCGTACCCAGCTTCGACCGGGTCGAATGCATTCAGCAGCTCCTGGCTACCTACGATCAGGACTGGTCGCTCTATTATATTGGCGCGCCTACCGATGAGTTTGTGCCCGTCACATTCGTGCGCAAAGAAGACTTGGCCAAACAGCGGCGACTGCGGCAGATGGCCTAGGCGACCAATAGGCTAGCGGGTGTACAGCGCCCCTTTGGCGATGGTCGATTCGTACTCGTAATTGATCGTTTCCAGGAATTTGCCTGTCACCCAGCCGATGTCGGCGTTTCGGATAAAAACGAAGCGCTTGGGCGTGCCGTTGCCATTGTAGGCGTTGATCGTGGCTTCCAGCAGCGCAATGCCAGCGATCAACTGCTTTTGCGTCAGCTGGTTCTGCACCTGCACAATGTCCTGGGTAGCTTTTTCGCGGGTGGCGGCGTCGCTCACCACCGACAGGTCGGGCTTAACCAGCGTCGCGTAGTCGTCCATGACCAGCTTTTTGAACCGGGCAATATCAGTCGGGCTGATGGGCACAGCGGTGGTCTGCGCTTTTTCAGGGTGCAGGTACGTTACCAGCGCCAGCGCCGTTGCCCCGCCCACGCCCACCGTGGGGCGCTCCATGATGCCCGCCGGTACGTTGATGGGTGGCAACGCCCGGATGACGCGCTGCGCTTCCCGTTTGTAGGCCTCGATACCCAACGAGCGTTTCGGATCGATCTGGCTCACCAGTGCGTTGACGCCGATGGGCACCGTCACCTGATGGAACGTCTTTTTGTCGTCGAAATAACCGCCCATGATGTTATCGCTGCCGATATTGAGGGCTGAGGTTGATGGCCACACTTTGCGCGGAATGGCCCCAACCGTGAAGAGTTCGGCCTCGCGAGCGGCGTTGAGCGTGGTATCAATACGCAGGTTGGTACCGTTGGGCATGGCCGCTACCAACTGGCTGTAAAGCCGGTCGCGGTTGACAGCGCTGCCCCGCACGTCGTTGTCGAACACGATAAACACCCGCTCGTTGGGGATGTTATACCGGCGAATCGAGTCGAGGCATTCCTGCAAAGCCAGTCGCTCTTTCCCGAACGAGTTGGCTGCGTCGGCTACCAGCGACACGTCGGGGAGGTTGATCACCGACCGAATGTCTTTTTCGTAGAAATCGCTTTCGTACTGCGTTTTGAAAATAGCGAGCTTCATGCCCGACGTGCCAATCTGAATGCCAGCATACAGGTTTTTGCCCGAAATGTCCCGGATCACCTCGTTGACGCCCCAGGCACTGGCTACGTATTTGAGCTGCGCGTATTGCGCCCGTGAGCGGGTTAGGTAGCGCAGGGCCGGTTCTGAATCCCGCAGGTCGTTATAGGAAAGGCCCAGCAATTCATTGGCCACGGCTTTCCAATACAGATTCTTGTTGACGGCTGGCAAGGCGCGTTTCAGCAGGTTGATCGACTCGTCCGATTTATTAACCGCCCGCAACGTGTTGGCGAGCTTGATGTAATGAATCGCCTGGGTAACCGAGCGGGCGTTTTGCGCCATCCCAACCGAGGTACACAACAGAATGAGGGCGCTGAAGAAGTATTTGATTGAAGACATAAGAAAACAGATTAACGCGTCTGCCGGGGCTTGTTGAGGAGGCGCTCCAGTTCGCTTTCGCCGCCGGCTGGGTCGGCCACCGCGGATGCCGTTGCCGGTGGAATTGGGCGTGATGGCCGCTTTGTCTCATTGGCAATGCGCAAGCTGGTTGACGCTCCTGCCAATTGAGCCGAATCGGTAGGGGACTGCACCTGAGCGACCACCGGTTTGGGCGCGGGTTTATCGACCCTAACAGCTTTACTGATCCGATTCTGGTTGGCTGTGCGCTGGCGGACGATATCCGATGCGTCGAGCTGTGTTGCCTCGGCAAAATCAATGGTCGGCACCGGCTTGTCGGTCAGCACATACTGTAGGGTATCGTAGCGTAGCGTGGTGTGGGGGGTTGCCAGCGCCACTCGCTGAGCAGCCTTCAACTGCTTTGTTTGCGTATCGTACTGGCCCTGTAGACTGGTGAGGATGTTGGGGCCGTCGGAGAAACGACTCTCGCCCTTGTACTCAACCGCGCCCGTGGTCAGGTTGTAATCGAGGTGGTTGGTGGTCAGCTCGGCACTGTTGTGCTCGAAAATCACGTTGCCAGCAAAGGTCGCTTTTCGGGTAGTGCCGTCGTAGCGCAGCGAATCACTGCTACTGGTAATGGAATCGCCCTGAACAACCCGGATATGGCCGTAGGCGATGATGCGATCGGTAGCGAGCTGATGGATGGCTTCGTCGCAGAAGAACTGCGTGCCCCGGTGATGCAGCCGCACGTTGTTGGCATACCGGCGGATGCCCTTACTGGGTGAACTCACGTCGGTTTCGCCGGGAACAGCCGCAATCGCAATGGTATCGCGCCGAACGGTGGCTGCAACAGACGGCTGCTGAGCCAACGCACTACCCGACACGCTTATCAGCGATGCTACCAGCCAAAATTTAACCATATCCGCGCTATTCCGTGGGCCGTAACCGTTGAGTTACCCAACGGAGGTACGTAGAAATACCAGCCGCGGATTGCTCCGCCGCCCATCTTTTTCGACGGTACCGCATCGGCTTGGTACCAACAGCATAGCGCCTGGAACGGCCTACACCACGCCCAGCCGATCAAACCGACGACCCAGGATGGCCGTGTCGTCTACGTTGAGCCAGTCATGGAGCAGGGTGGCGTAAATGCTTCGGAAGTCGACCGAATAGCGCAAATCTCCTTCGTCGAGATTGATAAGAGTCGGGGCGGGGTTAAATACGCGCCGGTTGCCCGTACCACCAATCAGGAAGACGTTGTTGGCCGTGCCGTGGTCGGTGCCATTACTGGCGTTCTGCTTCACGCGTCGGCCAAATTCCGAGAAGGTCATCAGTAGCACATCCTGAAGGCGGCCCGCCTCTTTCATGTCGCGCATGAACGTACCCACGGCCTCGCCATACTGGCGCAGGAGCCGCTCCTGTTGGCCCAACTGGTTGATGTGCGTATCGAACCCGCTGAGCGAGATGTAATATACGCTCGTATCGACGCCCGCTCGGATCAACTGCGATACCGTGCGGAGGCGGTTGCCCAATTCGTGGTTGGGGTACGATGTGTTGGGGCTGACGGTCTTGGTTTTGTCAAACACATAGGCTGCCGACGAGGTTGTTTCGGCCAGGGTTTTGTACAGGTAAGCCGCCTGCTGATGCTCGTCGTCGTGCGCGTGCGCCAACGCGTCGATCAGCGGCCCGCGCGTTTGGTTGTAGAGCTTTTTCGGGTCGAGCACGGCCAGCGCGTTGAGTGTATCACCCTTCATGGCCAGGCTCAGTGTGTCGTCTACTTCGATGGCCTGATGCGGGCCAATGGAGGGCGCACCGGGCTGTGCTTTGCCCGAGCAGGACGCGTCGAGGTAACGCCCCAGCCAGCCTGAGTTCAGGTACTGGTCCGAATTGCTGGCCGTATGCCAGATGTCCATCGACCGAAAATGCGAGCGATCGGGGTTGGGGTACCCCACGTTATTGATCACCGTGAGCAGCCCGTCGTCATACAGCGCCCGCAGCGGTTCGAGGGCGGGGTTGAGGCCCACTTCGTCGTTGAGAGTCAATACGTTTTCGCGCGGAATAGCAATGCCGGGCCGTTCGCGGTAATAGATGTCGTTGCGGTAGGGAATAACCGTGTTCAACCCGTCGTTGCCGCCCGATAGCTGCACCACGACCAGCACCTTGCCCGACTGGGGACTAAGCCCCAACTGCCGGTTTGCCATAGCCTGGGCTTCAAACGCTTTCAGGAAGGAGGGAATCAGCAGGGTGCCTGCCGCAGCGAGACCCGAATGTTGGAGAAAATCGCGTCGTTTCATGGGGGAGAAGCAGGGGGCCTGGGGCGGGGGGCATGGGGTAGTTAAATGCGCCGAGTGCCAGGCCCTAAGCCGGTTAACAGAGTTGATATTCGGGTAAGGTCATCATGGCGGTGGCCAGCGTGCGGATCTGATCGGGCCCCGACTGACCCGGCTTCAACTGACGTAACAGCAGCGCTTTCTGATCGGGGCGCAGCGGCCAGGGCAGCAGGCAGGCGGCCAGCGCTTCGGGCAGTTGGCTACTGGCAACGGGCTCGTTGGCCAACTCCAGATAGGGGCGCTGGAAACCGGCCCAATCCACCAGCGTCGTAAACTGCGCCGCGCCTTTGCGGTCGAGCGGTTGCAGGTTCACGTCGCCGTCGTCTTTGGGCCGGATGGGTACGTTCACATTCTTGAACACGTAGTCGGGCAGGCGCATCCTAAACAGCAGACTCGACGAATCGATCCAGTTGCGGCCGCCGGGCCAGCCCGCCACGTTGGGCGGATAGAGCAGCAACTGCCCCAGCGTCCGTTGAATAAAAACCTGCGGCTGCGGATCGCTGAAGACCATCCCGAAGGTGTGGCGCATGCCAATCAGCAGTTCGACCGGCGATTTGATGTGTGCCCCCACGTTGGCCGGGTCGAAAAACCAGTCGGCCGTGAAGATCGCTTCCATCAGATCGGCGATGTCGTAATTCGATTTGTAAAAACGGCGGCTTAGTTCGTCAACGTGTTGGTTGTTAATTGTTTCGTTGACAAACTCCCGGTACAGTTTGATCGTTACGTGCCGGGCCGTCTGCGGATTTTTCAACAGCAATTGCAGCACATCGTCGCCCCGGAACGTACCTGTCTGGCCGAATATCGTTTTGGGGCCGTCGTCGTGCACGCGCTCACGGAACACAAACTCGCCTTCGGGCGTATATTGCCAGCCCGTAAAAGCGCGGGCGGCTTCTTTCACGTCGTGTTCGGTGTAGTGGGGCGTGCCGGTCGTGGATTTGCCCAGCGTAAACAACTCCATCACCTCGCGGGCAAAGTTCTCGTTGGGGGCGTTTTTCCGGTTCTGCTGGTTGTTCAGGAATTGCAGCATGGCAGGCGTTTTGGAAACGGCCAGCAGCATCTCCCCGAAATTGCCCAGCGCGTGTTGCCGCAGCACATTCACGTAGTCGAGCATCTGCTTCGGCTTCTGGTTGATCCGGCAGGCAAAGTGATTGTGCCAGAACAGGGCCATTTTTTCGCGCATCGCGGCCCGGCTGGTGGCCATGTGGTTGATCCACTGCACGTTGATGTCGCGCTGCGCCACGGCTGCCATCTTGATTTTAGCCCTCAGTTGCTCGCGGTTAATCACGCCGTCGCGCATCAGTTGTTTGGCCTCGTTCTTATTCATCACGGGCTGCCCGGGGTTGGCGTCGTCGGTGCCAAGGGGCATTTGCAACGGTTCGAAGGCCTGGCTGTCGGCCAGCAACTGCCGGACTACCTTCCGAACGGGCTGCCGGTGAGTTTCCTGAAGCTGAGCGGGTGTGGCACCAAACGCCGCACGGGCAAACAAATGACGTAGTTGCGGTTGGGTGATCCGTTCCATCATTGATTGGGCTATTTCCGTTAGAGTAACAACGAACAGAAAGGTTTAGTGGTGCGTGTTGGTCATTGATGGTCATTAGCCTTCGGTGTCATTCGTTGTCATTTGCTTCGCGTCATCGATGGTCATTGTTTGCTTTTACGACGAATGACTATCAATGCCGCGAAGCAAATGACAACGAATGATGCTGAAGGCTAATGACTACCCAGTCAGCTACCGGCTAAAAAACTTTTGCGCTGTGGATAAAAAACGGTTGCCTTTAACGTTTATGAATCGGCTATTTTCCACAACCCCGACACCATGCTAACACCATCTGAACAAGCCCGCTATCAAAAACACCTGAACCTGCCCGAATGGGGTACCGAGGGGCAACTCCTCGTTAAGCAAGCCCGCGTACTCGTCGTGGGCGCGGGCGGATTGGGTTGCCCCGTCTTGCAATACCTGACGGCGGCCGGCGTTGGACGGATCGGCGTGGTCGACCCCGACGTGGTTGATTTGAGCAATCTCCAACGACAGGTGCTGTATACGACCGGCGACGTGGGGCAGCCCAAAGCCAAAGTAGCGGTGGCGCGCCTTCAGCGTCTCAACCCCGAATTGCGGCTGGATGCGCACGTGCAGGCCCTTGATCTCAACAACGCCCGGGCGCTGATCGACGCCTACGATATCGTGGTCGACTGCACCGATAACTTCAGCGTGCGGTATTTGGTCAACGATGTGTGTGTAACCTTGGGTAAGCCGTTTGTCTATGGCGCCATTCACCGGTTCGAGGGGCAGGTGGCCATTTTCAACGCGCTCCTGCCCGACGGGCAGCGCGGCCCCACCTACCGCTGCGTGTTTCCGGAAAGCCCGAGCCAGATGGAGATTCCGAACTGCGCTGAAACAGGCGTTCTGGGCGTATTGCCGGGCGTTATCGGGACGTACCAGGCTAGCGAAGTGCTGAAACTGCTGACGGGCATCGGCGAACCCCTCACCGACCGCCTGCTTATGACCGATCTGCTTACCTATACCACCCGTACGGTACGCATTCGCCGCCGGGCCGATGCCGACGAACAGGCGCGGCAGGCGTTGGCCGCCCGCCTGCAATCGACCAAACCCACGACGGGCAAACCGCAGAAGCTGGCCCCGCGCGAACTGGCCGATCGCCTGGCTAGTGGCGAAAATATTTTTCTGCTGGATGTGCGCGAACGGGAAGAATACGATTTCTGCCACCTCGACGGTGCCGTCCTGATCCCCGTCAGCCTGATCCCGACGGAAGCGGGCAAGGGCCACAGCCGCATCCCAACCGACCGACCGGTGGTGGTGTACTGCCATCACGGCATCCGCTCGGCCAACGTAGCTAACTACCTATACGCACAGGCCGGCTACAATAACCTCTATAACCTCGAAGGCGGTATTCACGCCTGGGCCCAGCAGGTAGAGCCTGATATGGTGACGTATTGAATGAATAATGTATAATGCACGATGTACAATGTGACCGAACGCAGACACTGTACATCGTGCATTATACATTATTCATTCACCAGATCACTCATGATCTTGGCGGATAGCAGGCAGAGTGGAATGCCGCCGCCGGGGTGTACACTACCCCCGACGAAATAGAGATTATCGAACTCGTGGGAAAAGTTGGCGTGGCGCAGAAAGGCCGCAAAGCGGTTATTGCTGCTGTTGCCGTACAGGGCACCCTGCGAGCTTGAGGTTCGGGCTTCGATACTGCGCGGGTCCAGAATGCTTTCCGTTTCGATCAACGTACCCACATCCACGCCCAACGTGTGGCTCAGCTTACGAATGACGTTCTGCCGGGCCCGGTTGATGATCGCGTCCCAATCCTGCCCCGTGTTGTTTGGCGCGTTGAGCAGGATAAACCAGTTCTCCCGGCCCGGTGGTGCATCGTCGGGCTTGAGTTTGCTGGTAATATTCAGGTAGATCGTCGGGTCGTCGTAAAGTTGGTTTTGCCCAAACAACTGCGCGAATTCTTCCCGGTAGTTGTTGCTGAACAAGATATTGTGCAGCCCTAGTTCGTCGAACGTGCGGTTGATCCCCCAGTAAAAGATTAGTCCCGAACTTGATTTGGGCTGGCGCAGAATTCGCTCCGGCTGCTTGGCGTTGGGCAACAGCTTTCGGAACGTATTCACTACGTCCATGTTCGAGACGAGCAGATCGGCTTTCACCAATCCATCCGCCGTTGGAACGCGCAATCCAACCACTCGTTTACCATCAGTGATAACTTCCTCAACCTTTGTGTTGAACCGGAATTGCACGCCCAGGTCCTGTGCCAGCCGCACTAAGCTGTTGGTGATGTTCACCATGCCGCCGGTCGGGAAAAAAGCGCCGATGTTGTATTCGAGGTGCGGAATGATGTTGAGCGTGGCCGGTGTCTGATACGGATCGGAGCCATTGTAGGTGGCGTAACGGTTGAACAACTGCACCAGTTTGGGATGGCGGAAGCGCCGTTCATTGGCCTTGTTCATCGTGCCAAATACGCCCAGTTTGGGCAGGCTAGCGTACCCACGCCAAGCATCGCGCCCCAACCACGTACCCAGCCGGTGTAGCGACTTGTGCAGGAACAACTTTTCCGTGACGTCGTATTTGAAAGCGCTGTCCTGCAAATGGTCGAGCAGGTGTTGCCCCGGTTCGCCCAATACTGATTCGATTTCGGCCGCAAAACGGGCGTGGTCGGCCCAGGCGGTCAGGCGGGTGTGATCGTCCCAGAAATAGCGGCAGGTCTCGTCGAGTCGGCTGTACTGGAAATAATCGGCCGGGTTGCGGCCCGCCAGCTTAAACAGTTCATCGACCAGCTGCGGCATCGTGAACAGCGACGGGCCAGCGTCGAAGCGATAAACGCCGCCATCGGGTGCTATCTGCTCAAATGACGAAAGTTTGCCGCCGGGGTAGGCGTTGGCCTCGAATACCTCGACATCGTAGCCTTGAATCGCCAGTCTAATCGATGAGGCAATGCCCGCAATACCCGCCCCAATAATGGCCGCTTTCATAGTAAAATCACAGCAAATGCACCATGAATAAGGTACGATGTACACTGAACAGGATCACCAATGCGCCCTCATTCCATTGTACATCGTACCTTATTCATGGTGCATTTGTTTACCGTTTGCCGTAATAATTCAGGGTTGGCTGGATGCCGTTGGCTTTTTCGCTCAGCGTAAAAAAGCCTTTGTTGTCGCGCTCGAAGCAAATTGCCTCGCCCTGTGGTTCAATGCGATACGAAAGCGAGCGGGCGTCGGTCAATTGCAGCAGGTCGGCAACGGATTGGCCGCTCTTACGACTCCAGTAAAACACGTTGGTGTAGGTACGTAGCAAAACTTCAGAGCCATCCGACGAGAACGCGCCGCCCGTTACGTAGGTAAACGGCAACTCGCCCAGCAACTCAGCTGTAATCATTTCTGTCGTGCTCTGTGGGTAGGGCAGGCGGTATAAGTGGACTTTCGCCTCACGCTTCGATACCACGTATAAATCTTTCGTTTGTGGATCAAGCATGAGCGTTTCGGCATCGCGTGCGCCATCAGGATAGCGATAGGTAATGCGCTCAACAGACTTGGGTACGTCGGTTACCGAAGCGGGTTCGGGCAGACGGTAGATCGTGTATTGCCCATACTGCCCGTTGTTATCACCAATATCGGCAATGTATAAGTAGTTCAAACCACTTTGTGGGCCGGGTCCGCTCGTGAGGTCTTCCCAGTCGCGGTTAGTGGCGTTCGGGATCGCCAGCTTCCCCCGAATCTTACCATCGTGACCCAGCAGAGCCAGTTCGGCCGGGCTACCGCCATCCTGTTCAACCCACAACGCACCCGCTTGGCTTCGGCTTTCGGTAATCCCCGATGCCTCGTCGATCTGGTTCGGATCGATCGCCGTCATGGTCGGCTCGGTCACAAAATTGACGGGCGATGGCGTCGTGGTATCGCAGGCTAGTGCTAGCCCAGCAAGTAAAGAAAGACACAGAAGACGAACGCTCATTGGCTGTAGGGATTGATGAGGCCCCAATGGTGGAGTACTAGTAAGACGCATAGTTACATCAAAAAGTTGGCTAAATGCTAGCCAAATCGCCAAAGTCTACTCAGTGAGCGTCTCACAAGTTACCGCTTAGCCATTTCGGAATATGTACGATTTTGATCTTGGGTTAACACCTTTCCCGGTTATGAAAGTATAAATAAGGCAATGGTAAGAAAAAATTGCATTTAAGGGAGTATATGCTTAGGGAATATGCTTAACATCGCGTAGCAATAGTGCTTACTTAAACCAATAAGGTGTGATGAATAACTACTCATGGGTCGGAAAGTGCAGGTTTGCCTTTCTTCTCTTTCTTTTACCGTTATCCCTGTTCGCTCAGGATGTGCGCGTTAGCGGCAAAGTGAGTGATAACACAGGAGCAGGTTTACCAGGAGTAAACGTGGTGGTGAAGGGGACTTCACGCGGGGTAACAACCGACGGTGGGGGTAATTACACAATCAACGTACCCAACCGAGAGGCGGTACTGGTGTTCTCGTTCATCGGCTATGCGTCTCAGGAAGCCGCAGTGGGCAATCAGTCTGTGCTGAATATAAAGCTGGCTGACGACGCTACGACGCTGACCGAGGTAATCGTAACGGGGTATACGACTGATGATCGCCGTAACACGACCGGCGCCGTCGCTACCGTCAAGTCGAAAGCGCTCACGGCAGTTCCGTCGGGTAACGTCGAGCAGCAGCTTCAGGGTCGCGTATCGGGCCTGACGGTCATTTCGAACGGTCAGCCGGGAACGGCCAGCCAGGTACGTGTCCGTGGCTTTGGCGCTTTTGGGGGTAATGCGCCGCTGAACGTAGTGGATGGTGTGCCGGTCGCTTCGACCGACTTTCTCTCACCAGACGATATTGAGACAACCACGGTCCTGAAAGATGCCGCTTCGGCATCGATTTATGGCGCCCGCGCCGCCAACGGTGTAATCGTTTATACGACCAAGAAAGGCTCACGGAAAGCCCGCAAGCTCTCAATCTCTTATGATGGCCAGTATGGGGTGACGGATCCGGGTAACGGGCAGGCTATGTTGAACCCAACCGAATTTGCGGAGTGGACCTGGAACGCCTTCCGCAACACGGGCACACAGGCAGGTACAGCGCCTGTCTACAACCACCCACAATTCGGTACGGGTGCCTCGCCGGTTATTCCCGATTATCTGATTGCCACAGTGCCGGGTACAGGTGGTGCCCCCGCCATCTCTTATGGTGTTTCGGGTAACGTTGACCTCAACTTTGCCCGTCAGAATTACAACGTTAACCCGGCCGCCGGTACGGTGTATCAGACGGTTCGGGCCAACAAGGCGGGCACCGACTGGTATAAGGCCGTAACGCGGGTAGCCCCTCTGCAACGCCATGCGCTGGGCTTTTCAGGCGGCACCGAAACCAGCCGCTTCTACATTGGTCTGGGTGCGCAGACCCAACAGGGTATTCTGCTGAACAACGACTTCAAACGCTATACGTTCCGGGCTAACACGGAGTTTGATTTGTCGAAGCGGATTAGGATTGGCGAGAACCTTCAGTTCACTTATCGGTCGGTACGTGGCCAGGATGGGGACAACGGTGGTCAGGGTGTGGCCGCCAATGAAAACGACATTCTGGCGGCGTTCCGGATGCCCTCGATCATACCGGTCTATGACGAATTTGGTGGGTATGCGGGCACGGCGGCCAAAGGGTTTAATAACCCACGTAACCCGGTTGCCAGCCGTGACGGTCAATTCAACAACACGAATTTCCAGGCTCAGGCATTCGGCAACCTCTACGTTGAAGTTGACCCAATCGATAACCTAACGCTCCGTAGTAGCATCGGTGGGCAGTACAACGGGCAGTACGGCGTCGGTTATGGCCGGTTGCAGTATGAAAACTCGGAAAATAACTCGGCAACCAGCTACAACGAATTCAGCAACTACGCATTTAGCTGGGTGCTGACTAACACGGCCAACTACAAGCGTAAGTTTGGTTTCCACAGCGTTGACGTGCTGGCTGGCCAGGAAGCCCTTAATACGGGCATCGGGCGTAATATGAGCGGTAACGGTCAGAATCCGTTCTCGTTCGATCCCAACTACATCACGCTGGCGACCGTATCGGCTACTGGCCGGACGGTTACGAGCGGCTACGGACTGGGCGTCAACTTTAACTCTTACTTCGGTCGGCTCAACTACATCTACAACGATAAGTACATCGTAACGGGGCTGATTCGCCGTGACGGCTCGAGCCGGTTTGGGGCCAACAACCGGTATGGTGTGTTCCCGGCGGCCTCAGCGGCGTGGCGGATTTCGGCCGAAGATTTCATGAAAAACGTAGGTTGGGTAACCGATCTGAAAATTCGGGGTGGTTACGGGTTGATGGGTAACTCCAACAACGTAGACCCGAACAACCAGTTTAGCCTTTATGCCGCTAACCTGGGCAACTCGGCCTACGATATCGCCGGTACGAACTCAAGCACGGTAGATGGCTACTACCGCTCACGGATCGGTAACGTCGACGCGAAATGGGAGACGTCTATCACCAGCAACATCGGTTTCGACGGGTCGTTCTTCAACAACCGCCTGGAAGTTATTTTTGACCTCTGGCGGAAAGACACAAAGGACCTGCTGTTTGCCGTACCCATTCCCGACGTAATTGGTACCTACGCCTCGGCGCCATCGGTTAATATCGGTAAAATGCTGAATCAGGGCCTTGATATTCAGTTGATTACCCGTGGTAAAATCGGTACTGAAGTCGGCTACGAAGCCAACGTAACGGCGAGCTTCCTGAAGAACGAAATTACGTACCTGGCGCCGGGGCTAACGTACCTGACGACGGTGAACCCCGGTTTCCGGGGTATCAATCCCATCCGTAACCAACTGGGCTACTCCATCTCGTCTTTCTATGGCTACCAGGTAGCGGGCCTGTTTAAGAGCAAGGAAGAGGTCGCTTCGGCCGCTACGCAGGATGGTGCCGCTCCGGGCCGTTTCCGCTACGTCGATGTCGACGGAAATGGAAAAATTGATGCGAACGACCGGACGTACCTGGGCAGCCCCGTTCCGAAATTTACGGGTGGTGTGAACCTGGGCCTCAACTACCGGGGCTTCGACATCAACGTCTACGGCTATACCTCGATCGGCAACAAGATTTTTAACCAGTCGAAGTGGTTCACCGATTTCTACCCGTCGTTTGCCGGTGCGGCGATCAGTGCCCGTGTGAAAAATTCGTGGACGCCGCAAAACGTCAACGCGACGATTCCCATCTTCGAATCGGCGTCGAACTTCAGCACCAATACCCAGTCAAATTCCTACTATGTAGAAGATGGCTCGTATTTCCGACTCCAGAACCTGTCGATCGGCTACAACTTCCGGTCGGGTCTGCTGGATCGGCTGAAGTTGCAGCGTCTGCGGGTATTTGCCTCGACCAATAACCTGTTCACCATCACCAAATACCAGGGTCTCGACCCCAGCGTAGGTGGTAGCGCCGACACCAACTTCGGTATCGACGTGGGCAACTACCCCATCACCCGCAGCTTCACCGGTGGTGTCAGCATCGGCTTCTAATCAAACTCATCGACGGCTGGCTAACGACGGTACCGCTGTTTGCCGGCCCATTCAAGTCAATACAATGAAATACACAAACAAACATGCTATCGTTGGGCTAACCACGGCCATCTCGCTGATGGTGGTAGCCTGTAAGGACACGTTTCTGGAAGTGCCGGTAACGGGTCAGTTGAGTAATATTCAGTTGAACTCAAAAGCCGGGATAGAAGGCTCGCTGATCGGTGCCTATTCGATGCTAAACGGCCGGGGCGACCGGCTGGCGTCGGCGTCCAACTGGGTGTGGGGCGGCATTCGGGGTGGCGATGCCAACAAAGGAACCGACCCCGGTGACTTCTCGACCATCAACCCCCTGCAACGTTTTGAGACCATTTCGACCTCGGGCGAAATTGGTGGGACATGGCAGCGCAAATACGAGGCGATCAGCCGGGTTAACGCTACGCTTCGGCTGCTGGCCAGCGCTGGGCCCGACGTAACGGCCGCCGACAAGACGCGGATTACGGCTGAGGCTCGCTTCCTTCGGGGCTTCAATTATTTCGAACTGAAACGGTTGTTCAATAATACGCCTTACATTGATGAAAGCGTCGACTACGGCACGGGCATCGAAAAAGTAGCCAACAACGTCGAGCTGTACCCCAAAATCGAAGCCGACCTGAAGTACGCCTACGACAACCTGCCTGAAACACAGAGCGCTGCCGGGCGGATCAACAAGTGGGGAGCGGCCGCGATGCTGGCCAAGGTGTATCTGTATCAGAAAAAATACGCCGAAGCCAAAGCCTTGTTCGACCTGGTGATAGCCAACGGAAAAACCGCGAACGGGAAGAAACTCGGCCTTGTGCCCAAATACGCTGACCTGTTCAAAGCCTCGAACGATAACAACGAAGAAAGCCTGTTCGCGATTCAGGCGGCGGCCAATACGGGCAGCGTTAACAACGCCAACCCGGAATTCGACCTGAACTACCCCTACAACACGGGGGCTAACGGGCCGGGTAACTGCTGCGGTTTCAACCAGCCCAGCTTCGAATACGTGAACGCCTTCCGTACGACGGCCAACGGTTTGCCGCTGCTCGATGGCTCGTACAACACGGGTGCTAACCAGGTGAAAAACGATATGGGCGTACTGTCGAAAGATCCCTTCACGACCGACGCCGGTAACCTTGACCCCCGTCTCGATCACACGGTTGGCCGCCGCGGCATCCCGTACCTCGACTGGCAGAACCACCCCGGCAACGACTGGATCCGGAACCAACCCAACGGTGGTCCTTACTCGCCCAAGAAGTTTACCTACTACAAGGCAGACAAAGGCTCACTCCAGGACAACAGCTCATGGACGCCCGGCTACACGGCGCTGAACGTACCCCTGATTCGGTTTGCCGACGTGCTGCTGATGGCGGCTGAGTGCGAGATCGAAGTGGGTTCGCTGACAAAAGCGCTCGAATACACCAACATGGTTCGGAAGCGGGCGGCCAACCCCGATGGGTTCGTGAAGGCGTTCGCCGATCCGGCCAAACCCGAAGGTGGTTTTGGAAAAGACCCGGCGGCTAAGTACGTGATCAGTGAATACCCGGCGTCGCAGTTTGCCACGAAAGAAGCGGCCCGGACTGCCGTACGCTTCGAGCGTCGCCTCGAACTGGGCGACGAAGGTCACCGTTTCTTCGATCTGGTCCGTTGGGGCATTGCCGAGCCAACCATCAATGCTTATCTGACCTACGAAGGCGCCAAATTGCCCACAACGTTGGGCGGTGCCAAGTTTAAGGCCAACCGGGACGAGTACCTGCCCATTCCGCAATCTCAGATTGACATTCAGGGTGCGAGTGTGCTGAAACAGAATCCGGGGTATTAAGCTAGCTAACCGCTTAAAAGCCGTGACAGCCCTGTCACGGCTTTTTTGTTTGTAGGGGCTGGGTAGCTCATGAACACGGGGCCAGACGTTGTATTTTCTCAAAAATTAAACCTAAGCCAGCCATTTTCGTCAAACTGGTGTTGTTTTGATGGGAATTGCCCAAACGCGGTTCCAAATCCGTTCCATTTACTGTATGAAAAAGATCCTTCTGATAGCGCTGTTGGCCCTGCCCGCGCTCTTCTATCAATGTGGTGTCAGTCGTCAGATTGGCGAAGCTAAAGCGCTCGGCGATTGCAAGTACAATGTGCTGTCGGCCGACAGCATGTTCGTGGCCGGCTATGATGTCCGCGAGTTCCGCAGCATCAGTAAGCTGGAAGACATCAACCCATTGAAATACCCCCGTCTGGCGGCGGGCCTGCTGGCGCGTACCATTCCGTTCAGCGCGCGGGTAAACCTGGAGGTGATGAACCCAACCAACAAACTGGCCGCCCTGAACCAGCTGGAATACAAAGTATTGCTGGCCGGGAAGGAATTTGCCAATGGCTTTATCAACCAGCGCATCGAGGTGTCGCCCGCCGGTGGCCGCACGGTGGTGCCGGTTCGCCTGCAAACCAACGCCTACGAATTGCTCACCGACCCCGCTACGCGTGAGGCGTTCACCAACCTGTTCCGTAACCTGAGCGGCGACCAGACGACGGCTCCCTCAAAGGTGACGATCAAGATCAAACCCACGCTCGACTTGTTCAACAAGGCCGTGAACTACCCCGGCTACATCACCATCGAGCAGGACCTGACCGGCAAAATGCTGCTGAATGGTAACGTGCGGTAAGAACCGCTCAATAGACGAATCAGAAACAGCGAGGGCGCTGCCAGATCATCTATCCGATGGTTCGGCGGCGCCCTCGCTGTTTAACGTACCCAGCTTGTCATTTTGTCGTGGTTTGCCGGTTTTTTGATCTAAAATGCGCCAAAATGGCTGGAAAACAGCATCGGCTCGGGATTTGTTTAGACTACGTCGTAAGCAATTAACCGGAAGCCCGGTCCTAAGCCATGAACGTCAATAACTACACCATCAAGGCGCAGGAGGTCGTACAACATGCGGCCCAGATGGCGCAGGGCAATCAGCAGCAAACCGTTGAAACGGGCCACGTGCTGAAAGCCATTTTAGAAGAAGATCCGAATACCGTCGGGTTTCTAGCCAAGAAACTCGGTACCGATAGCAAACGCCTCACCTTGGCGCTCGACGCCATCGTCAACGGTTACCCAAAAGTATCCGTGTCGGGTGGGCAACAGCAAGGCATATACCTAGGCAACGACCTGAACGCCGCGTTGCAACGGGCGCAGGCCCAGATGAAAGATTTTGGCGACGAGTACGTCAGCGTCGAAATGATGCTGCTGGGCCTCGTGGGTGGCAAAGATGCCGTAGCTACTTTACTCAACGATGTCGGTTTTACCGAAAAGACCTTAAAAGATGCCATCAGGGAACTGCGTGGCAAGAACAACCCTGTGAAAGACCAAAACGCGGAAGCAACGTACCAATCGCTGGAGCGGTACGGGATAAACCTGAACGAACGCGCCCGGAACGGTAAAATTGACCCCGTTATTGGCCGCGACGAAGAGATCCGGCGGGTGCTCCAGATTCTGAGCCGCCGGACCAAAAACAACCCCATGCTGCTGGGTGAACCCGGCGTGGGTAAAACCGCCATTGTGGAAGGGCTGGCCCAGCGCATCGTGCAGGGCGACGTACCTGAAAACCTGAAGTCGAAGATCATCATGTCGCTCGATATGGGGCTGCTGGTGGCCGGTGCCAAATACAAAGGGGAATTTGAAGAGCGCCTCAAAGCGGTGATCAAGGAAGTAACCGACTCCGACGGTGAGATCGTGCTGTTCATCGACGAGATTCACACGCTCATTGGCGCGGGTGGCGGTGGCGAAGGCGCCATGGATGCGGCCAACCTGCTGAAACCGGCACTGGCGCGCGGCGAACTGCACGCCATTGGGGCCACTACGCTCAAAGAATACCAGAAATACATCGAGAAAGATAAGGCGCTCGAACGCCGGTTCCAGGCCGTTCTGGTCGACGAACCCGACGTGGCTGATGCCATCTCGATTTTGCGGGGCATTAAGGAACGCTACGAACTGCACCACGGCGTGCGGATCAAAGACGACGCCGTCATTGCCGCCGTTGAGCTGTCGAACCGCTATATCTCCGACCGTTTCCTGCCCGACAAAGCCATCGACCTGATGGACGAAGCGGCGGCCAAGCTGCGGCTCGAGATCGACTCGGTGCCCGAAGAGCTCGACGAGTTGAACCGGCGGATCATGCAGTTGGAAATTGAGCGCGAAGCTATCCGGCGGGAGAACGATAAAGACAAAGAGTCGCTGCTGAGCAAACAGATTGCCGATCTGAACGAGCAACGTACCGAATTGCAGGCCCGTTGGGAAACCGAAAAAGCATCGGTCAACGAAGGGCGTACGCTGAAAGAGCAACTCGACCAACTGCGCATCGAAGCCGAGCAGGCTGAACGGGCGGGCGACTACGGGAAGGTGGCCGAGATTCGCTATGGACGCATCCCCGAACTCGAAAAACGCCTGAACGACTTGCAGGATGCCAGCGCTACCGAACAGGGCGCGGCCCCGGCGGATCGCATGCTTCAGGAGGAAGTTACGTCGGAAGACATCGCCGAAGTGGTTGCCAAATGGACGGGCATTCCCGTCAGCCGCATGTTGCAGTCGGAGCGCGATAAACTGCTGTTCCTTGAGGCTGAACTGGGCAAGCGCGTAGCCGGGCAGGAAGAAGCCATTCAGGTGGTAGCCGATGCTGTGCGTCGTAGCCGCGCCGGTATGCAGGACCCCAAACGCCCCATCGGTTCGTTCCTGTTCCTGGGCACTACAGGCGTTGGTAAAACCGAGTTGGCGAAAGCGCTGGCCGAATTCCTGTTCAACGACGAAAACGCGTTGGTCCGTATCGACATGAGCGAGTACCAGGAGCGCCACGCCGCTAGTCGCCTCATCGGTGCGCCTCCGGGCTACGTGGGTTACGACGAAGGCGGGCAACTGACCGAGGCCGTTCGCCGCAAACCCTACAGCGTGATTCTGCTCGATGAGATCGAAAAAGCGCACCCGGATGTGTTCAACATCCTGTTGCAGGTGCTTGATGATGGCCGCCTGACCGACAACAAAGGACGGGTCGCCAACTTCAAAAACACGATTATCATCATGACGTCGAACATCGGCTCGCATATCATCCGCGAGCGCTTTGCCGACATGACGGATCTGAACAGCGATCAGGTGATCGAGGACACCAAAGCCGATGTATTCGAACTACTGAAGCAAACCGTTCGCCCCGAGTTCCTGAACCGGATCGACGAACTGGTGATGTTCCAGCCGCTGACGCGCCGCGAAGTGCGGAAGATCATGGAGATCCAGTTCCGGCAGATTCAGCACCGGTTGGCCGAGCAGGGTATTGCCCTCGAAGCCGACACCGAAGTGCTGGATTTCATCGCTCGCGAAGGCTTCGACCCGCAGTTTGGCGCTCGTCCGCTGAAGCGGGTGCTGCAACGCCGCATTCTCAACGCCCTGTCGAAAGAGATTCTGTCGGGCCGGATCCAGAAGAACGCCATCGTCGGCATGATGATGAACGAAACCGAAGACGGCAAAGACGACATCATCTTCTACAACCTCGACAAGGTGGTGCCGGTGCTCGACTAACGTACCTGAGCTATAAAGACAAAACGCCCGACCATGATGGTCGGGCGTTTTGCGTTCATGAGTGGGTATGATGTATATTCGTACATGGATGGCATTAGGATTCTGCTATGACACGAACTGAATTTATAAAGGCTTTCGACGCGTTTCCCAAGAGGGAACAAGTGCTGATAGCAAAAAAAATACAGGCCAAAATGGCTGACGAACTTTTCGAAGAACTGGATCGTGAGTTGCCTGATGTGGCAATTAGCATGACCGATATCGCAAGCGAAGTAAAAGCTCATCGGCATGCCCTCAAGAAGGACGATTAGGGTTGTGCTCGATGCCAATTGGTTTATATCTGCCTGTCTAAGCCGCAAGTCACGCCGAACGGTTTATTACCATGTGTTGCGTAATAAGCGAATACGGGCGTACTATTCGCCCGAGTTGATCGATGAGTTTGATGGTGTCATGAGTCGGCCCAAGTTTGCGAAATACATCGCCCCGGCTCAAGTGGCCCGTTTTCGAGTGTTGGCGTTGCTATTCATGACCAAGGTAACGCCCGCAGCAATTCCGGCTACGTCTCGTGATGCAAAAGACGACTACCTGTTGGGAATCTGTAAAGCTAGTAACGCCGACTTTTTGATTACAGGTGATGATGACCTATTAACGCTAGGTACGTTCGAGCAAACGGTGATCCTGAGCATGGGCCAGTTTTTGCAAACTCTGTCATTGCTCGAATAAGTAGTGTGACAGAGGGCTGCAATAGCTGTAATTGAAGTCACTGAAAAAGCGATGTCGGTTCGGTGAGTCTTGTTCTACAGCCTCAGCAAGGAGGTCCCCATTCTGGAATAACGTACCTGAAAGACAAACCGCCCGACCAGCATGCTGGTCGGGCGGTTTGTCTTTAAACCAATCTTTAAACTAGCCTCTACGTAAACTCCGATCGTTGCGGCTGTAGGCAAACAGGCCAATGACCGCCGTGGCGACGAGAGCTGTCACAAGCACTTTGGTAGCCAGACCTGTTGGGTTTACCTCCAGATCGGCTTTCATGCCTTTCTCTTTCGGGATGTTCGGCACTGTGCCGCGCATCAGGTCGTCGATGATGCCTTCCACCACGTTGATCCGGTCGGCGACAACCAGCGGGATCCAGTGCATCAGCCGCGATTCACTGTGCGTGAAGGCATACCGGCGCAACATACCGCTCAGGCCCGAGGGCGGCGCAACGGTGCCGTAGACGGCACTTAAATTCGGGCGCTCGTTGGAATGGAGAATCTCCACGGTATCAGCCTGTTGTGTGGGCCGCTGCCAGGTATATCCTTCCTGCTCCACATCCGTACGGGGATCTTTGATCGGGTACGTTGGGTCATTTTTGGGGTTTATGTCGACACCCCAGCCGTTGATATGCGCAAATTTGGCCGCCATGTCGCGCCCACGAGCCGCGTTGTTTTCTTCGGCCTGCTGCTTCTTTTCTGCTACGCTTTCCATACTGTTTGTGTTTAGATGCCAGCTTTGGGCGGAATGAGCACCGGTTTGATGCAGTTGTCTAGTTTATCCGAGAAAATGTGGTAGCCCTCGGCCACTTCCTCCAGCGGGAGGCGATGCGTGATCAGGGCTTTAGGGTTCAGTACACCACTCTGCACGTGTTCGATCAGCCGGGGCAGCAGGCGTTTGACACCCGTTTGGTTGGCCCGGATGGTGATGCCTTTGTTCACGACGTTGCCAATAGGCACCATGTTGCCGGTGGGGCCGTATACACCCACGATCGACACAATCCCTCCTTTTTTCACGGAATTGATGGCCCAGTGTAGTGCCGTGGCTGCGCCCGCCTGGAGCAGTGCCTGCCCCGTCAGCTTGTGCATGATGCTACCGCTGGCTTCGGCGCCCACGGCGTCAATGCAAACGTCGGCGCCCAGCCAATCGGTGGCTTTTTTCATGAACAGTACCACATCACCGATCTCGTCGAAATTGTACACCTCGGCGGGCGCGTAATTTTTAACGAACTCCAGCCGGTAGTCAACATTGTCGATGACAATCACGCGGCCAGCTCCGAACAGCCACGCACACCGCGCCGCCATAATGCCAACCGGCCCCGCGCCGAAAACCACGACTGTGTCGCCCGGCTGAATACCACCCATTTCGGCGGCCTGATAGCCCGTCGGCACCACGTCGCAGAGCATCACGGCGTCTTCCACGTCCATGCCGGGTGGAATCACCGTCGGGCTGACGTTGGCGTAGGGCACCCGCACGTATTCGGCCTGCCCGCCGTCGTAGCCGCCCGCCGTATGCGAGTACCCGAAAATGCCGCCTACTGCCGTGGCCTCGGGGTTCGATTCGTGGCAGTTGCCGTAAAGGCCCTGCTGGCAGAACGAACACTTGCCACAAGCAATGTTGAAGGGCACCAGCACGTGATCACCGACCTTGAGCTTGTGCACCTCGGAGCCGACTTCTTCCACGATCCCTGTAAACTCGTGGCCAAAGGTGGTGCCCACGCGGGTGTCAGGTACGTTGCCGTTGTAGAGGTGCAGGTCAGACCCGCAGATGCAGGAGCGCGTTACCCGGACGATGGCGTCCTCCGGGTGTAGGATTTCGGGCATCGGCTTCTGATCCATTCGGACCCGCCGTGGTCCCCGATAATTCATGGCTAACATAGGGAAGTTCGTTTATTGTGCTTTCTGGTAACTACTGACAATTAATAGACTAACCCTATAGGCTTTTTTCTGTTTGAGCTGATTCTCCTTTACTGAGAATATGGCCCCGCTGCCGAGTCTGCGTGCGCGTACAGCCTGCGTGCCTTGTCTGACAGCCCGTTACTGTTTTTCTTGCCCTGCTTTGGTCAGATAATAAGCGATGTATTGGTTGTTTTTATAATTATCCAAATAAGGTTTGTTGAATTTCAGTAAACGCCGAATAAACTAGCTGGAAAAAGCTTTTTCTGTTGTAGATTGAAACCACAACAAGACCGTCAGTATCAGCCTGCTTCACGGATAATCAGAATACAACCTGTTCTTTTTTACACGTCAACATTCCGTATGCAACTCAATCGCCGCGACTGGCTCCGGGCTGGTCTGTTGTCGGGCTTAGGCATTGCCTCGGCCCCTGCTGCCTATTGCGAACCCTGGCTTGACAGCCCGGTTACCCTGCCGCCGGGCGTTGTGCCACCCGGTGGCAAACCCGCCCTGAAAGCCCGTTTGCTGGCCAACGAAAACCCCTACGGCCCGTCGCCCAAGGTGTTGAAAACCATCACCGAAGCGGCACCTGATGGCTATCTCTACGCCATGGAACACGCCAGAACCTTCCGGGCGATGGTGGCGCAGCGGGAGAACGTACCTGAAGAATGCGTGCTGCTGGGGGCCGGTTCGGGTGAGTTGCTGAGCGCAACCGCCATGTATTTCGCCTACAAAACCCCGGCGGGTAACAACCTCGTTTACCCCGACCCGACGTTCGACGCGCTGCCCCGTGCGGCGATCAAGCACGGTATGGTGGCCGAAAAAGTACCCCTCGTAGCGGCTGATGGCTACGACCAGAATCTACAGAAAATCAGCGAGCGGATTTCGGGCAAAACCAGCCTGGTTTATCTCTGCAACCCCAATAACCCTACGGCCATCCTGACCGATCCGGCCAAGCTCCGCAGCTTCATCTCGGCCACGGCCGACAAGACGCCGGTGTTTGTTGACGAAGCCTACATCGACTATGTGAAAGACCCTGTAGCGGCCAGCATGGTCGATCTGGTGCGGGCTGGCAAGAACGTAATCATCAGCCGGACGTTCTCGAAAGTGCACGGCTTTGCGGGCTTGCGCATTGGCTACCTGCTTGCCAAGCCCGAGATGATTGCGCAGATCGCGCCGTTCTCGCCCAACGGTGGGGGGCTGAGCATGACATCGTTGCGGGCCGCGATGGTGAGCTTCAACGACCCGGAGTTTATCAAGTGGTCGCTGGGGAAAACCGCCGAATCGAAAGCTTTTCTGGAGCAGACGCTCAAAAAAGAAGGCTACACGCCGCTACCGTCCGACGCCAACTTCATGATGTTCCCGATTCGGATGAAGGGCGAAGACTTCGTCGCCAAAATGATGGATCAGGGCGTAGGTATCCGGCAGTGGAAATTCGACGGCCAATACTGGTGCCGCGTCAGTCTGGGTACGTTGCCACAGATGCAGGCCTTCGCCGACGCGCTGAAAACGATATCGTGATTCGTTTCGAGTGTACAGTTTTGAGTTTGTTAGCGCTTGAGCAACTACGTGCGTCAGCCAACTCAAAACTGTACACTCAAAACGCCAAACACATTAAAGCTCCTTGCCGCAATGGGGGCAGCGGGGGGGCATTTTGCGGTAACGGATGTGCTCGTTGAAGCCCGATACCAGAATACTCGTCGGCAGGGCGAACAGGGCAATGCCCATCACGGCCGAAACGCTTGCCAGCGTCTTGCCCAGTGCCGTAACCGGGTGAATGTCGCCATACCCGACCGTAGCCATGGCGTTGATCGCCCACCACATCGTCGCCGGGATGCTGGAAAACACCGTGGGTTGAGCCGGGTGCTCCACGTAATACATGATGCTCGATAGGATAATGAGCATGAACACGATCATGGCGAGGCTCAGCAGCAGTTCTTCTTTCTTGTCGCGCACAACGCTCAGGATCATCCGGTAGGCGTGAGAGTATTTCGAGACGCGAAACAGCCGGAAAATCCGAAAGAGCCGCAGGATACGGACGATGGCCAGATCGGTGGCAAACAGCGTGACGTAGAACGGCGCAATGGCCAGCAGATCGATCAGCGCGCTAACCGACAGCATGTACTGGATTCGCCCCCAAAACCAGTGGTGGTAGCGGTCGTTCTCGACGCATACCCACACGCGCAGCACGTATTCGACGGTGAAAAACAAGACCGAAAACAGCTCGAAGTCGATGAACAGCCGGGCGTATTTCTCGTTGATGGCCGGTACCGTATGCAGGATAATGGCAATGGCATTGAGCGTAATGATCGTGATCAGGACGATGTTGAACACCAGGCTCACGCCCCGCCGGTTGCCGGCCGAAGTTTCCAGAATACGATACAGTGTACGGCGCATGAGGCAAAAATAAGGAGTGAACGGCTGAAGGAGTACGAGACAGCGTCGGGGAGGTTGTCGGGCACTCCTTCAGCCATTCCCTTACTCGGCTCGCAGGGCCTCGACCGGGTTAGTCAGGGCGGCTTTGATGCTCTGGTAGCTGACCGTCAGCAGGGCAACCAGCACGGCCAGCCCACCCGCCACGGCAAAGAGCCACCAGTCGAGTGCGGTGCGGTAATGATAATCTTGCAGCCAGCGGTCCATCATCCACCACGCTAGCGGCATCGCAATCAGGATGGCGATTACGACCAGCTTCAGGAAATCGCGGTTGAGCAGGCTGACCAGGCTGGGGATGCTGGCGCCCATCGCTTTTCTGACGCCAATCTCTTTGGTGCGGCGTTCGGCCATAAACGTCGCCAACCCAAACAGGCCCAGGCAGGCAATGACAATGGCCAGGACGGCAAACACGTCGGCCATACGCCCAATGGACTTCACCCGATCAAACTTGCGCTCAAACTCCTGATCGACAAAGGTCAGCTCAAACGGGAAAGCCGGATTGTGTCGTTGAAAAATGGCGCGGGATTTTTGAATAGCCACCTGCGTGGGCAGATTGGGGTTAAGCCGGTAATGCAGGTAATCAGACCCGTAGTTGCCTTTGACAAACATGGGCGGGATTTCGTAGAACGGAGACCCCCAGATAAAATCCTTGAAAACGCCCACAATCCGATAGGAGCGGTCGCCATTCCGAATTTCCTCGCCCAGTGGATCTTTAAAGCCCATAATCTTGGCGGCGGTTTCGTTGATAAGGCAGGCGTTTGAGTCGGCTGGGTACGTTCGGCTGTCGAGGTCACGGCCGGCCGTGAGCGTCAGACCCATCGTTTTGACGTAGTCGGCGGGGGAGCCAATCTGGTCGAAGGTGATTTTGCTGCCTTCAGGTTTGCCGCGCCAGCTTAGCCCCCAGGTGTTGCTCGAATTCTGGGCGATATGCCCACTCGCTTTGCAAACGGCTGTGGCCACATTCTGCTGCAACAGTTCGGCCCGAATGACATCGTAGTTTTTGCCGATATCGCCCACTATCGGTGTGTAAACGAGCTGGTTGCGGTTATACCCCATATCGCGCTCCTGCGTGTAGCGGAGTTGCCGTTTCACCACCACCGTGCAGATGAGCAGCGTCACCGTAATCACAAACTGAAAGACCACCAGCATCTGCCGGGGCGTAAGGTTGCCACGGCCCAGATTGATGCGCCCTTTCAGCACCCGGATCGGCTGCATTGCCGATAGGAAAAAGGCGGGGTAGCTACCGGCCAACGTACCCGTCAGTAAGACGAGGGTGAGGCAGCCCAGCCAGAACGAGACGCTACCGTACGGAATGCTCAGCTGCTTGTCGATAAGCAGATTAAGGCCGGGCAGTGCCAGCTGGGCCAGTACAATCGCCAGCACAAATGCCCCCAGCGTGAGCAGGAGCGACTCGCCCAGGAACTGCCCCACCAGCGCCGAGCGGTTGGCGCCCACCACTTTTCGGATTCCCACTTCGCGGCCGCGTTTTTCGGAACGGGCCGTACTGAGGTTCATGAAGTTGATGCAGGCCAGCAGCAGAATAAACAAGGCGATGTAGCCCGCCAGCCGCACATAGACGATGGCCCCGCCCGCCTCGACTCCGTTGGTGAAGTTGCCGTAGAGCCGCCACCGCGCCGACGGGTACAGAAACACTTCGTTGTCTTCGTCGCCCTTCGAATGCCGGATCGTAACGTCGCGGATTTTCTTGTTTACCGCCTCCAGCGAAGCCGACGGCGCCAGCTCGACATAGGTGCGGTAGGAGTTATTTCCCCAGTAAATATCGTCGTAGCCGTAGGCCGTTTTGATGAAGGTCCAGGGCAGCAGCATCTCGAACGCCAGCTCGGTGTTGGTGGGTGGGTCCTGAATGATGCCGCCCACGATGAAGTCAAACTGGTTGTTGATACGAATGAGCTTACCCATCGGGTCGGCGTTGCCAAACAGTTTCTGGGCCGACGACTGGGTCAGTACCGCCGATTTGGGCGTGCTGAGGGCTTTCTTCGCATCGCCGCGAAGGAGTGGGAAGCTGAAGATCGTCAGGAAATCGGGATCGACGAACGGCGTTTTCAACGATACCTTTTTATCGCCGTGGGCGGTTAGGTACGTGTCGGCCCAGCTAACGCGGGTCGTGGCGGCAATCTCCGGGTATTCGGCTTTCAGGGTTGGGCCTAGTGGCGCAGGCGTTGTGTACCAGCAATGGACACTGCCTTCGAAGGTGTTGCGGTTATAGGCTTTGTAGATACGGTCGCCTTTGGTGTGGAACTGCTCGTAGCTGAGCTCATCCACAATCATGAGGGCCATCAGCAAGGCACAGGCCATGCCAAGGGACAACCCCAATACATTAATAAAACTCTGCGTGCGATTGCGCCACAGCGTTCGGAGGGCGATGGTTAGGTACGAACGAAGCATAAACGAAACAGGGTACGTGTCTTAAGCCGCGCACAAGATACAGGCCATATTGATAACCTGTTGAGGCTCAAACGGGCGTTGCGGGCGGCGTGTCCGATTTTGGACAATACACGGGTTGCCTGCCCGCACGCCCACAGACCACGTCCGGCGTTACGCGCTCGTTTGGGGCAGGAACACCGAGAACGTAGCCCCTTTTCCCAACTCACTGGTGGCAGTAATAGTACCGCCGTGATTTTCAGCCACGCGCCGACACACCGAGAGCCCAATGCCGGTACCCACAAACTTGTTTTTGCCGTGTAGCCGCTGGAACACCTCAAAAATCCGTTCGGCATGCTGCTGATCGAATCCGATGCCATTATCCTGCACGTCGATTTGCCAATAAGGCTGGTTTTGGGCCAGATGGGCGGGAAGGTGGGCCGGGTCGGCGGGCCGACAGCTGATTTTGATGTGCGGATGCTGACCGGCCGGCTGAAACTTCAGCGCGTTATTCAGCAGGTTCTGGAAAACCTGTAGCAACTGCACCGGCCGCCCCTGCACCGTTGGCAGCGGGTCGATTGCGATGGTTGGCTGCGTCGACTGGATACGGAGGTTGAGGTCATTGAGAGCTTCGTCGACCAGCCGACTTAGGGAAACGGAGACGAACGGTTCTTTTTCGGTTGATAGCCGGGCATAATTGAGCAGGTCATGAATAAGTCCCGACATGCGCTTGGCGGCGCCCTGCATCCGCGCCAGCAAATCGATCGCGTTGGTGTCGAGCTGCGTACCGTACTGATCAGCAAGCATTTGCCCAAACGACTGCACTTTCCGAAGCGGCTCCTGCAAATCATGGCTGGCAATGTAGGCAAACTGTTGCAGGCTCTCGTTGGAGCGGGTCAGCTCGCGGTTCATCTGCTCCAGCTGCTGTTGCTGATCGCGCAGCCGCGTTATGTTGACGAACGTGAACAGCACGCCATCGTCCTGTTTTACATAATACCCGTCGAACGTGCCTTTGACGCCAAACTGATCATAATCGAAGGTGTTTTCGACGGTCTCGCCCGTGTTGGTTACGTGTACGAGCGTACGAAACAGGTCCAGCGTCTGGTAATTCGGAAAGAGCGTCGATACCAGCTGCCCCGTCATCTCGTCCACCGACCGGTTGGTCAGGGTGGCGTTCATCTGGTTGGTCAGCAAGTACCGGAAATCGACGATCGTACCGGCTTCATCGCGCACGGCCTCCATCAAAATCATACCCGATGGCGAATGATCAACAACCCGCTGAAGGAGTTCGGCCTGCGCCTGATTCCGTTCGGCCGCCAGATGAATCTCGTGCGTGTCATAAAACGACATCAGCAGGTTGTTGCCCACGCGCGAGACCGAGACATCCATCCACCGTTTGAGCGAGGGGTGCAGAACCTCCCGGCGAAGGGGCGTATTCGTCAGAAAAACCTGGGCAAATAAGTCAAAATGCTTATCGGTCTTGAAGCCCGGCACTTCGTCGCTAACCAGTTTCCCTACCAGTTGATCGGCCGTCTTATTGAGGTAACGAGCCGTGGCGGGATTGATAAACACATACCGGAAATCGACAAGCTGACCAAACTCGTCCCAGACGGGCTCCCAGAGCGAATTAGCCGAAGCCGTATGCTCGACAATAGCCCTAAGTAGCTCAATCTGAGTTGCGTTACCCGATTGGGCTGGCGTTGTTCCGGGCGGAGAGGCGTAGTCAACAGATGCATTCATGACAAAAGAAGAAGTTACGGAAGTAGGTAAAGATACACAATTTGAGTTCCCGATTATTCCTCAAACGCCAACTTCCGTAGTGCATCCAGATGGATATATTGCAAAGCACGCTCATGCGTGCAGGACAGGAGCACGGGCGGTGCCACACCAGCGTCGTGGGCTTCGCGCCAACGGAGCGCACACAGGCACCAGCGGTCGCCGGGTTTAAGGCCCGGAAACTGAAAGGCGGGCCGGGGCGTGGTCAGGTCATTGCCCCGCGACCGGGTAAAGTCCAGAAAAGCCTCGGTCATGATGGCGCAGACGACATGGCGCCCTTCGTCCTGATCGTCGGTACGACAGAAACCATCGCGGTAAAATCCCGTGAGTGGGCGGGTACAGCAGCAGGTAAGGGGACCACCCAGTACATTTTTAGGCATAGCCGAATGTAGGTTAATGGGTGGATAAGGTACCAAAAAAAGCGGTTGGCTGGCCAGATTCAGCCCTGCGCGCGGCCATCAATCGGCCCGTAAGCTCACTACCGGGTTGGCGCGGGCGGCCCGCAAGGTCTGGTACGAAACCGTCAGCAGGGCGACGAGTGCGGCCAATGCCCCGGCTCCGGCGAATAGCCACCAGTGGAGGGGCGTTTTTTCGGCAAACCCCTGCAACCAGCGCTCCATAATCCACCAGGCCACGGGTGTAGCTATGAGAAACGCGACGCCAACCAACTGCATAAACTCTTTGCTGAGCATGGCCACAATACCGGCCTCACTGGCCCCCAGCACTTTCCGCACGCCGATCTCCTTGGTGCGGCGCTGGGCCGTAAACGCCGCCAGCCCAAACAGCCCCAAACAGGCGATAAAAATGGCCAGCCCCGCCGCCAGACTGAATAGCTGGCTGTATTGCTGTTCGGTCTGGTATTGTTCGTTGTAGCGTTCTGGCACGAAGAAATAATCGAACGGGTTGCCCGGAAAGCTCGCTTTGTAAAGGCGCTCCAACTGGCTCAGCTGCTCAGGTACGTTGCCAGCCGCCAGCCTGACCGTTAGGTAGTTGTTGTACGCCCTCGGAAACAGGATCAATGGATCAATCGGCGTTTTGGGCGACTGGTGCCGGTAGTTGCCCACGACGCCAACAACCTCATAAGTATTGTCGCCCCAGACCAGCAACTGCCCCACCGCTGCCTTGGCCGACGCAAACCCAAGATCGAGCGCGGCTTTCTCATTGATCAGGGTCGGGCTGCCTTTTTCATAGTCGGCCGCCAGGTGAGTCGGGGTGAAGTTCTGCCCAGCCAGTAGGTTGATCCCGAACGTAGGCAGGAAATGGTCATCCGCAAAAATTACATTGTAAGTCTTCTTGCCATCATCGGGGCGAGGGTTCTGCCGCGTGATCCCCGACGAGTTGAAGTTGTAAAAGTTGCCGGGTACACTGCCCGTATTGCTCCAGGCTTCCACAAAGGCCAGCTGGGCCACCTGTTGCTGAAAGGCTGTTCGGCGCGCCTTGAAGTCGGGCTGCTCTTTGCCTACCTCGGGTCCGCGAATAGTCAGCAACCGGTCGAGGGTCAGTCCCAGTGGGCGTTGTTGCAGGAAACGTACCTGCTGAAACATCACCAACGTAACCACGATCAAGGCAACGGCAATGCCAAACTGCACCACCACCAACGACTGCCGCAGCCAGGCGCTACGCCCCGGTGTGTGGCCATTGCCGCGCATCATATCAACCGGGCGAAGTCGGGTGAGCGCAAAGGCAACGTACCCACCGCTGACCAGGGCGCCCGACAGGAGTGCGGCTAGCCCCCAGAACCAAAGCCCTACGTCGCCTTGCCGCCCCAGCAGCAACGTACCCAGGCTCAGCTGTTTGCCAATAAACTGGTTGAACAGCGGCTGCACCAGCGATAGCAACAGCATACCCAGCCCCAGGCCCAGCGCATTGATCAGCAGGGATTCGGCCAGTAACTGCGCCGCCAGCTGGCCCTGCGTGGCGCCCACCACTTTCCGGACGCCCACTTCTTTGGCGCGGGTCAGGGCGGTGGTGGTGCTTAAGTTGACGTAGTTGAGCCACGCAATCAGCATGATTAACAGCGCCAGCGCACTCAGTAAGTACACAAACCCAAGGCTGCCAATTGTGGTGAGTGGGTCGTTGAGCGAGCGCCCGAGGTGTACGTAGGCCGACGATTGCAGGCGCACCGTCACGGCATCGTCGTCGGGCTTTTTGCTGTGGTAAAAGTCGTTCAGCTTTTTCTCCAGCGCTTCCGGGTTGGTGTTGGGTTTGAGCAGCACCACCGCCTGCAAGAAATTGGCGTTGTAGGCCGTGGGGTCGGCCCAGTCGTTGCCGTTTCGGTTAGCGGGGTTGGCCAGCGTCTGCAACGAATAAAGCAGGTCGTAGCGGATATCGGAGTTGTCGGGCATATCGGTATAAACGCCCCCGACCGTAAACAGCAATTTGCCAAACTGGCTGCTCAATGTGATGGTCTGACCCAGCGCCGAAGCGGTACCGAAGTAGTTACGGGCGGTGCTTTCCGACAAAAACACTACGTTGGGCTGGCCGAGGCTAGCCGGGTTGCCACTCAGGACCGGGAATGAGAACAGCTGAAAAAAGCTGCCGTCGACCATCGCCGCGTTGCTTTCCCGAAAAACACTGGGGGTGCCAGCGCGAGGCTGTTGAACGCTTACGATACCGCTGGCCGCCCCCGTAACCACCCGACAGGTACGTTCAATATCGGGTAAAGCCGCCTGTGCATCAACCGTAAACCCGCCGGGGCTAAACTCCGACGTTGGGCCGGTTTTTTCCTGGAGCAGCACCCGATAGAGGCGGGGCAGGTTGGTGTGAAACTGATCGACACTGCGCTCAAAAGCAACATATTCCCAGATAATCCCGAAGGCAGCGATGCCCAGGCCCAGCCCCGCCGCGTTGATGATTGCGAAGGTGCGGTTCTTGCGCAGGTTACGTAGAGCGATGGTTAGGTAATGGCGGAACATAGGCTTGGCGGCTGGCCGGGGTAAACGTTTGTAGGAGGAGCGGTGGCAGACGAGGTAGGATAGACAACCACTGTGCCAACTTACTTAACCGTGTGTTTGGCCAAGATAAACCAACCGCGCCGCTTTTGCATGTCCGAAAGCGGACAACGACTGTCCGGCCTGACCGCGTTCCCACTTGGTTACTTTGAGCTACCGCTCAGTATATTCTAATTAATCTACTATTAATTGATTGATACATTTATGTCTCATTTTATTTTTATTGTGTCATTGATTCGTACTATCGCATGAATTCTAGTATTCTCGGCCGGCATTTATAGGTTTACTGAGTCCGGTCAGGGTAACCGTCTAGTATATTAAGTGCCTTTTTTACGAACAGGCCCATTTGTTTTGAGCACCTTAGAAGCGCAAAGCAAGTGTCTGTTCGGTAAGCGTTATCTCGTCTCAAGTTATGAATCCATATCCAGCTTTCTTTTCAGCACTTGGCCTCTTCCTGACCGGATCCGGGCTAGTGTACGCACAAGCTGCCAGCCCGGGCGATAGTTTGCCCACGCGCCGTTCAACGGTCGTGATACGGCAGTCGGGTCAGGGTAATTCGGCAACGGTTATTCAGTCAGGCAACGGGCAAACCACTACCACAATCGTCAATACGAATGGGACCAACACCACGACTGTGCAACACGATGGTCAGTCAAGCGTAACGATCGATCAGCAGGGAGATAACGACACCCAACGTGAGTCGGACAAACGGAAAGCCAAACCCCGTAAACTGAACGACTAACCGCGCTAGCCAACCTCTCTATGAAGAAAATTGTACTTACCGGCAGCGCTCTGCTGGCGTTTGTGGGGGCGGCCTGGGCCCAGAACTCAGCCACCCTCAACCAGAGCGGCACCTACCAGACAGCCGTCCAGCAGCAGAGCGGCAACAACCAGGTGTCGACCATCAACCAGAACCAGGGGGCCGGGGTGAACACGGGCAACTGGGCGGGCACTTTCCAGACGGGGACGGTGACTAACACGGCCACCATCAACCAGCGGACGGGCTCGCAGGGCAACCGGGCTGCAGTCGGCATGGTGGGCGGCTCGGGCAACGTGGGCACCATCAACCAGAACGGGGGGGCGCTGGGCCTTAGCGGCGGAACAAGCACGGGCATTCAGGCGGGCATGACCAACGCCGTGGGTGACGGCAACTTCGCTGGTGTGCTGCAAGCCGGTAACACCAACACAGGTACGGTTAGCCAAAACAACCTCAGTCAGAAAAACCAGGGTGAAGTCTGGCAGAATGGGGATAACAATACTAACACCAGCATTACCCAAAGTAATAACTCAGTTAGTAATGAGGCCCTCATCTTGCAGGGATTCACGTCGGCCGGTGGGGTTGGAACAGCCAGTAACGGTAATCAGGCCTCGATTACGCAGCAGGGTAATTCGGCGGCGGCCGGCAGTTCGTTCAACGAAGCCGCTATTCGGCAGACAGGTAATAGTAACCAAAGCACCATCGATCAGAGCGCGACGGCAGCAGGCGGGAGCAGCCGGTTGAACCAGGCCGGAACCGATCAGTCAGGCAACACCAACGTGGCTACGGTCCAGCAGTTAGGCGGTCCCACCAACGACTCGGAAACCAACGCTGCCTTAATCAATCAGACAGCTAATGGGAACCAGGCTGCTGTGCAGCAGAACGGTGGTAGTAATGGAAGCAGTTCAACCAACGAGGCGGCCATAACCCAAGCCAATACAGGTGTAGGCCATCAGGCCTCTATTTCCCAGAACGACAACAGCCGCCAGAACAAAGCCACTCTCGATCAGCAAGGTGATAGCCAACAGGCTACCAGCGTGCAGAACGGAGGCGCTCAGGGTAGCAGCGGCGAAAATACGGTGACGATCAGCCAGAATGGCTCAGGGAACTTGGCAACTAGTGAGCAGAGCAATGACAGCCGCCAGAACCAGTTATCGATTACGCAGGATGGAACGTCCAATAGTGCTATGGTCATGCAGAATGGCGGTACGCTAGGAGCCAGCACAACCAACGAGGTTACGGTTGAACAGACTATCGGCGGCAATCAGGCGATTGTCAATCAAACTAATAATAGCTCAGCCAACGCGGCTACCATTACACAGAGCGGCACAGGTAGCCTTCCTGGGTTTACCGGTAGTGAACGTGGGTTTGCACCGACCGGTAATCTGGCCACTATCGATCAGTCTGGCGGCGCACAAGGCGCCAGTAGTAACAATACAGCCGATATAAATCAGTTAGCCGGCGACCACACGGCGTCGGTCAGCCAGGGTAACAACAGCCAGAGTAACGACGCCGGTATCAGCCAGAGCGGTTCGTCTCAACAGGCAACTATTTTACAGGTTGGCGGTACGCTTGGTGCCAGTGCTGAGAATTCGGCCACCATCACCCAAATAGACGCCACTAACCAGGCCTTCATCACGCAGACGAATTTTAGCAGCAACAACAGCGCGACCATTGAGCAGCGTGGCTCGGGGCAGCAAAGTGAGGTGAACCAGTCGGGTGGTGAAATCGGCAGCAGCGCCGACAACCAAGTGTTGGTCAACCAATCGGGCACAAACCAGATCAACGCCATCGTTCAGGCTAATTACAGTCAGCATAACACGGCTACCGTTACGCAATCGAATGACGGGAACAATAGCCGGGTCGAGCAGCAAAATGACGCCACCTACAACACAGCGACAGTTACGCAAAGCGGTGTTCAGGGAGTCGCCAACATCAGCCAGAACAACGGGCTGCACTATTCACAGGCCACCATTCTACAAAGCGGGCTGCAAAACGAAGCCTACATCCTGCAAGAGCGGGGTGGCGACGGAGATGCCAGTGGTACGGGGAATCGGGCGACCATCGACCAACTTACCTCAGGTATGCTGAACTATGCCTCGATCCGGCAGGGTGACCAGTTGGGCGGCGGGATTTACAATGACAATACGGCCACGATCACGCAACGCGGCGACAACAATACCACCCGAATCTGGCAGCTCGGAAGCGGAAATACGTTCACGGCCACGCAGACCGGCAGCAACAACGAAGTTCGGGGGCTGGCCGGTAGTATCTATGGCGAGGATAACGTAGCCAAACAGATTGGTAACAATAACTCGCTGACCATTATTCAAACGAATGCACCGGGTACAGGTGGCTACATTCAGAATATCGAGCAGGTGGGCAACAACAACGTCAACGTGATCATTCAAACCAATAACTGAGTACCGTCAACTGCTAGTTCTGGCGGTTGAGTATGCCTTTACCTTCTAATCCTAATCACATTTCGGATATATAAATCGGCGTTTACAATGAAAAAAGTTATCCTTACCGGCAGCGCTCTGCTGGCGTTTGTGGGGGCGGCCTGGGCCCAGAACTCAGCCACCCTCAACCAGAGCGGCACCTACCAGACAGCCGTCCAGCAGCAGAGCGGCAACAACCAGGTGTCGACCATCAACCAGAACCAGGGGGCCGGGGTGAACACGGGCAACTGGGCGGGCACTTTCCAGACGGGGACGGTGACTAACACGGCCACCATCAACCAGCGGACGGGCTCGCAGGGCAACCGGGCTGCAGTCGGCATGGTGGGCGGCTCGGGCAACGTGGGCACCATCAACCAGAACGGGGGGGCGCTGGGCCTCAGCGGCGGGGCTACCCCTCCACCGGGTGCCGGCTTCGATCAGGCCGTGGGGGATGGTAACTTCGGGGGTATCCTGCAGTTAGGTAACACCAACACGGGGGTAATCATCAACCAAAATAACCTCAGCCAGCGGAATACGGGAGAGATCTACCAGAACGGCGACAACAACGCCAACACCACCATCAGCCAGAGCAATAACTCGGTGGGCAACCAAAGTATGATTCTACAGGGCTTCACCAGCCGGGACGTAGCGAGTCAGGTTAGCAGCAACAACCAGGCGACGGTGGAGCAGAACGGAGACGGGACGCTGGCAGGCAGCAGCAGCGGCAACCGGGCCGACGTTCGTCAGTTGGGAGAGCAGCATGTGAGTACCACTCAGCAAAATGGGGGCAGCGGTGGCAGCAGCATCGGTAACACGGTGAGCGTGGACCAGTCGGGTTTTGGCCAGACAGCAAGCGTTCAGCAGAACGGGACGGCCAACGGCAGTTCGACGGGCAACACGGCGACGGTGGTACAGTCGGCGTTCACCAACCAGGCGACGGTGGAGCAGAACGGTCGTAGCGAGGGCAACACGGCGAGTGTGACCCAGCAGGGCTCGACGGGCGGCGAGGTGCCGACGCTGATTGGCGGGGGCAACACGGCGAGTGTGTACCAGAACGGCGGCGTAGCGGGTTTGAGTGCGGGCAACCAGGCCACGGTGAGCCAGGACGGCGATCAGCACACGGCCACCGTCTACCAGGGTGATGGTACCGGCGGCGGTACGTTCTCGTCGGAAGCTAATACGGCGACGGTAACCCAAACCGGCCAGACGCAAACGGCTACTATCTACCAGCAACCAGGGGCGGATGGATCGTCAGCCCTTAACACGGCTACGATTACGCAGTCAGAGGTGGAGAACACGGCAACCATCTCACAGAACAATGCCTCTGTGAGTAACAACGCTACTATCCTGCAATCGGGCAGCGCGTCGGGCGTAGCGAATAACGCATCGATCAAGCAGAATGACCTGAGCCTTGGCCAAACGGCGTTGGTTACGCAGGCGGGAACGAATCTGTTTGCCAACGTGGAGCAAAACGGGATCACGGGTGGCTTCACTAGCTCTGGCAACTCAGCAACGGTGACGCAGACAGGCGATTTCCACACGGTGTTTGCCGAACAAAATGCGGGTGGTAACGGCGGCAGCATTAACAACCAGATCACGATCACACAGGTGGGCGTGACTGGAGCGCACAACGCTGAAGTAAGCCAAAGCGATGCCAGCGGCTTCAACCAGATCACAGTCGACCAGTCAGGAACGAGCCAGCAGGCTTTCGTCAATCAATCGGGGGTAGCTTTTGGGATAGCAGCGGGTAGCTTGGGCAATCAGGCGGTTGTGACGCAGTCAGGTACGTCGAACTTCGCCGACCTGTACCAGACGGATGCTGCTCAGGATGGTGTGATTACCCTGACCCAATCGGGGAACAGCAACAGCGCTCAGCTCTATCAGGTAGCCGGCGTAACCAGCAACACGGCGACGGTCGAGCAGAGTGGTACAACTGGCATTGCGGCCATTCAGCAGATCTACGGATCGGATCAGGCCAACGCCACGATTCTGCAATCAGGAACGACCAACAACGCCCAGATCTACCAATACCAAGGTACCGGCAACTCGGTCGTGATTGACCAACTGACGACCGGAACAAACAACTACGCCGAAATCTATCAGGGTGATGATAGTTTCGCTCCGGATGGATCGGATTTCAACACGACGACGGTCACGCAACGCGGCACGTTCAATACAGTCCGGTTCGATTTGATCGGTGATAATAACACAGCTACCATGTCGCAAACGGGCCGGGGTAACCTGATCCGTGGCGTCGCAGGTACGTCGCCATTTAGCGGTTACGCTGGTCAGTATGGCAACGGCAATACGCTGACCATTACGCAGGTGAGCGATGCGGCTGGCCCTGGTCAGACGGCCAGCGTTTATCAGGCTGGTAACAACAACACGACGACGATCACGCAGACCAATAATTAGTAAGCGCGTATCGTCGGAATTAGCAGATCGCCCCGTTGGCCGCTTACGCAGGTAAGATGTCGGCGGGGCGATTCACGCGTTCAGGTACGTTACCTGCCTTCTAGTAAAAAACCCCCTGAACATACCGGCAGAAGGCTGGCTTTTAATCGGCCAAACTAGTAGATTTATCGGATGAAAAAATTGATCTTTTCAAGCTGGTTTGGCTTGCTGGCTCTCGTGTCACAGGCCCAGACAGCACCCACGTCGGAGGCGTTCTGGGGCGGGGCGCTGCCCTCGACCGTTACGCAGCAGCAGGCGGTTCTGGCCAGCCAGGCGGCAACAGGAGCGAGCGCTGATCTGGTAACGCTGTCGCAACGCGGCTCGGGGAATCAGGCGTATTACCGGGCACCGGCCGGTAATCAGGTGGCCATGATTCAGGATGGCGATGGCAATTTGCTGAACCTGTCGCTCAACGGCAATCTGAACAACTACCTGCTCGAACAACGGGGCAACGGCAACACACTGACACTCGACGGGATGCAGGGCGATAAGCTCAACGTGCAGGTACGTCAGGCGGGTAATGGTAATGACCTTCGGCTAACCGAAAATTCACTCATCAACGTTGGCAGTACCGCCAGCCCGATCCGGATCGAGCAGACGGGCGGGGCGCGGGCCGTGATCACCAGTTCTTACTTCTCGGCGCAATGAAGCACCTGTATGTACTCATTTGGCTGCTGACGTTTTTGGCGCTGCCCACTCTGGCGCAGGACCCCGACGTGTACGGGATGATCGACCTGGAAGGTGCGCTTCGCGAAGAAGCCCTGAACGAGCAGGGGGCCGGCACCGAGAGCCTGTTGCTCGACAACACCCGCAGCAAGGTTGGCCGTGATTTTTACGACGCCTTTTACCGGGCCTATCAGGAACTGACGCCCACCGGCGATCAATTGTCGGGGCAGCTGGCGCCCAACGCTACCCTCCTCAACCCCAGTGATACGGCTCAGGTGAAGCTCCAGAAGCCCCTTGAATTTGAACTGAATCTATTCCTGATCTCGGTCGATGAACTGCCCGCCAACTCGGGTATTGGCAGCATCATGTCGGTGTCGATCAATGACGAACTGATTTTTCAGCAGGTCGTCCAAAACCGGATCGACACGATCGAAGAGCTGGCTGGGTACGTTGCTCAGGCGGTTCGGGAGTACGTCGATAATTATGCGGCCACGCAACGAGATCTGGAGAATGAAGACCTGCGCGGTTCGGGCGTGTACTAGCCCCCAGCCACGGCGGCGATCGCTTATCTAACTAGTTGGCCAGTGACCTGGCACCAAACCTCTTATGACTAAACGATTACTCTTAACAATGACCCTGCTGGGGCTGCTTACCGTAGGGGCCAAAGCGCAGGCCTTTGTGTATCACCCCTACAACCCCGCGTTTGGTGGCAATACGTTCAACTATCAGTGGATGCTGAGTTCGGCGCAGGCGCAGGACAAAACCAAAGACCCCGCCCAGCGCAGCTCATCGAGCCTGACCAACCGCACCAGCACCTCGTCGCTCGACGATTTCTCGACTAGTTTGCAGCGCCAGATCCTGAACCGACTCAGCCAGAAAGTCATTGGCAATCAGTTTTCAGAAGATACCCTGAAGGAAGGCACCTACCAGTTTGGGGATTTTCAGGTGACCATCACCAACGCTACCGATGGCGTGCTGATCCGCATTGTGGATGGCAAAGGCGGCGAAACTACCGTAACGATTCCGTACTTCTGAGCTAGCTGGCTCTAACCGACAATGAAACTGAATTACCGGGTACTGGCCAGTCCACTGGCCGTTGGTACGCTGCTGTGGCTAGCAACCGGCTGCACGGCCTACTTTCATCAACCTACCGGCCCGCGGCAAGCGCGGCTCGGCGAAGAAACGGCCATTACGGCCAACCTGCGCAGTCTGCCACCCGCCCGCGACAAAATTGTGGCGGCGGTCTACAAATTCCGCGATCAGACGGGGCAATACAAGCAAAGCGACGTAGGGACAAGCTTCTCGACCGCCATTTCGCAGGGTACGACCAACATTCTGTTGAAAGCGCTGGAGGAGAGCAACTGGTTTACGCCCATCGAGCGCGAAAACGTGGCCAACCTGCTCAACGAGCGCAAGATTGTGCGGTCGAGTGTGGCGCAGTATAAGGAAGGGGAAAACCTGCCGCCGCTGCTGTTTGCCGGGATTATCCTGGAAGGCGGTATCGTAAGCTACGACGCCAACATCATCACGGGTGGTGGCGGCCTGCGCTACTTCTCGGCCGGTGGCTCCACGCAATACCGGCAAGACCGCGTGACGGTGTACCTGCGGGCGGTGGCGACGCGCTCCGGCAAGATTCTGAAAACGGTGTATACCTCAAAAACGATTCTGTCGCAGACGATCGACGCGGGCCTGTTCAGGTACGTTAGCTTCAAACGGCTGCTGGAAGCCGAAACAGGGTTCACGACCACCGAACCAGGCCAAATGGCCGTTACGGAGGCCATCGAAAAAGCCGTGTATTCGCTTATCGTGGAAGGCATTCAGGATGGGTTGTGGGCGGTATCGGAGAAGGCAACGGCCCAGACCAAGCCCCTGCTCGATGGCTACGCGAAAGAGAAAACCGAGATGAGCCAGATCAACGTGTACGGGATGAACATGATGCAACAACCCGCCACGCGTTTCTCGGTGCAGCCCTATGCCGTAGCACAACGATTCTACGGCGATTTTGCCCAGCGTAGCCTGCAACCCGGCTATGGCCTGTCGGTAGAAGGCTACATCACGCCCGGTGTCGGCATTCAGCTAAACGCCGGAACGGGGCAGCTGAGCATCAACGATGTTAATCAGACATTCAGCAGCCTGAATGCCAGCGTGCTGTTCCGAACGCTGCCCTATCAGAAGTTCTCGCCGTTGCTGGCTGTTGGGGGCGGCATCATGGGGCAACAGTCCATCGGGCGGTTATTTGGCAACCAGACTCGCCGCTTTGCCGAAGTAACGGGCGGGGTTGGTGTGCAGTATACGGCAAACCGCTACATCGGCGTGCGGTCGATGCTGGAAGCGCATATGCCGTTCAGCGATGAACTCGACGGCCGCAAGGCGGGCGCTTACAACGATTATTACCTGCGGGGTACGTTGGGCGTTACGGTCAACTTCGGTCGATTCGGCCGCGCCAAAACGGTCACCGCCACCCCCATAACGGCTCCCACACCGCCGCCAACTCCCACTCAAACGAAATAGTCAGTGGTCGGGCTGGCTGGCTCTAAACAGCCGACGCCTGCCGATAAACCCATCGTCTTCATGTCATACAAATTCAGATTACTGGCTCTATTTACGCTCATTTTGGGCCTGTGGGCCTGTACCGAAGAAACCTTCGTCGACCCCATTACCTTCGCCAGCATTCGCGGGCAGGTCTTAGCCAACAGCAACCGTCAACCACTGCGGGGCGTACTGGTTCGGATTACGCCCGGCAGCCGCATCACCGAAACCGACGCAGCCGGTAACTTCAGGTTTGACAGCCTCGAAGTCGGTAAGTACACCATCACGGCGTCGCTGGCCAACTACCGCACCGAGGCCATCTCCATCGATGCCAGCACGTCGATAGTGTCGCAGCCAACGATTCTGCTGGTGACCGACAATAGCCAGAACCGCCCACCATCCGCGCCAACGGCCGTGAAACCCATTTCGGGCACGACCAACCAGCCCGGCACCGTGACGCTGAAGTGGTCCTCGACCGACCCCGGCCTCGATACGCTGCGCTACGATGTGTTTCTGACCCGGCAGGGCAACACCACTCCATCCCAGTCATTTACCAATATTCTGGCTGATTCGGTGGTGGTAAGCGGGCTGGACTTCAACACGACGTATTACTGGCAGGTAACGGCCCGCGATGGTGTCAACACGGTAAACAGTGCGCTGTTCTCGTTCCGGACGGGCGCCTTCCCCGACTACCCGTATCTGTATACGAAACGGGTCAATGGGCAGTACCAGATCTTTGCGTCGTCGGGGCCAACGTCGAATACGACCACAACCGTAGCCGACGAACGCCAACTGACCTTTAGCGGCAACAACTGGCGCCCAATTGCCAGCCCGAACCGACAGCAGATTGCGTATATCTCGAACGTCGATGGCGATATGCACCTGTATACGATGAACCTCGACGGGTCGGGTACCCGGCGGGTTACCACGGTACCTGTGGCGGGCTATGCCGCGACCGAATTGTCGTTTGGCTGGTCGCCCGATGGCACGCAACTGGTCTATCCGTCCAACGAGCGACTGTATGCGGTGCGCACCGATGGTACGGGGCTACGCACGGTGGCGACGGCTCCGTTTGGTCGTCAATATGCCTCGGCCGACTGGAACGCCGCCACCAACCGGATCGTGGTCAGGACTACGCAGGGGTATTACAACAACGAAATCGTGATTATCCCGCAGGGCGGCGGCGATGCATTCCTGGTTCTGAGCCGCCTCAACAACCGGCTGAGCAACCCCGTGTTCTCGCCGGATGGGCGGCAGTTGTATCTGTCTGTCGATCTGGGTGCGTTGCAAAACGAACAGGGCCGTCAGCTCGACGCCCGCCTGCACCGGATCGATTTGCTGAACAACAACGCGCTGGTTGAAATCACGGCGTCGACCAACCAGGGTGGCAACAGCACGAGCAAGCCATCGGGCACCAACGACCTCGAACCACGCCTCGACCCAACCGGCTCGAAACTGATTTTTACGAACACACCCAACACCGGCACGGGAACGCGCAGCATCAATACGCTCGAACTCGACGGACGTACCCGGACGGTCCTCATCAACCCCGGCGAAATGCCGTACTGGCGCTAGGCGTGGCCTAACGACGCAGGTACGTTGGCTAAGGCGTCTCAACCCTTGATCGGTAAAAACGGGTTAAGGGTTGAGACGCTTTTTTTACGCACTATGTCAACCAAAACAGTCATCATTACCGGCGCGGGCCAGGGCATTGGCCGGTTTACGGCGGAGTTTCTACTGAATCACGACTACGCGGTGTCGCTCTGGGAGGCCGATGCCGAAGCCCTTGCCGAGGCGGAGGCCGAACTGGGTGCTGCCCACCCCAACGCTCAATTTGTGGTTTGTGATGTGGCCGACGAAAAGGCCGTGCAGCAGGCCATTAGCCAGACCGCCAGGCAGTTTGGCCGCATCGACGCGCTGATCAACAACGCCGCCATTATGCAGGAAAAATCGATCGACGAACTGACCGCCGACGAGTGGAAGGCGGCCATCGGCGTGAACCTGACCGGTCCGTTTTTGTGCGCCAAATACGTCGCGCCTCACCTGCGCGAGCAGCACGGCACCATCATCAGCCTTTGCTCGACGCGGGCCTTCCAATCGGAGCCTGATACCTTCGGTTACTCGGCCAGCAAAGGCGGTATTTTCGCCCTCACTCATTCGTTGGCGATGAGCCTTGGGCCGCAGGTACGTGCCAATTGCATCAGTCCCGGCTGGATCGACGTGTCGGGTTTGAAAAAGGGCCACCCCGACCCCGAAAAGCTACGGCCTGCCGATCACAAGCAGCACCCCGCCGGACGCGTGGGCCGCCCCGACGACATCGCCCGGATGATTCTGTTCCTGCTCGATGAAGCCAACGATTTTATCACCGGACAAAACTTCGTGGTCGATGGCGGCATGACCCGGAAGATGATCTACGTCTAGCAGGACTGTGTTGGCGCTACGGCTTAAGGCTTAGTTCAACGCGCCGGTTCTGCGCCCGTCCCGCCTCTGTTTCGTTGCTGGCAAGCGGTTGGGCACCTCCCAAGCCCGCAATCGTCAGCCGGTGCTCGGCAATACCTTGCCGGACAAAGTAATAGCGGACCACTTTCGCCCGGTTTTCTGATAAGAGCTGATTGAGTCGGGGATCGCCTACGTGGTCGGTGTGGCCGGTAATGGTTAACTTGGCCGTGGTATCGCGCCGCAAGGTGGCGGCCCACTCATTCAGTGCTTCGTAGGAGGAAGGCAGTAGCTGATAATCGCTCTGCGCGAAAGCGATCGGCTTTACGGCTGGCGGGCTAGCTGGTGTTACAACCGACTGTGTCGTGGCGCTACTCACTGATGGTGATACCGGCACCGAGCTGACGGCTGGCGTTCGCGGGCGGGCGGGCTGACTAGCGACCTGCTTTGCTTTGATGGCCACTTTCGGGACAACGACAGGCGGGGCGGGTTTCGGCTTGGTGGCGGATACAGGCTTGGTTGTCGGTAACGGCATCGCCTTCGATGGGGGGCCATTGTACAAGAACTGACCGGATACTTTCTGTTGCGGAGCGTTCTCGAAAGCGGGCGATTTCCCAGCCTCATTCACCAAGTTCCAGTTCAGCTGTACGTACCCACCGTTACGGGCGTTGTAGTACTCGATTTTCAGGTCGTAAAACTTGCCGGCCTGTAGCGTCACCGACTGCCCGGACAACTTCTGTTTCCGGTAGTGCCATTCGTCCATCGCCAGCTTGCCATCTACCCAGATCCGAATCCCGTCATCAACCACAGCCGTGAATTTGTAAGGGCCACTCACGGGTGCATACACTTTCCCCGTCCAGCGAACAGAAAACGAGTTGGGCGTCACGCCGGGAGCGGGCAATGTGTAGCCGTCCCAGCTAAAATCAACCTGAGGGTCGGTGCGCACTAGCACTTTCCGGTTGAAGCCTGAACCAGCATAGTACTCCCCAACCAGACCGTTGCCACCAGCGGGCGCATTTTTCGCGACTTGCCCCCAACCAGTAGTGGCCGCTAGCCATCCACCCACCAACAACAGCCCCCGTAGCATACTAATTGCGTCATTTCGTCGTGTTTCAATGGATTCAGTTAGTCCTGACATTCCATAAAACGCGCCGTAATTGTGAGCGACCGGGCCTGTGTGCGAGCAGAGTAATTAGGCTTAGCGTCTGTCAGGCTTCCAGCCATCAACTGGTTTCCCCGTGCCCCCAACAGGGCGGCCCGTCTTTTCATTGGTGCCGTAGACGGTGGCTACCAAGGTGCGACCAGCTACGGCTGCGCTACTGAGCTCGTCAGCAAGTTTGGGGAGAGGAATTTTCAGCCGGCCGCTGAAAGGGGCATTCCCCTGGCCCGCATAGCTGCCAATGTCCAGATAGAGAAACCGGTTATGGGGCGGTCCCTGGCAAAAAGGCCCGTACAAAACCAGGTCGCCCTCTTTGGTTCTCTTCGCAGAAAGGGCAATGGTAAACGTGAGTGCCTCGGAGCTAGCGGTTTGCTGTTGAACGGTTTCGTAGTCGTTCCCGCTGCCTTTTTGCAAACCATAAACGGCACCAGCAACGGGTTTCTCAACATTAATTCGGAAAGCAAACACCGCTTCAGTCATCTCCTTTTTTGAGAACGTTATACCGTTAAACGTAAGGCAATTAAAGGCTATTCTACAGCCTGAACTAGCCCTGTCACTCGCTGCGCAGCGACTCCACGGGGTTGGCCAACGCGGCCCGGATGCTTTGCACGCCAATCGTGAGCAGCGCAATGAGTAGGGAGCCAGCCCCCGCGGCGGCAAATACCCACCAGCGGATGTCGATGTGATGGGCGAAATCGGCCAGCCACTTCGTCATGGCCCACCAGGCCAACGGTGAGGCGAGCAACACGGCAATCGACACCAGCAGCACCAGCTCCCGGCTCAGCAACCCGACGATGCTAGCCACACTGGCCCCGAGCACTTTTCGGATGCCGATCTCTTTGGTACGGGCCTCGACTGTAAACGTCATCAGCCCCAGCAAGCCGAGGCAGGCCACCAGCAAAGTCAGGCCCGTGAAGCCATTGACAAGGGTAGCCAACTGCTGCTCTTTTTCGTACAGCTTGTTGTAGGCATCGTCGAGGAAATAATAATCGAATGGGGCGGGTGGGTTGGCTTGTTCGTACAGGAGTTTAAGCTGCCCCAGCGCCACAGGTACGTCCTGGTTCGGGTTCAATTTCACCAGCAGGTAACCGCCATTCTCTACCACGGCCCGGCTGGTATCACTCACCACCGAGAGCATCACCGGCGACTGTTCATGCTTTAATCCGAAGAGCTTGAAGTCTGCCACGACGCCTTGCAGCCCCTGATTACTAAAACCAAACGGGTCAGGGTGCGGCACCACGCGGACCGTCTCGCCCGCCTCTTTCATCGCCTGCTGATTATACACCTGTAACTCTTTAGTAATAGCTTTATCGCTCCATCCAGCGGGTGGCAGGTTCCAGCCGATACCGAGCGTCCTGAAAAACGATTTATCAACCGTCAGCACGTTGACCATCGATTGTTTTTGGGTCTTTTTTACCGTCAAAAAATAAATAGACACGAACGGAGTAAACAGGCGCGTATTGGTAGCGGCAACCCGATCGGCACCATTCCATTGTCGGACAGCATCACGAAACGCCGCGTATTGTGGAGCCATCTCTTTGTCAATGGCAACAGCCACTACCTGTGCCCGGTCGAGGCCAATATTTTTTGTCCGCAGAAAGCGCATCTGGGCGAAGAAGATCAGGCTGCACATGAGCAAACCAGCCGATGCCGTGAACTGACCCGTGGTCAACACACGGCGCATACCTGCGCCCCGTTTGCCGCCCGATACCGTGCTTTTGAGCGCATCCTGCGGCCGAAAACCAGACAGCAGAAAAGCGGGATAACCTCCGGCCAGCAACGAACAGCCAAGCCACAGGCCAGCCAGTACCAGCCAGTAGCTGGCGTCATCGAAAACGCGACCATTCATACGAATTCCCAGCAACTGGTTTATCCACGGAAAGAACAGCGCCAGCAGGCCAAGGCCTAGCCCAACCGCCAGCGTGGTGGTCAGAAACGATTCGGTATAGAATTGCATGACCAACTCGCGCCGTTGCCCGCCAATGGCTTTCCGAACGCCCACTTCACGGGCGCGTTGCGTGGCGCGAGCCGTAGTCAGGCTGACGTAGTTGGTAGTGGCCAGGGCCAGAATGAGCAGCGCAATACCCAGAAAAATGTACAGGTTCTGGCGTGTGTCGGGCGAAACCGAATGACTGTGCAGGTGAAGATCAGGCAGGGCTTCGAGCAGGAACGACGCTTTGGCATCCATAAACTTGACGCCCTTATTGATCAACTTCAGCTTTTCGGCCGTTTTAGCCACCTCTGTTCCGGGGCGTAGCACCAGGTACGTGTCCAGGAAACCGGCATATTCCCAACTCTGCTTTTTTCGCTCGCCCAGCATTGGCATAGAGGCCAGCGATACCAGCGCGTCGAACTGGAAAATAGTGTTGGTGGGCAGATCCGCGAACACGCCGCTGACGGTCAATGGGTAGTTTTTGTCGTAGGTGACGGTCTTGCCCACCGGGTTCTGACGGCCAAATAGCTGCTCGGCCAGCGGCTGTGTCAGCACAATCTTCCCCGGCTCGGTCAGTGCCATTCGGGGGTCACCCTCAGCCAGGCTGAAGCCCATGACCGTTAGTAGCGATGGATCGGCAAAGCCCACGTTGGCCGGTTTTTGCTGGTGGTCAGCATCTGCCTGCACCCAGACGGGGCCCATTCCCGCCGAAAAACGCACGACCTGTTCGACCTCGGGCAATTGCCGTTTCGCTTCCCGGCCAAACGACTCGTGCATGTTGGTCATGGTCATTTCCTGCCCGTCGTAGTTCGAGACAGACAGTGCCCGGTAGGTACGTTCGGCCAGCGGATGAAACTGGTCGTAGTGAAATTCGTGCCACACATACAGGCTGATGTAGGCGCTGACCGCCAGGCCCACCGCCAGACCGCCGATGTTGAGGGCTGAATACAGTCGGTTGCGCCCAAACTGACGTAGCGCTAGAAGAAGATAGGTTCGGAACATGCCCGTTGCGTGTTTACGAAGGACGCTCAAGGCCCGTGCCATATGCGCTAAAGGCCGCTTCTGGTCCCGATTGCGGCACGGATGCTGGGTACGTTGTCCGAAACTGGACAGCGGGCCGGACACGCCGGGTCCGTGCCTAAGCTTTCGATAACCAACCTGACATTGGCGAGTTGTGCGTATACGTAAGTCCCTTTAGGCTACTACAACCATGACCGCACAACCTGCCGCCGTCGTTAATCCGCTGCTGAACTACGGCCCCGATCCCTGGGCGCTCTGCCACGACGGCTATTTCTATTATACCCATTCAACCAACAGCAACCTGACGATCTGGAAGGTGAAAAGCCTGGCCGATCTGGCTCAAAGCGAAGGGAAAGTGGTTTGGGAAGCGCCGGCATCCGGGCCTTTTTCGGGCAGTGTGTGGGCCCCCGAGATGCATTACCTCGACAACGGGCAGGGCCACAAATGCTGGTATGCCTACCTGAGCGCGGCTAACCGGGAAACGCCCGACAGGCAACGAATCTGGGTGCTGGAAAACGATGCCTGCGATCCTATCGACGGGCGTTGGACGGTGAAGAACGAACTGGTGACACCCGATAACAAATGGGGTATCGACGGAACGGTGATCGACCTGAACGGTCAGTTGTACTTCGCGTGGTCGGGCTGGGCGGGGGATCAGAACGAACAGCAGAACATCTACCTCTGCCGCATGAGCAACCCCTGGACCTGTGTGGGCGACCGGCTGCTGCTGTCTGAGCCCCACCTGCCCTGGGAGCGGCACAATCGCGACGCCGATCCGGCGAGTGTTCGGAATCGGATTCTGGTGAACGAGGCTCCGGCCTTTCTGCACCACGGCGACCACCTCTTTGTAGCGTACTCAGCCAGTGGCTGCTGGACGGATGAGTACGCGTTTGGCCTGTTGCACGCCCGCACCGACAGTGACCTGATGGCCGCCGCCTCATGGACGAAATGCCAGGAACCGGTCTTCAGCACTTCGCCCGAAACAGATACGTATGGGCCGGGGCATGGGTGTTTTTTCAAGACCGAAACGGGCCAGACCTGGTTGCTCTACCACGCCAACCCCCGCCCCAATCTGGGCTGCGAAAACGAACGGACCCCACGCCTGCAACCCATCGGATGGCTGCCCGACGGGATGCCCGATTTTGGCGTGCCTGTGACCGAGGTGGTGTTGGAGACCGGTGAGTAATCAGCTCAGGACGATCAGCCCGTCGGCGTCGCGCGTGATGTGCAGGCCGATGAAGGCCAACAGTTCGTTGAGTGGTGCTTCGAGGGGGGCATTGCCCGTGATGCAGGTATCGAAATACCAGTCCATCGGTTCCTCGGCTACTTCGGCCACAATGGCGCGGTAGTCGTCGTAGGTATAGCCGATAAACGGTTTGCCGAAACGTTGCCACAACAGTCGCATCACATCGTCGAGCGAGCGGGCGTTGGCAAACTTACGGCGCAGGTACAGATCCAGCATCATCGACACAATAGCCCCTTTGTGATAGACTGACACTTTGCGGTCGGGCACGCCGCGCACGTAGCCATCGAGCCAAAGATCCCACGACGATTCGGTGAGCGACAAGGCCGCCCGCCCGGCTACCTCGAAATGGCGTTTCAGGATCACCAGCAACTCTTTCTGGTAAGCAACATCATCGAACACGCCCGACCGGTGGAGCATCAGATCACCGTAGTAGGTGGTGATGCCCTCGGCCACGAAACAGGTGGTGAAGTAATTCTCGCGGGTATAATCGTAAGGCAGCAGTTCGGCGGGACGGATGCGGCAGACGTTCCAGGTATGAAACAATTCGTGCGACGCTACCCCCAGCAGGTCGGTGTACAGCCCCGCGGCATCGGCAGTCTTGTTGCCATCGGCGTCGATCGTTTCCACCTCCGGCCCCAGAACCAGCACCGTGCTGTTGCGGTGTTCAACGCCGTGGTAATACGCCACCGGTAGCACGATGGTCAGAAAATGATAGTCGGGCTGCGGAAACTCGCCAAACAAGTCGATTTGGGCTTCCGAAAAGCGGGTAAAATCGCGAATGATCTGCTCCCGGTCGAACGAGGGGGGCAGGTAATAATGCCAGCCCTGTATCCAGACGGTGCAGGCTACGCCCCGCGCCTCATACCGAATGGCCTGTAGTGTATCGGAAGCGATGAACGGGCTATCGACCAGCGCGTGGTAATCGGAGGCTAGTAACGTTCTGCCCTCGCGGGGTAAGCCGCAGGCAATGTCCCAGTGGTCGGGAATATCGAGCGTCAGTGAGCAGGGTTCGTTGAGCCGCCCGTCGGCGTAGATGCACAGGTTAATGGGGTTAACATACCAGAAATGCGTGGGGTCAGCGTAGCTGCTGCCTGCATCGAGCCGATGTTCGCCCGCCACCAACGCAAAATAATCGTAGTCGACCCGCAGGCTGGTTGCGCCGTTGAGCTGCACCCGCCAGCGGTCTCTGGTCACCTTGCGCACCGGCAGTGGCCGATCGTCCTGATCGAACACGGCAAAGCGGCGAACGTTCTTGGCAAAATGCTGCAACTCATAGCGGCCCGGTCGCCAGGCGGGCAGTTGCAGGTCGAGGGTTTTGCCCGTAATCTGATCGATCCGGCACGTAATGTCGATAACGTGGGGGCTGGTAACGGTGAGTGCGTACTGCAAGCGTAGAATAATGTTTTGCGGTTGATGGCTGACGGAAGAATGACAAAAACGGAGCTCCGATTCGTTCAGTACCGCAATCGGGGCTCCGTTAAACGCGACGCGTCAGTCGTTCAGAGACCTATCGACTAGTCCAGGTCGATGTAGTACGGCTCTTCGGCCATGTCGGCGCGCATCGTTTCGGCCGCTTCCTGATCGACCTGTTCGGCTTCAGGCGTTGGTGACGTCTTACGGACGCTGTCAATGAACGCTCCCGCTGCCACCAGCGCCAGCGTACCGGCTACTCCCGCCACGGCATTGTTGCGGCCATACTGCTTGGCGGCTACGCCCGTAAAGCCCGCTATGAAGGGCAGCAGGTAATAGGGGTCGTTGAGGCGTTTCGATACCGTTAGCCCGATCGCGCCCAGCACGTTGAGCAGCCCAATCGCGTAGGGCACCGCCCGCGAGCGGGGTTCACGCCAGCCGTTTTCGATCAGCAGGTTGGTCGTGGCTACGCCCGTCGCTACGGTGATCCAGCCCGCATAGATACCCGTGGCCCGGTGGAAAGTGCGCTCGGGTTCAGGTACGTCGGTTTGGCCCACGCCCAGCGCCTGATGCAGCGCCAGCACCGTGGGAAGCTGCGTAACCGTAACGGCGTTGGCTGCCATGCGCGCCGCTTTTTCGCCCCGCGAGAAGAAGATCCCGAACAGCCCGTTGAGCAGGTAGTTCACCACCAGCCAGGGGGCTGCTTTTTCGTAGCGTGGGTTCTCGACCTGCGAGGGGAGTGCCTGATGCACGGCCAGCCCTAACGTACCGGTGTAAATGACGGGCCACACGGCTGCAAAGGTTGGTCCGGCGGGGGTAATCAGGTTGGTGTCCAGTTCGTCGTTGTATTCCGGCACGACGTCGGTCCGGCGTTTTTTGTTACGGGGTCCGGCAAAAAAGTACGTGCCAACGATGCTCCCCACAACCAGTGCGGCAGTGGCGAGGCGACTGATTTTTGTGTTTTCCATACGTAAGCCCCAGGGGCAACAGTTGATTGACTACCCAAACAACTACGCAGGAACGATTTGGTTAACCCAAAACACGCGACCTTGACACCCGTGGGCATGACCCAAACGCAACGCTCGCCAGCGCTGACCTACAGCCAGATTTCGCCCTTCAGGTACACCTGCACCTGCCCGCTGATGTCGACGCGCCGGCCGGTCTCTTCGGTGCCGTGGAGCTTGCAGCGGAGGTAGCCGCCCCGGGCCGAGAGCTGCCGGGCAACCAGTTCGGTCTTGCCCAGCCGGTTGGCCCAGTATGGGGCTAGTGTCGTGTGGGCCGAGCCCGTAACGGGGTCTTCGTCGATACCCGACTGAGGGCCGAAAAAGCGCGAAACAAAATCGACGTCGGTGCCGGGGGCTGTCACGATCACGCCTCGGGCGGGCACCGTCACCAGCTCGCGAAAATCGGGTTCCAGGCTTTCAATGTCGGCCTGCGTGGCGTACACCACCATAAAATCCGTTTTGCCTTTGTGGATTTCCAACGGCTTGGGGCCGCCGAGGCCCGCCAGCAACGCAGGGGGCTGCACCGCGGCTTTTTGCAACACATCGGCCGGGAAATCGAGCGTAAGCCAGCCGTCATCGCTGCGGCACACTTTCAACGGGCCCGAGCGCGAGTCGAAGGTCATGGCATCGGTGGTGGTGCTGTCGGGCTGGTTTTCCAGGAAAAAGATAACGTACCCAGTCGCCAGCGTGGCGTGCCCGCAGAGGTCGATTTCCACGGTGGGCGTAAACCAGCGGATGTGATAGCCGGTGTCGGTGCGGACGTAGAAAGCGGTTTCGGCCAGGTTGTTCTCGGCGGCGATGGTCTGCATCTGCACGTCGGTGAGCCATTGGTTCTGGTCGGTCAGCGGCACGACCGCCGCCGGATTACCCTTGTAGAGGGTATCGGTGAACGCATCGAGCTGGTAAATGCGTAGGGAAGGAGTTGTGGTCATCGGAAGGAAATAGTCAAGGTTTTGATCGTTGGATTAAGCGCTTGCATGGCGGCGTTGCTCGACAGAAATTCACCGTCGCCCAGCACCGAATCGTACATTTTGCTTTCGGAGCCGGTAAATTCCGCCCCAACACCAAAAGCAGCCGACAGGTACGTTTTCCCGTCGGTATCCTGAAGTTTTCCCCGTTGCCAGTCCGACGACAGCCCGCCGTAGTCCCAGCCGAAGCCATACAGCTTAAACGGTTTTCCGTTCAGCCGCTCGACTTCCCGCAGCGACGTACCCAGGCTGAGGCTACCGGCCGTGCCGATCGGAACTGTCCACTGCACGGTTTTGCCGCCGGTTCCGGTCAGGAGTTCGTTGTTTTCGTCGTACTCGGGCCGGAGCAGGACGATTTCGGGGCGGGCAAACCGTTTTTTGTCTTTCCAGATAATCTGCGCCTGATCGGCCGTGTTTTTGAAGAGCGTCGTGCCGATGTCAAACTCGCCTTCAGCCATGTAGATGGTATCGCGCACGACGTTGGCCGCCCCGAGCAACTCGCGCAGGCCCGCCTCCGTCGAATTGGCCCGCACCACCCCCACCTGCCTGCCGGGGATAACCACAAAGTTGTCGGGCGACTCCCCCGGGCCCTCCGCAACGGTGGTCGATGCCACGGTCGTGCTGTCGGGGCTGGTCAACGTCGTCGAGGTCTCCTGTTTGGTTTGGCAGGCGATGGCCGACGTCGCCAGCGCAACCAGTACGAACTGTTTTTTCAAGGCATGCGTAAACGGTAAACCGTTTCGGTTAAAAGGTAGAAGTGGGATAGGCTAGCACTAATAGGCGATGGGGACAGTGGCGAGGCCGTCAGATGGCAGCCTGCCGGAAGGGCTTGATGTCAATGGTTTCCCAGATGCCCTGTTGAACGTAGGGTTCCCAGGAAAGCCACTCCTGCAACTGCGTTTCGTCGGCAAAATCGAGGAGCATCATGGAGCCGATCATCTGGCCGTCGGGGTTGAGCAGCGCCCCGCCCAGGATAAAATGACCCGCCTCTTTCAGGCGTTGGGCACCTTCAAAATGCGCAGGGCGTACGGCCATGCGGCGGTTGAGTGCCTCGGCATCGGAATGATCGTAGGCATGAACGACGTAGAGCACAAAGCTAAGATTTAGGGATACCGCAATATAAGCGTTTCGGCAACCTGATACAGTACTGGCGCAAACTTTGCAATGGGCTAACGGGCTCATTCAGGGGTTAACCCTAGGCACTACTGGCTAATTATGGCCTGCTGCGCACACGAATTAGGGCCCTCTGTCCGTATTTTATGGTGGGCCACTCGTCTACAGGCACCCACCACCAACGCGTGTCAGCAGCGCACATAAACGCATGAATCGTCATCCAACCAAGACCAGTCAGTGGGCTGCTTTCCTACGCTTTTGGGGTGGTTGGTCATGCTGGATGTGGGCGGTGCTGCTCTGTCTGCTGGGCCAGGCCAGGGGGCAGGCGGCTTCTCTGTCGGCGGCGCAGCTTGCCCGCGCTGCCAGCACGACGCTGGTGATTACGCCCGCGCGCCCGCTGACGCTCTGCCGGGGCAGCTTTACGCAGATTCAGGCCAGCGTTCCCGCTGATTTTACGCCCAACTGGTATTGGACCAAAGATGGGGTGAAGTTCAGTCAGGATCGCGACATGTCGATTACGGTCAACGAGCCAGGTACGTATACACTCGGCGGCGAGTGGGAAACCGACCCGACTGTGACGGTGAACGGCGTGTTTACGCTCACGATCATCGATTTACCCGTTACAGCCGTTAATGCGTCGGCTACGTCGGTGTGCGCGGGGCAATCGTTCACGTTGGCCGCCGAGCTCAGTTCATCCACCAATCAGTATCAATGGGTCGACAGTCAGCATCGGTTTATCGTGGCGGGGCCGGTACTGGCCACCAATAGCCCCGATGCGTATTCGCTGGTGGTGGTGAGTCCATCGGCCTGCACCTACGTGGCTACGGCGCCGCTCGTGACGGCCTACGCCAGCCAGACCATTACCTTGCAGGCCGACGGCCCAATGGCGTTTTGCGAAGGCGGCTCGGTACGGCTGGTGCAGGGCGGGGGCGACCTTATCAACCCGGTCTGGATCCGCAACGGGCAGGCGCTGACTGCTCCGTTCTCGGCTACCCTGACCGTCGCTGACGAAGGTATCTACAACGTTCGGGGCGACGGGGCGGGGTGCATACAGTTTCCGCCGCCGCTTTCCGTGACGGTGGGGACCCGGCCGACGGCGCAGTTGGTTGCCAGTCAGTCGGTGGTGTGCCGGGGCAATACGTATGAACTCGCCGTGCAGCCCGCCGACCCGGCCAACGGCTATGTATGGCTGAATCAGGCGGGAAAGGTGGTCAACTCGTTCAACGTTCCCCGGCTTACGGTTGCCGACGAAACGCCGTACCGCCTGCGCATCAGCACGCCAACGGGCTGCACGCTGCTCATCAGCAGTGACGGGCTGGTGCAGTTTATACCCCAGACGACGCTACACATTGCCCCCGCTGGTTCGCTGAGCATCTGCCAGGATAAGTCAACCACATTGACCGTATCGGGCGGCGACGTGTCGGGCTATGTCTGGACCCGCAATGGAATGCCAATACCCGGTAGCGATGGGCTTGCGTCACTGCCGGTAAATCAGGCGGGCGTGTATGCCCTCGACGGCGCGTTCCCTACCTGTGTAAATGCACCCGACAAACCCGTAATAGCCGTGACGCCACCTCCGGCGGTGAGTTTAGTGGCCGGGAGCCTCACGCTCTGTGCCGGGCAGCAAACAACCATTGTGGCGCAGACCGACGCGGCGAATACGCTTCATTGGTTGCGCGATGGCGTCGAGGCTGGCACGGCGCCCCGCCAGACCGCCGGCGCCAGCACCACCTTCAGCCTGACCGTCACGACCCCGGCCGGGTGCCAGCAAACGGCCGTCTATGCCTTTAACCCACAGCTGGTTTCACTGCCCGATTTCAAGCTTGACCAACCCGAACCCGTCTGGCAGAACACGTTGGTGCAGCCCGACAACGTACCTGAAAACCCCGGTTACCGCTACCAGTGGCTACCCCCCGCCGGTGTGTCGGACCCGACGATCGCCCGGCCGCTGCTGAACCCGGCGGTGGCGACCAGCTATACACTGACCATCACCGATCAGCACGGGTGCCAGTTCAGCGACAGGCTCACGCTGACGTTGTTTACACAATTGCTGACACCCACGGCGTTTTCGCCCAACGGCGACGGGCAAAACGACACCTGGGCACCGGTGAACATCGATCGTTATCCCAATGCCGAACTATCTATCTACGACCGGTGGGGCACGTTGGTTTACGCGGGCCGATCGGGTGAAGCGCCGTTTGATGGTACGCTGCGTGGCGAACCCCTGCCGGGTGGAATTTATACCTACCGGATCCGGCTGAACATTCAGCAGATCGAGTCGCGGGGTACGTTACGGTTGATTCGGTAGCGGGTCGGTTTGGGCCAGCAGGGCGTCTGCCCGTTGTTCCAGCCAGTCGAGTAGCTCGGTCAGGTCGGTTTCCGTCGTGAATGGGTTCATGAGCGATACGCGCAGGTACGTTTGATGGCGGAGGGTAGTCTGAACAATGTAAAAACGCCCATCGTTGAGCGAATCGGTTCGTAACTGCTGGTTCAGGTTGTTGAGCTGCTCGTCGGAAAAACGGGCCGCACCAACGTACCGGAAGCAGACCAGGTTGCATTCGGGCTCGCCCGGAAGGTCAAACGTGAGTCGCTGCCGCACCAGCCGGGCGAAGGTGTGGCCGAGGCCGTAGAGCGTATCGACATTGGCCCGAAACAACTCGTCGCCATACAGGCGCATTAGCGTGTAGACTTTCACCGCCGCCATGAATTTGGTGCATTCGAAGGTGCGCTTGCCCGTGTTGTACCAGTCGGCGGCGCCGGTAGTGTGGTTGTCCCAGAGGTACTGCGCCCGTTGCTGAAACGTGCGGTGGCTGTCGGCGGCTCGTTTGTATACGACCACCGTAGCGAGGGCGGGCACCATCAGCATTTTGTGGTAATCGATCACGACCGAATCAGCCTGTTCGCTGCCCGCCAGCAGGTGCCGGTACGTGGGCGAAAAGAAAGCCCCGCCGCCATGCGCGGCATCGACATGAAACCAGAGGTTGTGTTGGCGAGCAAACGCACCGATCGCCGTCAGATCGTCGTGGGAGCCGGTGGAGGTCGTGCAGCCGCTGCCCACGATGGCAAAGACGGTGAGGCCCGCCGCCCTGGCGTTCAGGTACGTTGCTTCCAGCAAATCGGTGCGCAGTTTGAACTGCTCGTCGGTCGGGATTTTCAGAATGCCCATCTCGCCTAACCCCATGATTCGCGCGGCCCGATCAATGCAATAGTGCGCTTCGGCCGACACCATGATGGCCAGTTTCTGGCTACCGTTTCCCTCATGCCAGACGTCCTGCGGCAGCCGGGCTCGCGCTGTCAGCAGGGCCGTCAGGTTGCCCAGCGTACCGCCCGACGTGATGATACCGCCCGGCTGTTCGGCCGGGGTTGCCGCATCGGTCGGTACATACCCAATGTGCCGGGCTGTGTGCTCGATCACGATCCGTTCGATGGCGTTGCCTGCCATACCCATTTCATACACCGCCGAGCCGTTGTTGAGAAACTCCGTCAGCAGACCACCAAGGGCCGCGGCCGGCGCCACCGGGCTCACCTGATGCCCCATGTAGCGCGGGTGATGCAGCCGAGTCGACCGGGCGATGATGTCGGCAAACAGCGGCATGGGGTCATCCAGCAGCGGCTGCTGACTGTCGGCCTGCCAGTGTGCGAAGGCGGTGTCGGGGTCGTGATACGGGATCGCCTGCCCGGTCTGGCGCGATAGGGTAGCCTCCAACTGATCGGCCAGTTGATCGATCAGCGCGTGGCCCATCTGCCGAAAGGCATCGGGCGAATAGGCCTGGGCAAGCGTTGGATTCATAATACCTGAAGCAAAGAGGAAGCGGAAGTTACGCCCAACTGCGGAGACTTGACGAGCGAATAGATAGAAGGCCACCTGATAGGTTAAGTTAATCAACAGACTGGATTGTATCGTTTATTGGCCGTCGATGGGGCAAATGAGCCCATTCGGGCGACGCACGTTATGACTCAACGAATACGGTATGTGCTTTTGGGACTAATGGTAAGTGGCTTGCTGCTCGTGGCGGGTCTGGTACGGGCCGAAACGCCTGCCGTGCCCAAGGCCATTACGTCCCTGAGTTGTTCCACCACGCTGGGGATTGCTGTAGTTGATAACGCGGCGCTCTGCGCGGGCAAGCCGGTGACCCTGAAAGCACTGGTGCCTGGCCTACCCTTCGGTAACTGGTACTGGACCCTCAACGGGCGAAAGCTGGGCTATGATCAGCAAACGTTTCTGAACGTTGAAACCGCGGGTGTGTATTCCCTGGGCGGCGACTGGGAACGCGACATCTGCTTCACGGGTCCGAAAGCGCTGACGCTGACCCTGAGCGGAGCCGAATCCCGCACGATCACGCTTCAGCCCACGTCGGCGACGGTTTGTGAAGGAGAATCGGTGACGCTCACTGCCGACGCTGGTACGTATACGGGCTACAACTGGACGCGCAACGGCACCAACGTACCCAACTCGCAGAACCGGTCGGTGCTGGTGGTGAAGGAGCCAGGTACGTATACGCTCGGCGGGATTGCCTCCACCTGCATTTCGGTCGAAAACCAGCCAGTGGTGCAGATCAACCCGTTGCCAACGGCGAGTATTGAGCCCAGCAGCCTGACGTTCTGCGAAGGCGAGGTTGCCCAAATCAACGTGCAAACCGACACCGACAATGCCATCCGCTGGCTACGGGACGGCGTCGATCTGGGCGCAGTACGTAGCCTCACGGCCAACACCACGGCTACGTTCAGCCTGACGGCGACGCGGCCCGGCGGCTGCTACAAGACCGTCAATTACATCTTTGCGCCGACTATCAATCCGTTGCCCATGTTCAGGCTGGCGACTGTGCCGCCCGGCGATCTGCCACCCGGCGTGTCGGCGAGTAACGCCCCCGAGAACCCGGCGTATCGGTACCGGTGGACACCCACCGAAGGGGTATCGGACCCGACCATTGCCCGGCCTGTTTTTAGTCCGCTTCGATCTACGTTGTATACGCTTCAGATCACGAGCGAAGCGGGTTGTCCGTATGCCGACACGCTCTTCGTGCCGGTTCGGTACCGCATTCATTTCCCGACGGCCTTTTCCCCTAATGGCGACGGGCAAAACGATACCTGGGCGCCAGTTAACTGGACGGAATACCCCGACGCCGAGCTTTGGATTTTTACCCGATCGGGCGAATTGGTGTTCTCGACGAAAGCGGGTCAGGCGGCGTTTGATGGCCAGCTCAACGGTGAACCCCTGCCCAGCGGCGCCTACGCTTACCGGCTCAACCTCCCCAGCCGACAGGCCGAGTGGCGGGGTACGTTGTGGCTGGTGCGCTGAAGAACGTACCTGGCTGAAATGACAAAGGCCCCGGATGCAGATCCGGGGCCTTTGGTTTATGAATGAAACACCATCTACTCAATTCGACTCGGCTACCGGCGCGGCGTTAGCCCCAATGTTGCCGCTGGCAACGACGGCATTGCTGGCCATGACTTTCACGCTGGCGTTGTAGGTGCTCAGTTTATCGTAGAAACCGGCTTCGCTGATGGTGAAGTACTTGTTGGTCGCAAAGGCCCCCGTGGCCCCACTGACGGCGTCGAGCGTTTTCAGGGGCGTCGCGGCACTGGTCGCTACCGTGCCCTGATAGATCGAGGCGGCGTAGGTGGCGCCGGCCGCCGTGTTGTAGAGGCCCATCTGCACCAGCGTGGTGGTCGAATTGTATTTGTAGAAGACAATCCGACCGTAGATGTTCTTGCTGTCGGCCGATGTGAGCGTATACGATTTGAACGTCGATACGGTGCCGCCGCCGGGGGCTACACTGCTGGCGGGCTCGTAGTTCTGCTGTTCGCAGCCGGTCAGTAGCAGGCCCAGCAGGCCAACAAACAGACTCAGGATCGGGAAACTGGTTTGGAGGAGCGTGCGCTTCATGGGGTCAGTTGCGGTTAGAGGTTGAGCGTCAGCCGGCCGTAGTAATAGGCGCCGTTTGAGCCTTGCTGGTTATTTGAGTAGAGGTAGAAGCCCCGGTTTTCAGACCGCAGCATCTCGGGGTACTGGTCGAGGATGTTGCTGCCTCCGATCGAAAGCTTCAGGCTGTTCGACAGGGCGTAGCCCACGCTCAGGTCGAAAACCGTTTGCGGGGCGAACGACTGATCGTAGTAATTGCCTTTGTCGTCCGTCGATATCGACCGCTCCGTTACCGAGCCAAAATAGGTACCGCGCAGCATCAGGTCGAACTTGTTGACGTGGTACATCACCGACCCGATCAGCTTGGTGCGGGGCGTGCCCGTTTCAAACTGCCCGATTACGTCGCGGCTCAGGTACTTTTCCACGACCTGATCCGGCGTCAGGTTGGCCACGTTCAGGTTGAGTGTCTTGCGGGTCAGGATCGTGTTCTTGCTGAAAATGGTAGCCAGGCTAAACGTCAGGCTGCGGTTGCGGCCCATGTTGTGGGTGTAGTTGCCGACCGCCTCCAGCCCGCGTGACCGCACGTTGGCCCCGTTGACAAAGAACTGCGCTTCGCCCCCGCCAATCACCTCATTGTAGTTGTTACCCACCTCCGACGCGTTGAAGTAGCTGGTGCGGAAAATGCGGTTGTCCACGTCGATCTGGTAGGCGTCGAGCGTGACTTCGAAGCCCGGCAGGGGCTGGTAGGTGAGCCCCAGGCCGTAGGTACGTGAATTCTCCTGTTGCAGCCCCCGGATGCCCAGTACCCGCGCGGCCGTGCTGTTGGTTGGGTACGTAGTCACGTCGAGCGGTTGCGGAATTCCGTTGGCGTCGGGCACGAAGGCCGTGGCGGTATGCGTGTAGTTCAGTTCCTGCAACGACGGTGCCCGGAAACCGGTGGCGATCGAACCACGAATCGTCAGGGTTTTGGTCAGCAGATACCGGGCAGCCAGTTTGCCGATCGACACCCCGCCAAAGTCGGAGTAGTTTTCGAACCGCACGGCACCCGCTACCAGAAACTTCCGGGTCAGTTCCAACTCGGCGTCGAGGTAGGCGGCCATCGTGGTGCGGTATTCGTTGCGCTCGTTTTTCGGCCCGAAACCGGCAAAACACTGGCAGTTCGATGACAGCGATTTAACCACCACCTGCTGCCCGGCCGTTACCTGAACGGGGTTGCCCTTGGCGTCGACAATCGGCTGGCTGCTGGCATCCTGTAGCGGTTTGCCGTCGGGGCCGACGAGTAGGCCACTCTGCGCCACGGTGAGCGTGCCAGCGTCGCCGTAGGTGTAGCTCTCATCCTGCCCGCGCATGATCTTGTAATTCTCGACCCGCATTTCGGCCCCAAACGCGATGTTCAGGCCACTCATGATGTCTTTGAAGTAACGCGAAAAATCGAGGTTGGTCGAGTTCTGAGTGAACTCATGCGTGCCCAGATACATGTTGACCGGCGAGTTGGAGCCGTAGGAGGCGTTCATGGTGTTCACCATGCCCAGCCGCATGCTATTGCTGCCGTAGGTGTTGCTGAAATCGACGCTGAACTCACCTACGCGGCTCCGAATCCCGATGGTATTAGAGATATCCGAGGTGTTGGAGGTCATCTGCGGGCGGAAGCCGTTGGGGTAGAGCAGGAAGTTGAACCGGTCGGTCTGCGAGGGACGGCGGTAGTAGCACGAGTAGCCGCGCAGGTATTTGTACGACGCCCCCCCGAAGCTGTAAATCGTGGTGGTAGGGTTGATCTCGTAGCCGGCGTTGTAAAACGTGCTGCCCATCGTAATCCCCGGCATCCCGGCATACACGGCGAAGTCAGACCGGCTCAGGCCCCGGGCCGTCAAGAGGCCATCTTCGGTTTGCAGGGCGGCCGTCAGGGGTGCGTTTCCAGCGGCCTGCGCGTTGATCAGTTCGGGGTTAGTAATGACGGGTTTGCCGGATTTGTCGGTGCGCAGGTTGCTCAGGTACGTCTTGTCGTAGATTTCCCAGTCGTTGACGAACGGGCGCAGGGTAGGGCGACGTTGGGTCACCTGCCCCGACACGTTGAAGAAGCCCCGATCGCCAATTTTGAAGCCATAATTGGCGTCGAATTGGTAGTTGAAGCCGTCGGGTTTGCCCGCTTTGGTGAGGTCGCCCGCGCTGCCGCCCGAGTTCTGGTAGCCACCACCCGTGAGGTTAGCCGTGAGCTTGTTGGTGCCCTTTTTCAGGATGATGTTCACCACCCCCGCCACCGCATCGGAGCCATATTGCGCCGCCGCCCCGTCGCGCAGAATTTCGACCCGGTCGATGGCCGCCGCCGGAATCGTCATCAGATCCACCGAGGTCGACGGGCTACCCACCGCTGTGCCCGTAATCAGCAGGGCCGAGGTGTGCCGCCGTTTGCCATTGATGAGCACCAGAATCTGGTTGGGCGCCATGTTGCGCAACTGCACCGGATCGACGTGCGAATCAAGGTCACCGCCTTGGGAACGCACGGCGTTGAAGCTGGGCGCGACGTACGCGAGCATCTGCGCCAGATCGATCTGCGGCAGGTTGCCCATAATGTCTTTGATCGAAATGACGTCGACCGGCACGGGTGTTTCCAGTGTGGTCCGGCCCACGTTTCGTGTGCCCGTTACAACCAGTTCGTTGAACAGGCTTACCTCATCGTCGAGCGATACCGATAGGGTGGTACTGCTTCCCACCGGTACTTCTTTCGATTTGAAACCGATAAAGCTCACGATCAGCACATCGGTTGGGCTGGCTTCGAGCGAAAATTCGCCGAGGTTGTTGGTAATGGCGCCTTTGCGCGAATTGCCCTTGATCAGGACGTTGACGCCTTGCAGCGGCTCGGCCTGGGTACCCGTCACTACTTTGCCCGTAATGCGCCTGGCCTGGGCCAACGACGGAATAATCGGTAGCAGCAAGAGCAGAACGACAAGCAGGATAAACACCGAAATAACAGTACGATCAGGTTGTAGACGTTTCATCATCAGACGTGTATGTGTGTAAGGAGTCGAAAGGAGTGCGTACAGATACAGCATGCAGATGGCCCAAAAACAAACGGCCATTGCCAACGGGTCGGCGGGTAGGTTGTGCCGGAAAAGCAGCCAGGCGATCGGTTACGGGGCGGATACGAGCATAGCGAGTCGAGTTTGTTTGGGTTAGTACAGCACTGGGTACGCATTGATCGAGTAATACGCAAGAGGCAACGCCAAGCCTGACAGCCGGTTTGACGGCTTACGCAGGTGACAGGATGGCTGGCTAACGGATGCGACAGACTACCCCGAAGACGGGCAATAGCGGTCGGCAGAACCTGCTTTCGTCAGCGCGCTAAACGAAGGCTAGCGGTAGGCTGAGAAGCGATGTGATTTGTTGTACTTGATCAAATATACCAACGATTATATCGCTGTCAAGTGTCTATGCAGAATATTATGTTAGTTTATTGATATAATTAAAAATAAAATAGATTTTTGTCAATTTCTAGTGAAAATTACCTGTAAATCAGTGGTTTCAATCTTTAAAAACCTATAAGGGCTGGGCGCCCCCGTTCGAGACCTCATAGGTTTGGTAGTAGGTTATTGATCGAGTTTGTCGCGCAGGTCGACCATAAACTCCCGGATTTCGCGGAGCCGGTCGAGTAATTTATGGCTCTCCTGTTGGGCCGTTTGTTTCTTGTTGATGAACTCGCGAGCGCCCTGTAGTTTAAAGCCCCGGTTTTCGACCAGATCCAGGATTTCGCGCAGGTGATCGATCTCTGCTTTGGTGTAGATACGGTCGCCGGATCGGTTCTTTTTGGGGCTGAGCGTCGGAAATTCCTTCTCATAATAGCGCAGCTTCGATATGTTGACGTTAAACATATCGGCCACTTCCCGAACGCTGTAGTACCGCTTTTCGCCCGTATCCATACTGGTAGTTGGTGGGTTGTTGTTGGTCATTAGTTGCCTTATGACCAATACCCTCCCGCGAAAATAGCGTAATTTTGCGGGACCCCACCCCCCGGCCCCTCCTCTGAAAAACAAGGGAGGGGGGTAATGCTCCGCTGCCACCAACCGCGCAGCTACTGTAGCTGGCCCCCCTCCCCTCTAGTTGAGGGGAGGGGCCGGGGGTGGGGTAAACCGCAGCATCATGACTTCTTCCGAAATACGCCGCCAGTTTCTGGACTTCTTCCGCAGCAAAGGGCACCTGATCGTGCCGTCGGCTCCGTTGGTTGCCAAAAATGACCCCACCCTGATGTTTAATAACTCGGGGATGGCTCAGTTTAAAGACTTCTTCCTGGGCAATGGAACGCCCCCCGCGCCGCGCGTGGCCGATACGCAGAAATGCCTGCGCGTGTCGGGTAAGCACAACGACCTCGAAGACGTTGGGTTCGACACCTACCACCACACCATGTTCGAGATGCTGGGCAACTGGTCGTTTGGCGATTACTTCAAAAAAGAAGCGCTCGAGTGGTCGTGGGAATTGCTCACGGGCGTCTACAAGCTGCCGAAAGACCGCATCTACGTGTCGGTGTTCAAAGGTGACGAGGCCGACGGCGTGCCCTTCGATCAGGAAGCGTGGGACATCTGGAAAGGCATCATCGGTAGCGAAGACCGGATTATCCTGGGCAATAAGAAAGACAATTTCTGGGAGATGGGCGCCACTGGCCCCTGCGGTCCCTGCTCAGAGATACACATCGATCTGCGCTCGCCCGAAGAGGTAGCCAAGCAGTCGGGCAAAGAGCTGGTCAACGCCGACCACCCGCAGGTCGTTGAGATCTGGAACAACGTATTTATGCAGTTTAACCGGAAAGCCGATGGCTCGCTGGAAGGACTGCCTGCCCGTCACGTCGACACGGGTATGGGTTTCGAGCGGCTGTGCATGGCCATTCAGGGCAAGCAGAGCAACTACGACACCGACGTGTTCTCGGGCACGATCAACCTCATCGAGCAACTGTCGGGACGTACCTACACCGGCCAGATGGAGAAGTCAGACGTGGCCATGCGCGTTATCGCCGACCACATCCGGGCCGTGAGCTTCGCCATCGCCGACGGGCTGGTGCCGAGCAACGCCAAGGCTGGGTACGTGATCCGCCGCATTCTGCGCCGCGCCATCCGCTACGGGTATTCGTATCTGGGTTTCATGGAGCCGTTTATGACCAAGCTCGTGCCCTTGCTGGCCAATCAGTTTGCCGACGTGTTCCCCGAACTGAAAGCGCAGCAGGAGTTTGTTGCCACCGTGATTCGGGAAGAAGAAATCGCTTTCCTGCGCACGCTGGGCACCGGCCTGACGCGGCTCGACCAGATCATCGGGCAGTTGACGGGTGAAGGCAAAACCGAGATCCCCGGCGAAACGGTGTTTGAACTAAACGATACCTTCGGTTTCCCGGCTGACCTGACGGCGCTGATTGCCCGCGAGCAGCACCTGCAAATTGACGAGGAAGGGTTCAAAGCCGCTCTGGCTCAGCAGAAAGCCCGTTCCCGCAAAGATGCCGCTTCGTCGGCTGGCGACTGGGTGGAGTTGCAGGATATTGATAAGGTTGAGTTTGTGGGCTACGACGAAACCGAAGCCTACGCTCAGATCGTGAAGTACCGTCGTGTGCAGAACAAGCAAGGTACGCAGGTGCAAATCGTGCTCGACCGTACGCCGTTCTATGCCGAATCGGGCGGGCAGATTGGTGATACCGGTACGTTGGAGTTGTTCGAAAGCAACGTACCCAAGGCTACGCTGACGGTGCTGGATACGCGCAAAGAAAACGACCTGAGCATCCACCTCGTGGCTGATCGTCCCGATCTCGATGAGCTGTTGCAGTCGACCGATCTGGTGTTTGCCAAAATCGACACGCACCGCCGCGAACTGACCGAAGACAATCACTCGGCCACGCACCTGCTGCATTCGGCCCTGCGCGAGGTACTGGGTACGCACGTGGCGCAGAAAGGCTCATACGTTGGTCCTGACGCGCTCCGGTTCGACTTCAGCCACTTCGGCAAGATGACCGACGAAGAGATTAGCCGCGTCGAGACCATCGTCAACGAGAAAATACGGCAGAATATTCCGCTCGACGAAAAACGGAACGTACCCATCGAACAGGCGCGGGCTATGGGAGCCACGGCGTTGTTCGGCGAGAAATACGGCGATTTCGTCCGCGTCATCACCTTTGACCCCAACTACTCGGTCGAACTCTGCGGTGGTACCCACGTACCCGCTACGGGTCAGATCGGGCTGTTCAAACTGACGTCGGAAGGGTCGGTGTCGACGGGTGTGCGGCGGATCGAAGCCAAAACGTCGGAAGGTGCGTTGGCCCTGCTGAACGAGCAGGAAACCACCCTTAACGCGTTGAAGGACATACTCAAAGCCCCGAAAGACGTGGTGAAAGCGGTGCAGTCGCTCATCGACGAGCGCAACGCCCTCCAGAAAAAACTTGAGACGCTGGAGAACGAGAAGGTGCAGCAGTTGAAAGAGCAACTGCTCGCCAAAGTCGAAGCCGTAAATGGGCACAGCGTGGTCATCGAGCGGGTGAACGTACCCAGCGCCGACGCCCTGAAGCAACTGGCCTACGATCTGAAAGCCAAAGTCGATAACCTCGCCCTCGTGCTGGGTGCCGACATCAACGGCAAACCCCAACTCGCCGTGATGCTACCCGACAGCCTTATCAGCGGCCGTGGCCTCAACGCCGGGCAGGTGGTGAAAGATCTCGCCAAAAACATCAAAGGTGGTGGTGGTGGGCAACCCTTCTTCGCCACTGCCGGTGGCTCCGACGCCTCCGGCCTCGACGCCGCCCTGGCCCAGGGTCGCGAGTTGCTGGGGTAGGGATTTTACCCTGTTTCCCCAAACCGATAAGGTCTCGAATAGACTACCTTGTCGGTTTGTTTCGCGAAAAAGCCCTTTACCTGGAAGCCACGTTCAGGTAAAGGGCTTTTTCGCGAAACAGTGACCCTGATAGGTAGAGTTGGTTTGTTACAACCCTTTGTCTGTTCAGTAAGTTAGTGCAAAAACAGCAACCGCCATGCGAGCAATACTACGAACAGTTTCCTTACTGATCTGGAGTGCTTTCCTGCCTGGCTGCGGGACTGACTACTCGATTTTGTCCGACAAAGTGCCCCCGCAACAGAAACCACAACCCGAAAAAGAACCGGAGAAAACGCTGAAGGGCTATCGCATCAAACGGATTGTATACGAAGGCGATTGGGCTGCAGGAGCTACTACCGAGTTTACGTACGGCAACAACGGAAAAGTAAATCAGGCTACCTACGTTGGGCAGGATGTTGGACGGGGTGCACCGAAAGGATTATTTGCCTACAACGCCGGTAACCAGCTTTTAACCTATACCTATCAATATCCGTATGTGGATGGCCAGGGTACGTTGGGTGAGCGTACGGCTTTTAGCTATCGTCCTCAAAGCAGCGGTTCGGGTGGGCCAACGGTAGAGATTCTTTTTGCACAAACTGATTTCGTGAAGTCAGATGGTACGTATCAGCTATTGAAGCATACCACATCAACACTGGTCAACGGCCTGGTCAGCACGGTGCGGACCGAAGCCACCACCGCGGGGTCGGCAGCTACAACCGATCAGTACACGATTGAGTCCGGAAATTTAACGGCCATAAGAGCAGTCAGTGGGCCAGATCAGATCGAAAACTTTACGTTCGACGATAAACCCAACCCATTTTTCGGCCTGTTTGGCCCCGATGTTACGCCTGTGCGTCGCTACAGCCGCAACAACGTTACAGAAGCTACGGTCAGGTATTCCAGCGGTAGCGTACGAACGTACACAATCAGTTATACCTACAACGAGCAGGGATTGCCGATCACAGCGCAAACCTCCAATACCTCGTCGCGCATACTATTCGAGTACGAAGCTTACTAACGGTTGGCACGTCAGTTGGGCGATGTACCCGCAGGCGTTGGGCAGGATGCAACCAAGCTTACTTCTCCAACAAACTGAACGTACCTGACTGGGTATCGAAATGGTATTGTCGGGGCACGCCCGTCGCTAGTTCAATTTGCTCGATGCCTTTGGGCGTAATGCCTTCCAGTCGCATCAGTAAGGCGCGAAGGCTGTTGCCATGCGCCACCACCAGCACAGGCTGGTTGGCTTGCAGATGCGGCAGGATGGTCGACTCGAAGTAAGGAACCACGCGATTATATGTATCGGCCAGGCTCTCGCCACCAGGTGGTTGATCGGCATACCCCCGCCGCCAGCGGAAGAGCTGATCAGCCCCAAACCGCTCGGCTACCTCCAGTTTGTTCAAGCCCTGCAGTTGCCCATACATGCGTTCGTTCAGTGCCTCGCTCCGTTCCACCGGAAGGTCGGTCTGGCCGATTGTCTGTAAAATGATCGCCATGGTGTCGATAGCCCGCTGGAGTACCGACGTAAACCCGATCTGAAAGCGATCAGCTCTGAGTAGAGCGCCGGCCTGCTGGGCTTCGTGCCTGCCCAGATCAGTCAATGGGGTGTCGATGGTGCCCGTAAACCGATTCTCTACGTTGTACTGCGATTGACCGTGGCGGACGATGACAAGAAGCGACATAGCAGCGAATGGGTTTACTGCGCCGCTACGCGCCAGATGCGGTTGCCTGAGTCGTCGGTAACGAGCAGCGAGCCGTCGGGCATGGTGAACGCACCCACCGGTCGGCCATACACATCCTGCCCGTCATTTTTGGCGACGAAGCCCGTCAGGAAATCTTCGGGTTTGCCAGGTTTGCCGTTCGCAAACGGGACAAAGACTACTTTGTACCCCGACAGACTAGACCGGTTCCAGGAGCCGTGCTGAGCCACAAAGGCACCATTGTGGTATTTGGCCGGAAATTTGGTCTGATCGTAGAAGGTAAGGCCAAGTGAGGCAGTATGCGCTCCCAGTGGCACATCGGGTACAATCGCTTTCTTGACCGACGAGGGGCTTTCGCCCGCCCGGCGCGGATCTTCGATTTGTCCGTAATAGCTGAACGGCCAACCGTAAAAACCGCCTTCCTGCACGCTCGTCAGGTAGTCGGGCACGAGGCCATCGCCCAGTTCATCGCGTTCGTTAACCGCCGCGTAAAGTTTGTTGGTGCCTGGTTGCCAATCGATTCCTACCGGGTTGCGCAGCCCACTGGCGTAGACACGCTCGCCTGACCCATCGGGATTAATTTCCAGCACGTTGGCGCGGCGCACCTCATGTTCGATCCCATGCTCGCCCACGTTACTACCCGACCCTACCGATACGTAAATCTTCTTGCCGTCGGGGCCAGCCAGTAGGTTGCGGGTCCAGTGGTTGTTGTAGCCACCGGCGGGTAGTTTCAGAATGGTGTCGGGCTTGCTGGTTGCGGCCAGCTTCGTGGCACCGGGTGTATACGGGAAGCGCAACAGGGCGTCGGTGTTGGCCACGTAGAAATGGTTGCCCATCACCAGCATACCAAACGGCTGGTTCAGGCCCGTAAGGAATACCGAGCGCTGATCGGGTTTGCCGTCGCCGTTGGTATCCCGCAGGAGGGTGATGCGGTTGGCGCTGGCGTCGAACCGTTGTGAATCGGCTTGGCCAATCACTTCAGCAGCTGCTTTTTTAACGCCTTTCTTTTCCGTGTTGGCTTCCGATACAAACACGTCGCCGTTGGGAGCAATATAAATCCAGCGTGGATTGATGAGATCGCGGGCATACTCGGTCACCGCAAAACCAGCCGGGGCCACAGGGGTTTGACCGTCGGGCCAGCCAATCACCTTACTGAAAGTTTTCGCTGATTTAGTGGCGTAAGGGGCGGGCAGTTCGAGTGGACCGATGGCCGTTTCAACGGTGGTCGGGCTCGTGTTGGTGCTTTTGTCGCTGTTGTCTTCCTTCTTCTGCGAGCAGGCCGCCAGCAGACAAAGGCTTAGCAGCAGGGGTAATCGGTTATGGAAAGTCATAAATCGTTGAGTGTAAGAAGCAAAATGCGTAGGTTGTTTGTCGCTTATACAACGAGATAACCCGCCTGCCGGTAGTTTGGTTATGCCCCCGCCTTTCGCCAGAACCCGCTAGCCGTCTGTTTGGACCGACAACTGATTTGGGTAAGAACGGTCTGACCCATCACAGACAAGCCAGTTGGGAAATGACCGGCGATCTACGCGTAGCTTCAGACGCACCTCAACGGCCTAGCTTTCCTGTTATGCACCAACCCCATCCCTCACAAACCGACAGGCGCACCTACCGCTTCACCGCCCTGTTTATATCGATTACGGTACTCGAGATGCTGGGCGACGAGTTGGCTGTCCGCTGGCTGCATTATGGCTTCAAGCCGCTCATTATGGGGTCATTGATGGTGTATAGTCAACTGGGTACGTCTCGTCGGCCGTCGGCCTGGATGGGGGTCGGGATGGTCTTCGCGCTGCTGGGCGACGTGTTGCTCATGATCCGGGAAGTGGATTTGTTTGCCGTTGGGCTAGGGGCCTTTCTGCTGATGCAATTGAGCTATAGCGCGGCCTTCTGGCAATCGATCCGCCGACAGACAACCCGGCTTATCCACCTCCGTTGGCAACAGGCTCTGCTGTTTGCGGGCTACCTGGTCGCTTTTCTGGGGATGCTTTACCCCGCTTTTTTGGGCACCCCTGCCCTTAAGCCGCTCTGGTGGCCGGTGGTCGTTTATGCCATTTGCCTGTGCACAATGGGTTTTCTGGCGAGTCAGCGCGGCCCAAAGGCGGGTGCCAGCTGGGTAACGATCGGCGCCTTACTCTTCATCCTGTCCGACTCGGCCATTGCCATCGACAAATTTCTGATGCCCATTCCCGGCGCGACAGTACTCATCATGAGTGCGTATGCAGCGGCCCAGTACCTGATTGTCCTTGGCATGCTGCGCTGACAGACGTACCCACCAGTATCCCCTTTTTAGGCCTGAATCACCGTTTAGAATAGGCCTCTCTGCGTAGTGAGTAATCTATATTCACGATAGAATTTATCGCTAAAAAAGCCTCCTTACAGCCCGGTATGGTAGTTTTTTGGGCGTTTCGGCGTCCGTTAACATAATTCGATCTAGCGAACGTATCCTCGATCGGCTATATTTGTCGGTGATTCTGTACCGTAGCTAGCCAAATCCGCTCTGAAAGGCTTGCTTTGTTGCGCTTTTTAGAACAGCACAGTTCGTTACGCGTGTCAGAGCCACTCAACGCTATACCCGCCTTCCTGAGCCTGATCGACAAGGCGACGAGGGCAGATAAAAAAGTGGCAGAGACCAACTAGCCGTTATTGCATGCTGTTTAATTCGCTTCATTTTTTGCTTTTTTTCACGCTCGTGACCCTGCTGTTTTTCAGCTTGTCGGGGCGAAAGCGCGTGGGGCTATTGTTGCTGGCGAGCTGCTATTTCTACGCCGCCTACATTCCGGCTTACCTGCTGATTCTGTTTCTGGTCATAGCCATTGACTATCAGGCAGGCCTCTGGATTGAGGCATCCGAGGGGAAGAAACGACGAAATTGGTTAATTGCCAGTTTGGTGGCCAACGTGGCGCTGTTGGCCTTTTTCAAATACTACGATTTTGCCAACGATAACATAACGTACCTGCTCGAACGGATCGGGTACGTGAATCCATTGCCGTCGCTGTCCTTGCTGGCGCCGGGAATTGTGCTGCCCATTGGCTTATCATTCCACACGTTTCAGTCGATGAGCTACACCATTGAGGTGTACCGGGGGAACCAGAAAGCCGAACGGAGTCTGGCGCACTACGCGCTGTATGTGTTGTTCTATCCGCAATTAGTTGCCGGGCCGATCGAACGGCCGCAGAACGTGTTGCCGCAACTGCACGACTTGCCCGGCTTCAACTGGGCGCGGGTCCGGTCGGGGTTGTTGATGATGGCCGGGGGTATGTTCAAGAAAGTGGTCATTGCTGACCGGCTTGCCCTGCTTGTTGACCCGGCTTTCGGGCACGTAAACAACACCAACGGCACCTCGCTGTTGATCGCGGCCGTAGCCTATTCCATTCAAATCTACTGCGACTTTTCGGGCTACTCCGACATTGCCATTGGGGCGGGGCGCGTGATGGGCGTGCGCATGATGGAGAATTTCCGAACGCCCTACCTGGCCACGTCGGTTACCGACTTCTGGCGGCGCTGGCACATCTCGCTGTCGACCTGGTTTCGGGATTACGTCTACATTCCGCTGGGTGGTAACCGGAAATCGCCCGCCCGAACGTACCTGAACACGCTGACTATTTTTGGGCTGAGTGGCCTCTGGCACGGAGCAAGCTGGAAGTTTGTCTTCTGGGGCCTGTTGCACGGATTTATGCTCATTATCGAGCAGCGATGGCGGCGGTATCGGCGCGACAAACAAGCGCACCTTACCAAGGTCGAGCAGGCTGAGTATGCGCTACAGGGGGCCTCAACGTCGCTTATCGCACCTATTCTGACGTTTGCCTTCGTTACGCTGGCCTGGATTTTCTTCCGGGCTAATTCCTTTGCCGATGCGGGTTTGATCATCAAGAAAATAGCAACCGACCATCAGGAGCCTATCCGAATGGCGCTGAGCCAGACCGAACTGCTGTTTGCCGGTGGGCTGGTGTTGCTGCTACGCTTTGAGCCTTATTGGATTGAACTTGTAGACAGAGTGAGTGCGCGGGTGTTCTGGGTTGCCTTTCCGTTGTTGGCCGTAGTTTGTTACTTCTTCGGCGTCTTTACTAGCAATCAGTTCATTTATTTTCAATTCTGATTTGTCGTTGGTTTCGGCAAATCAGTCAGTAACCATCCTCTTGTTTCTATGCGTTCGTTTGCCTTGCGTTGGATTGGTATCGGAATCGTCTCACTCATTGTGCTGGTGGGTTTCATCCCGTCGTGGGAGCGGGCGTTGGCCCGGCGCGGCTGGATTGCCGATCAATACCGGTTTGGTGACCTGTACAACATGACCAACATTGCGCGGTTTAAGGAGCATACATTCAAAGAAACCGACCAGTTGGATTCGACCGACCTGCCCGCCGTCAAAGAGGCGGGTGTACACCTGTATACCATTGGCGATAGCTTCACCGACATCGACACGGCCTTTTATCCGGCGGAGAAAAACGTGCACGTCTGGATTGGCAACGGGCGACAGGCGATCAAACTCGACTCAACCAAGCGCAACGTGCTGGTTATTCAGATCATCGAACGGGTGTTGCAGGAACGGTTCCGCGATCATTCCTGGCAGCTGTACGCCACCAACGCGCTGGTCGATTCGAGCCGCATCAAACCGCCCGCGCCCAAACCGACAACCTGGGTCGGTAACCTACTGAACACCCGCTTTGGCTCCGATCTCAACAGCCGCCTGGAGTTTATGCTGTTCAACAACAACATCGCGTTGAAGGCCAAGGAATTGAAGGCTGGTTTTATGCTCGACTGGTTTGACCGGACGGCCGGCGCCCGCTTATCGGCCAACAAGCAACATGCTTTTTACGATGCCGAAACCGATACGACGCAGCAGTTGAGTTCGTTTCGTCACATCCGGGAACAGGATATCGACGCGGTGGTCAAACACCTGAATTATGTGACGGACTATTATCGGAAACTGGGTTTCCAGGAAATTTACCTTACCCTGATTCCGAACAAGTCGACCGTACTGGCACCTACGCTGGGCGTGTACAACCATCAGATCGAACGGATCGAGCGCCACCCCGATCTGCAACCGACCGTGATCAGCACGATCAACACCATCCGGCAGCACCCCGACTGGTACCACCTTGGCGACGGCCACTGGAATAAACAGGGTCGCCGTTACTGGTTGGGCATCGTCAACAACCTTGTAAGAACACCCACCTGCCTTATGGCTGATAGGGGAACGACAACGGGTCTGGATAAACAAACCGGTAGGCAGTAGCCTGCGTCAGTCTATCGCCATTGATGCGCTTAAACGGCAATGGCTTATCGGGGGTGACAAACGTGGGTTCGGCGTAGCCAAAGGCCGCGCAACTCTGGCGATAAACGGCCTCGCGGGTGGGGTGTTGCGGCGCCACAGCGTTAAAGGTACCGGCCAGGCCTTGTTCAATTACGGCCGATAGCAGCCCAACGGCGTCGACCTGATGCAGGTAGTTGACCGGCAACGTACCTGATTCAACCGTGCGCCCCGCCACGTATTTGCCCGGAATGCGGCTGCCGCCCATCAGCCCGGCACAACGAACCACCGTAACGGCGCGTTCAGGAGCCAGCGCCAGCCAGTATTGCTCGGCAGTCGCCAGCGCTGGTGCTGCTGATTGAGCCGGCGACTGTACATCCTCCTCGTAAACATCGCGGCTAAGCTCTGGATAAACAGAGGTCGAACTGACATAGATGATATGCTGAATGCGTGACCCACGAACGGCCTCGGCCAGTAAGCGCATCTGCTCAGGGTGGTACTGATCACCAAACTGCCCGGCGCGGGGTGGCACGTTGACGACCAGCACGTCGGTATCGAGCAGCGTCGGCAGGTCGCCCTCGGGAGCGGGCGAGAGCCGCAACTCAATCGCATGGATGCCTTTATGGCGTAGCGTGGCCACTTTGTCGGGCGTAGTCGTACTGCCTGAAACCCGGTAGCCGAGCGTCAGCAACCGTTCGGCGAGGGGCAGCCCCAACCAGCCAAGTCCAATAAGGCTGCAGGTACGTTTTGACGTGTTCATCATGAATCAGTGGCAAAAATCGGATGAAATAAGGAACTACACTACGAAAACCGGCCTCCTTTAAGTCCCAATCCCCATTTACCGGCAATTTCGGCTGCTTTGCCTCGATTGTGTGTCTCGGCGCTGCTCTGTAGCGTAACTTTTCGCCTTTACTGCCTTGTATGAGCCGCCGTATTGCCCTGATTCTGATTCACCTGCTGGGTTGCTTGCTCTTTCTGTCGCTGCCCTATCTATTTGCCGAGAATGGGTTTGCCAAGCTGGCCGAACTGCCCACCAACCCTCACGAGCGACGCAACCTGCTGTCGTATGGGCTGACGATTACCTTTTTCTACGTCAACTATTATTACCTGATTCCTCGGCTTTTTTTCGGGCGCCATTATGGGTTGTACGCGGTAAGCGTGGTGGGGTCGTTTCTGCTCGTTCAAACCACCTTATCAATTGTCAATCAGCAGGCAGGATCGCCCCCGCGGTTCGATGGCGCAGTGAGGCCAATGCCTCCACCCGATGGGCATCGGGGTGGCCCGCCCCCTGTCTCCGCCGACGGGGCCGCACCGCCGCCCGGTACTGCCGCCCCGTGGCCCAAGGCGAGGGCGCAGCCACCGGGCCTGCCGTCTGAAATCAATCATACGTTTTTCCTTTTTCTGGCGGGCCTGCTGCTGTCACTGGCTATCCGGATCAACAATCGCTGGCGTGAAACTGAGCGCGAACGCATCCAGACTGAGCTACGCTACCTGAAGGCCCAGATCAACCCGCACTTTCTGTTCAATACGCTCAACAGCATTTACTCGCTGGCCATTGAACAGTCGCCATCCACAGCCGACGCCGTAGTGCAGCTCTCGTCGTTTCTGCGCTATGTCATTACCGAAGGGCGGCAGGATCGCGTGGCACTGAGCCACGAACTGGCCTATATTGGCCATTACATCGCACTGCAACGACTCCGGATGGTCGATACGGTGCAGGTTTCCTACCAGGCACCCACGGCCGTAAACGGGTATCAGATTGCGCCGCTGTTGCTGATATCATTCATCGAAAATGCCTTCAAATACGGCGTCAGCCCGCAGGAGCCGTCGCGGATCGACGTCCGCATCGAACTGGCGACGGGCGGGCGGTTGCACCTGCACGTAGCCAATCAGAAAGTACGCGTAGCCGACCCGACAGCCGTGGGGAGCGGCATCGGGCTGAGCAACACGCAGGCTCGTCTGCAACTGCTCTACCCCGGTCGGCATGAATTGGTGATTCGCGATGAACCCGATACGTTTGCCGTCGAACTCGAGATGAACCTGTTATGATCCGCGCCATTGCCCTGGACGATGAACCGCTTGCGCTGCGTGTGCTGACGCATTTCTGCCAGCAAACGCCATTCGTCGATCTGCGGCAAACCTTCACGCGTACCGACGAAGCGCACCACTTTCTGATCAAGGAGGGGGCCGATCTGCTCTTTCTGGATATCAACATGCCCTTTATGATCGGCACGGATTTTTACCGGACGATCCAGGCCGAAACGGGCACGGCACCGATGGTCATTTTCACCACCGCTTATGCCGAGTATGCCGTCGAGGGATTTACGCTCAATGCCGTCGATTACCTGCTCAAACCATTTACGTTCGAACGATTTACGCAGGCCGTAACCAAGGCCAATGAATACGCTATCTGGCAGCAACGTACCCAGCCCAACGTACCCAGCCAACCCGCCGATGAGTACTTGTTTGTTCGGGCCGATTATACCGTCTATAAGGTAGCCCTGGCCGACATTGTGCTGATTGAAGGGCTGGACGATTACCTCAAAATACACCTCGCCTCGGAGCCCCGCCCGATCGTGGCCCGAATGACCATGAAAGCCCTGTTGGATAAGCTGCCCGACAGTCAGTTTATTCGGGTGCACCGCTCCTTCATCGTGCCGTTCAGCCGAATTGAAGGCATTCGGAACAAAACCATCCGGCTCGCCGGGCGCGACATTCCAGTTGGAGCCAGCTACGAGGCCGCGCTGATGAGCCGCTTCCGGCCCTAGCTAGTCGTTTACCGACACAATCAGGGCCTTTACCGCAAAGTGTATAGGGGCTGCAACGGTGGGTGGCTAAGGCTGCGTTATAAGTACATATACACAGAAAAGAGGTTGAAGCACGCCCCTATGGTTGGTCTAGGTACAGCTGAAATCGTCCTGATTCTGGCAGTTGTTCTGCTGCTCTTCGGTGCAAAAAAGCTACCCGATCTGGCTCGTGGACTGGGTAAAGGCATTCGCGAGTTTAAAGACGCCACCCAGGCTATCCAGTCAACGATCGAAGACGCATCCACCCGGTAAACGCAGCCTCACCTCAATTGTCAACTTAACTCTATATGGAACGTAACGAATTTCTGAAGCGCGGTTTTGGTAGCCTGATTGGCCTTGCCGCTGTAGTCGCCTGCAAAAATACCACCTCGGTCGATCCGACTACCACAACGGGAGGGAGCACCACGTCGGGTGGCTCCACCAACGGCAGCTCATCGACCAACTGCTCAGTAACGCCTTCCGAAACGGAAGGGCCTTTCCCAACCAAAGTACCGGCCAACTTCTTGCGGAAAGATATTCGCGATGACCGTACCGGCGTGGCCTTGGCCATAAATATCACGATCAAGAATGGCAATGCCAGTTGTGCGGCGCTGTCGGGCGCGCTGGTCGATATCTGGCATTGCGATAAAGACGGCTACTATTCAGAATATGGCGGCACCGGCATGCAGAGCGTCAACTTTCAGAGCGTGGATTTCCTGCGCGGTCGTCAGACCACCGACACCAACGGGCTGGTGAGTTTCACCTCCATCTTCCCCGGCTGGTATTCGGGTCGGGCCCCCCACATTCACGTGCACATCTACAACTCGGCGGGTAAATCGCTGCTGGTGACCCAGATTGCTTTCCCCTACGACGTGACGAATACGGTCTACACCACAGCCACCGCGCAGGGCTATACCAAAGGGGCGCAGGATACGCTCAACGAGCGCGACAATGTCTTCAGCGATGGCTACACGAACGAACTCGCTACGCTGTCGGGCAGTGTGTCGGCGGGGTATACGCTGACTCACACCATCGTGGTAAGCGCCTAGCCGCTAGGACGCGGTATCGACCCAGACACTCATATTCTGGAGCGTAGCCGGGCCAAACTGAGTCACAAAGGCCACATCGGCCGCATCACGACCATAGGCAACCGTAATCCGGTTGCCTTTTGGCGTTGTTTGGGTAGCGTCGAACGTAAACCAGCGGCCGTCCACATAGGCCTCAAACCAGGCGTGCAGGTCCATGGGCTTCAGTTCGTGCAGATACCCCACCACCATCCGGGCCGGGATATTCAGGCTGCGGCACAGCGAAATGCCCAGGTGGGTGAAATCGCGGCAAACACCAATGCGTTTTTGCAGGGTTTCCAGTGCCGACGTGGTAGCATCGCTGGTGCCATACTGATACGTCAGGTTGGTGTTGATCCAGTGGCGGATGGCTTCGGCCTGATCGTAGCCGGGCTCCACGCCCTCGATAATCGAGCTGGCCTGTTGGCTAATCTCGGGCTGATCGGCGGGGCAATAGCGGCTGGGCAGCAGAAAATGCAGTACATCATCGGGCAGATCCTGCACCAGTGTCAGTGGCGCGCCGGGCTGCACATCAATGCCGTCGTCGGTTTGAACGACCATCTGGGTACGTACCTGAAGCGGACCGGCGGGGGCCATCAGGCGCTGGCACAGATTACCATACAAATCGGTAAACTCAGTAACAGGTACGGGTGGCACGATGGTGTATTCTTCGCTGATCACCCATTGCCCGGCACCCGACCGGGGGCGTAGCATCAGGACCATAGGCGTTTCAGCCTCTACATCGAACTGTAAATCGCAGCCAGCCGACAATTTCATAGTGTTTTTGGGGAAGTGAATGGGATGAACCACATCAAAGATAACAACTGTGCTCAACTTGATGTAACTGAAAATTGTTAGCTACTGTCGTCTTATTGGCTATATTGGGCTACAAAAAACGAGTCCTGATTCGCTATGTGGTTGCGTTCTATCGTATCAAGCTGCCTAACCTTATTCCTTACTAGCTCATGTTTTTTCAGTGCCTGGGCGCAGGAACCTGTATATCAACCGTTTGAGGTAGACTCCGTAGCCGCGCCCCGCGGTGGGCTGCCGATGCTCAATTCATTCCTGAAAACGCATCTCGACAAGCCATTTATGGCCCGCGTTGCCAATGCAACGGGGCGGGTGACGGTCAAAGGGATCGTTGAGACAGACGGTCGGCTTTCCGACGTACAAATTCTGCGTGGCCTGCGGCCCGATTGCGATCAGGAAGCTCTTCGGGTAATGCGCCACGCCAATTTCTGGCGCCCTGCCCTGAAAGGCGGCAAACCAGTTCGGCAGGCGGTGACGTACCCGGTCACGTTTCAGGCGAATGCCCCCGTCTATTACGCGCAGGGCAATTCGATGATGTATTATAAAGATGATGTTCTTTCGGCCGACCCCGCCACGGCTGATAAAGTGATTATTCTGCCCGTTGATACAACCACCGGCCTCCCAACTGGCGATCTGCGCATCTGCAAGGCCAGCAAAGGGGTGCCTGGCAAAGAAGTAGCTCGTTTTCCGTTCACGCGCGTTCATTCCGAATCGGAAGACATGGACTCGACGGTTATGATCGGCCACAAACAGCCCGACGGCGATTGGATCGGCATGATCTACACACTACGGCTGGACGGTAGCCTCTTGAAAACCGAATCGGCCGACCGGAATGAAAGCCCGACTACCTACTACCACCGGAACGGGCAAGTGGCTTTGCAGGAAGATAATATGACGAAGCGCCGCGTGGCCTACTTCTCAAGTGGTTTACTGAAACGAACGCAGCAGTGGGTCATCGATGACCCGAACGATAAGATGGTTGGCTCGTACCGGGTTGATATGGAGTGGGACAGCACCGGCCGGCAACTGGTAACCAACGGAAACGGCCATTCGATCAATCATCAGTGGGTCGCCTCTTCGCAGGATAAGGCTAAACAAACCCTGCTGACCGAAGAAGGGGATTACCTGAACGGCTTTCAGCACGGCGTATGGAAAGGGCAGACCGCCGACGGTTCCTACCAGTACGAAGAGCGTTATGAGCAGGGCCAGTGTTTGGGCGGTAAAACCACGATCAACGGACAAACAACGACGTATAGCGAAGCACTGAAAAGCCCCGAATTCGAGGGGGGACAGAAAGAGATGTATGCCTTTCTGGCGCAGAACATAACGTACCCAGTCGATGCGCAACGGGCAGGTATTATGGGTAAAGTGTTTGTCAGCTTCACCGTTTGTACCGACGGGTCGCTGTGCGATTTCAAGCTGTTGCGTGGCGTACACAAGTCGCTCGACCGGGAGGCATTGCGGGTGGTGAAGCGCATGAATAAGCTGTGGAAGCCCGGCAGTCAGCGTGGCAAACCCATTCGGGTAAAATACAGCCTGCCCATTGCGTTTCAGCTGGGCTAGTTGGGAACCATCTGGGAACGCGGATGACGTAGAGTTAACTGGATAGCCGCCGCCCCCTTATTTGCGGGGGATGATCCGATACCGGTAAACGGCCCCCTTCGTTCCACCCAGTTGGACTTCACCCTGACCACGCCCAGCCTTGTCATCGATCGTAAAGCGGATGTAGAGAATGTCGGCCGGATAAAGCGTATAGGCTTGTTCCCGACTATGCTCACTGACTAACTGAGCTGGAGACCCTGTACCGAGGGTGATCGCTGCACCGGCATGGTCGACCAGTTTTCGCTCAAGCGTTGCCTTGTACTGAAAACCCAGGTTCCCGATAAACTCGATAGAACCGTCGGGATTGTAAGCCGCGACGGGAGGTACATAGTTTGTCTGTTTGTCGGGAGCGCCCGGGCCATACAGGAACAACTCCGATGAGACGATCGTCTGCGAAGTAACATTGCACACGATCTGGCCGCATAAGGTCATAAGTTGGCCATTTACGGCAAAAGGGATATCTAATCTCATGATGGCTAACTGTCGTCTGCTTGATTCTTCCCGCATGCCATGACGGCTAAGCGTGTCGGTAGAGTGGGCGGATAAAGCCCGCCCGTGGTCAGAACGGTTCTGTTTAACAGCCCATGGAGCAGCGCTTTTGGCCTGAGATGATGCCAGAAATAGTATCAGCAGCATAAGCGCTGTTTTGTATGAAGGACCGTTGAGCACGACTGAGAGACGTTTGGTAAGCGGAGATGATAAGCTGAATAAGTAAGCTTTACTCGAAATAACGGCACTTGATGTGTCTGTATTTTTATAAAGCGACCATTTGCTTTGTTTTTGTTTACGTAAACTCAGCATCCATCCTCACCCGCTTTCCCGTACTTTTGCGGCATCAAAACCGTCAACATGTCGCTGAAAACCGTACCGCTCGACGCCGTTCATCGGGCGTTGGGAGCCAAGATCGTTCCCTTTGCGGGCTATGAAATGCCCGTTCGTTATAGCTCTGATCTCGACGAGCACAACACCGTCCGCAACGCCGTCGGTATTTTCGACGTCTCGCACATGGGTGAGTTCATCCTGAAAGGTGAAGGCGCGCTCGACCTCATTCAGCGCGTGTCGGCCAACGACGCCAGCGCGCTCTATGATGGGAAGGTGCAGTATTCGTACCTGCCCAACGACCGTGGCGGTGCCGTCGATGACCTACTCGTGTACCGGATTTCAGCCACTGAATACATGCTCGTGGTCAACGCCTCGAACATCGAAAAAGACTGGAACTGGATCAGCCAGTACGCCGCCGAGTATGACCGGCCCGGCGCCCCGCTGGAGATGGTCAACGTCTCCGACGACATGTGCCTCTTTGCCGTGCAGGGGCCGTTGGCCGCCAAGGCGTTACAGCCGCTGACCAACGTCCTGCTCGACTCGATGAGCTACTACACCTTCGAGAAAACCGATTTTGCCGGGATGGCCAACGTGATCGTGTCGGCAACGGGCTACACCGGCGCGGGGGGCTTTGAAATCTACGTGTCCAACCATCAGGCTGAAGCCGTCTGGAACGCCATTCTGGAGGCTGGTAAGCCCTATGGCATCAAGCCCATTGGCCTCGGTGCCCGCGACACCCTCCGCCTCGAAGCGGGTTTCTGTCTCTACGGCAACGACATCACCGACGACATCTCGCCGCTCGAAGCCGGGCTGGGTTGGGTTACTAAATTTACCACCGGTTCGGGCTCGCATGATTTTGTGAACGCCCCCGCCCTGAAAGCGCAGAAAGAGGCCGGCCTGACGCGCAAGCTGGTTGGTTTTTCGATGATCGACCGGGGCATTCCGCGCAGCCACTACGAGCTCTGCACCGCCGACGGTACCGTGGTGGGCGAGGTAACCTCGGGCACCCAATCGCCGACGCTGGGCAAGGGCATCGGCATGGGCTACGTACCCACCGACCTGAGCAAGCCTGGCACCGAAATCTTCGTGAAAGTCCGCGACAAGCTCCTCAAAGCCGAGGTTGTTAAAATGCCATTCCTAAAGTCTGGAAAGTCGGTTTAGGTGATAGTCGAAGTCTGGAAAGTCGTATGTTCGTTGGTTCGGGTATCCACCTACACATTTGACTATCAACCAGTTTGAGGATATTATTGCCTGGCAGAAAGCGCAGGGGTTAGCCGTTTTGGTCTACGATAAGTTTCACCTGTTGAAGGATTATAGCTTCAAGGATCAAATCTGCCGGGCGGCTGTTTCGGTATCGAATAACATAGCTGAGGGATTTGAGCGAGGCTCAGACGCCGATTTTTGCCGGTTTCTTTACATTGCCAAAGGCTCGAACGCAGAGGTAAAATCAATGCTCTACTTAGCGTATCGTCTGAATTTTATGGATGATCAAAGCCTCAACGAAGCACTGCTTTTATGCACAGAGATCAAGCGGATACTTTCCGGGTTGATCAATAAACTTAACAAAGCTTATTAACTAACGACTTTCCAGACTCTGGACTGCTCCTGAACGACTTTCCAGACTTTTTGTATGAATAACCTTGACGTTTGCTTAACGCCTGATTTACTGCATCTCCATACCGTTGATAACACCATTGTCGTGGTGGCCGACGTATTCCGGGCGACGAGCTGCATGGTGACGGCCTTTGCCTATGGTGTAGGCAGCATCATCCCCGTCGCCACCGTCGACGAGTGTCGCGACCTGCAACAGCGAGGCTACCTGGCTGCCGCCGAGCGCAACGCCCGCACGGTCGAAGGCTTCGACCTCGACAACTCGCCCTTCAGCTACATGGACGAGCGGTTGCAGGGAGCCGATATTGCCATGACCACCACCAACGGTACACTCGCCATCACCAAGTCGCGGGCGGCGGTGAAGGTGCTTGTTGGGTCATTTCTGAACCTGGAAGCGGTGGCCCGGTACCTACGTACCCAGCCCTACGACGTGCTCGTGCTGTGTGCAGGCTGGAAAGGGCGCGTGAACCTCGAGGATACGCTCTTCGCCGGTGCTCTCGCCGACCGGCTCCGCGATGAATACGCACTGAACGAAGACGGTGCCCTGATGGCCCACCGCCTGTATGTCGATGGTAAAGACAACCTGATCAACTACTTGGCCAATGCGTCGCACATCCGGCGGTTGCAGCGGCTGGGTATCCAGAAAGACATTGCTTACTGTCTCCAGCACGATCTGTACGATGTTGTGCCCGTCCTGCGCGGTAGCGCGCTCGTGCGAATGGACGTGTAAAGAAGGTAGGAACGCGGATGAAACGGATTCAAAGCACTGACGCCCATAGCACGTCGATTAACGTTCTGTAAGCCGCGATCATCCCCTAAATTCGTTTCATCTGCGTGCCAATCGATTACGCCCTATGACGTTTTCCGAACTCCATACGTACCTGGCCGAACGCTTCACGGTGGAGGCCGTCACGGCCAACTTCCTGCCTTACCTGACCGTGCAGGCCGAGGAACTGGTGGCGCTCGGCCAGTTTCTGCGGAATGATGAACGCCTGTTCTTCGACTTGCTCGCCTGCGTAACCGCCATCGATAACGGCTTGGAAAAGAACACAATGGAGGTCATCTACAACCTGACGTCGATTCCCTACGGGCACGATCTGATGCTGAAGCTGACCATCCCGCGTCAGAATCCGGCGGATGCCCAAGCCCTGCCGAACGTACCCAGCCTGTCGGGCGTCTGGCGCACCGCCGACTGGCACGAGCGCGAAGCCTTCGACCTGGTCGGTATTCACTTCACCGGCCACCCCGACCTGCGCCGCATCCTGCTCCCCACCGACTGGGAGGGCCACCCGCTCCGCACCGACTACCAAGAACCCGACCGGTACCACGGCATTTCAACCAAATAACGACTGCCCCCTTCGCCATGACGTTGCTACGAACCACGTCGGATCATACTGATTTTCAGAGGCTCGTGCTGGCGCTCGACACGTACCTGACGGGCGTGAACGGGAGCGACGACGCGTATTACCGGCAGTTCAACACCATCGATGCGCTCAGGTACGTGGTCGTGGCCTACGTAAACGACGTACCTGTGGGGTGCGGGGCTTTTAAACCGTTTGACCAACAGGCAACCGAAATCAAACGAATGTTCGTTGATCCCGCCCACCGCGGGCAGGGTATCGCCCAAGCCATCCTGGCTGAACTGGAAGGGTGGAGCCACGAAGAAGGATACACGGCCTGTGTGCTCGAAACGAGCGTGAAACTGCCCGGCGCCGTTCAACTCTACACAAAGTGGGGCTACGAACGCACACCTAATTACGGCCAGTACGTCGGTATGCCCGATAGTATCTGCTTTCGGAAAAGTTTATGAATGTATAATGAATGATGTACAATGTACAATAAATGATGCGGGCCCGTAACTCGGCTCATTATACCGCAGCGGCGGACCGCACTATACATCATTCATTGTACATCGTCCATTATTCATTACCAAGCTCCTATGCTCTACACACCCGATCAGGTTGCTAATTTGCGCACGCGCCCGCTGCGGCATTTGCTGGTCGACGAGCGCGACCACGTGCTCACGCTGACCCTCAACCGGCCTGAGAAAAAGAACGCCCTCAATCCCACGCTGCTCAACGAACTGGCCTACGCGCTCGCCTACGCGCACCATACGCCCGCCGTTTGGGTGGTGGTACTGGCCGCGGCGGGCGACACGTTCTGCGCGGGGATGGACCTGAAAGCGTTGCAGGCGGGCGAGACCAGGGGCGATACAGTGCCGCTGCCCGCCGGGCCGGTTCGGCTGGGGGAGCTGATGGTGGGTTTGCACAAACCAAGTATCGTGCGGGTGCAGGGGAGTGTCTACGCCGGTGGCTTTCTGCTGGTGGGGGGCGCTACTTATGCCGTCGCGGCCGAGTCGGCGGTGTTTGCGTTGCCCGAAGTGAAGCGAGGCCTGTTTCCGTTTCAGGTGCTGGCGATTCTGCTCGACCTCATGCCCGCCCGCAAGGCACTCGATCTGTGCCTGCGCGGGCAGTCGCTGAGCGCGGCCGAGGCGCTGGCCAACGGGCTGGTTACACATGCCGTGCCTGCGGCAGAAATTGACCAGACGGTAGCGACCCTCGTGGCCGACCTGACGGCCGTTTCACCCACGGCTTTGCGGTTTGGGCTGAAGGCCTACGAGCAACTCAAAAACCTGCCTCAGAGCCAGCAGCAGGCTTTTTTGCACGATCAGTTTGGGCAGATCCAACAAACCGACGACGCCCGCGAAGGCATGGCTGCTTTTCTGGAAAAACGCGCGCCAAACTGGCGAAATCAGTAGGGTTGCAGGCCACTATTTTGGGCTTTTTGCTGTTAGGTCAGTAGTCATTTGCCTTGCCTCAACCGCACCGGATACGCCATCCGGCTCTTTCGGCTGACGCCACTATTGCTAGATGGCTACTGACGAACGCCCTTTTAGTATGCAGAATATCATTCAACTCCTACCCGATTCGATTGCCAACCAGATTGCCGCTGGTGAGGTAGTGCAACGCCCGGCGTCGGTGGTGAAGGAGTTGCTGGAAAACGCCGTCGATGCGGGTGCCAAATCGGTGCAACTGGTGGTGCGGGATGCCGGCCGGACGTTGGTACAGGTGATCGACGACGGAAAGGGCATGACCGAGACCGATGCCCGGATGAGTTTTGAACGGCACGCCACGTCCAAGATCCGCACCTCCGACGATCTGTTCAAGATCCGGACGATGGGCTTCCGGGGCGAGGCGCTGGCGTCGATTGCCGCCGTGGCGCAAGTGGAAATGCGTACCCGCCGCGCCGACGACGAGCTGGGTACGTTGGTGCGCATTGAAGGCTCGGAAATAAAGGCGCAGGAGGCGGTCTCGTGCCTGCCGGGGACGAATCTGCTCGTCAAGAACCTGTTTTTTAACGTACCGGCTCGACGTAACTTCCTCAAATCCAACTCCGTCGAGATGCGCCACATCATCGACGAGTTTCAGCGCATTGCGCTGGCCAACCCTGAAGTGGCCTTTTCGCTCTTTCACAACGATCAGGAGGTGTTCAACCTGCCCGCGGGCAAGCTGAGCCGCCGCATCGTAGACATGTTTGGCAAGGCCTACCGCGAGCAACTGGCGTCGTGCGACGAAGAAACGCCCTACGTGTCGGTGCACGGCTATATCGGCAAGCCCGAATCGGCCCGCAAGACGCGCAACGAGCAGTATTTCTTTGTCAACAATCGCTACATTAAGCACAACTACCTCCACCATGCCGTGGTGGGGGCCTACGAGGGCATGATTCCTGAAGGACACCACCCATTTTACGTGCTGTTCATCGAAATCGACCCGTCGCATATCGACATCAATATTCACCCCACCAAAACCGAGATCAAGTTCGACGACGAACGGTCGGTGTACGCCATTGTAATGGCCGCCGTCAGGAAGGCGATGGGGGTGTATAACTTGTCGCCGTCGCTCAACTTTGAGTCAGACGTTAATTTCCTGAATCGGGGTGGGCGCGATGCCCTGTCGATTGCGGCCGCTCAGGCGGCTAGTGCCCCTAAACCGGTTACGCCTTCCTGGGCCAAACCGGCGACCCCAGCGGCCGACACGCCACGTAGCAACCCAACGCCGCCACCCGCTGAGGCGTACCGGAAGCCAACACCCCAAAACTGGCAGGCGCTTTTTGAAGGCGCCGGTGCACCAGCCAAAGCCAAACCAAAGCCCGACAAACCGCTGACGCACGATGTCAGCTGGATCGAGCCCAGCGTAGCGCCTACGCCCCAGCCGGTCGTGTCAAACCCGGTTGCTGGCGCTACGGAAAGCCAACCGCCCGTTGCCGACGTAGTTACGGATATGGTGACGAAGATGGGCAGCCGGGCCAACCAGCTGAGTGGCGACGTACCTGGACAGGCCATTCCCGACGACGTAGAAACGGCCGTGATTCAGGTGAAGAACCGCTACCTGCTGACGACCGTCAAATCGGGGGTGCTGCTCATCGATCAACGCGGCGCCTACGAACGCATCCTGTACGATCAGTTTCATTCAGCGCTGACCAAGCGGAGTGGGTCGTCGCAGCAACTGTTGTTCCCCAAAACCGTCACTGTGTCGGCCGTTGATTTTCAGTTGGCGCTCGACGTACGCGAGGAGTTGGAGAGCGTCGGCTTTCAGTTCGACGAGGCGGGCCCCAACACGTTCCTGATCCGGGGCGTGCCGGTGCAGATCGGCGAGGAACGCGAGGAAGAATTATTTGCCAATTTATTGGCGCAACTGCGGGAAGATACGGGTCGGCTTAAACTGGACCGGCTCGAAGCGCTGGCTCGTTCGCTGGCGCGTCGGTCGGCAAGTCGCCATCTGAAACCGATGACGCAGGCCGAACGGCGGGCGCTCGTCGATCAACTGTTTGGATCGGCCAGCCCTAGTTACACGCCGGGTGGTGAGGCGATCACCACGGTATTGACATTGGATAAATTAGCTGAATTATTTAAACCGTAATGAGTTAGGTATGTTGAGGCACCCGCTTCGATACGTATTGCCCCACTACGAGTGACCCGCCGGGGTGTCAGCTTCGGTCTACAACTTATGTTTTCGTTTACTCCTGCCGTTCGCACGCTGTTGCTGGTTAACGTACTGGTCTATTTTTTAACCTCGTCGGTGCGCGAAGAGGTGATCGATCAGTTTGCGCTGCACTCCCTGCTGTCGCAACAGTTCAACATTATTCAACTCATCACCCACATGTTCATGCATGGCAACTTTAGCCATTTGTTCAGTAACATGCTGGGGTTGCTGGTCTTCGGGCCGCTGCTCGAAAAGACGTGGGGCGCGAGCCGTTTCCTAACTTTTTACCTGCTCACGGGCCTGGGCGCAGCGGCGTTATACCTCGCTGTGAACTATTACGAGACCGCCGGGCTGGTGCAGGCGTTCGAAACTTACCGGGCCAACCCAACCAACGGTGAGTTTATTGGGTTTATCAATGGGTACGCTTCTTCGATCTACGATAACATCGAGCCGTTTATTCAGAAATTCGATGCTGACCCGGAAAATCCGGCGTATATTGAGGGAGGGCGCAAGATTTTAACCGCTTATGTAGCCACGCAGGTCAACACGCCGATGGTGGGGGCTTCGGGGGCAATTTTCGGGGTGTTAATGGCGTTTGGCCTATTGTTCCCGAACACGCAATTGTTCCTGCTGTTTCCCCCTATCCCGATCAAAGCCAAGTACCTCGTAGGGGCCTATGCCCTCTGGGAGATTTACACGGGCGTGTATCGGGCGCAGGCCGACGGGGTGGCCCATTTTGCGCACATTGGTGGTATGCTTTTCGCTTATATCATCATTAAGGTCTGGGAATCTCAACGAAAAACATTTTACTAACAATGAGCGGACTACTAGATGATTTCAAGTCCGAATTCAACAAGCCCAACAACACGTTGGTGCAGTTGATTTTGATTAACACGGTCATTTTCCTGGCTGTGATTCTGGTGCTGGTCGTCTCGAAACTCACCAACCACACCGAATACTACCAGTGGACGCTTGACCAGCTCATGATGCCCTGGCAACCGGGTGCGCTACTGCGCAAACCGTGGACCGTGCTGACCTATTCCTTCACGCATTACGATCCGTTCCATATTCTGTGGAACATGGTCTTCCTGTATTGGTTTGGCCGCCTCATCGAAGAATACCTCGGCAGCCGTCGGCTGGTTGGGTTGTATATCATGGGTGCGTTGGGCGGCGGGCTCTGCTATTTCGTAGCCTATAACCTGGTGCCGTATTTCAATAATCAGGTTGGCGGGCAGGTGCTGCTGGGCGCGTCGGGCGCGGCGTTGTCGGTAGCCGTGGGTGCGGCTACGCTGTTGCCGAACTACACGTTCCACCTGCTCTTCATCGGGCCAGTGCGCATCAAATACATCGTGCTGTTTTTCGTGGTACTGTCCTTCTTCAACTCGGTTGGTAACAACGCTGGTGGCAACTTGGCTCACATTGGCGGGGCGCTGGTTGGGTTTGTTTACATCAAGCTGCTGCAAAACGGCAGCGACATGGGCCGCCCAGTCTATTGGGTGATGGACATCTGGAGCAATTTGTTCCGGGCAAAACCACCGGTGAAGGTGTCGCAGCGCCAGCGTAGCGCGCAAACGACGCCCAGCGCCTATGCGGCTGCGGGCAGTTCCGCCACGCACGTCGGGATTCCCGATCAGGACGAAGTCGATGCAATTCTGGATAAGATTGGCCGCTCAGGCTACGAAAGCCTCACCCGCGAAGAGAAACAGAAACTGTTCCGGGCAAGCCAGAAGTCATGAAGACAGCAAACCTTATAGGTTTTGAAAACCTATAAGGTTTATAGAAGAATCAATCATCAATGCGCCGGCGTGAGGCTTTAACCTCGCTCCGGCGTTTTTTTTGGTCGAGCCGCTGGGCAATCATGCCGGCGCTGGGCTTAGTTGCTTTGCGGGGCTTGGGTACCTCGAAGGCCTTGGCGATTAACCGGTCGAACTTCTTGATCACCTTCTCGCGGTTGGCAAGCTGGGTACGTTCGGTCTGGTGCGTCAGGACGAGCTCGCCCTCGGTGGTGAGTTTGTTGGCCAGTTTATCGAGTAGGGTGGCGCGCTGCTCGTCGGTCAGCAAGGTCGATTCGCGCACGCTGAAGCGGAGTTCGGCCTTAGTGGCTACTTTGTTGACGTTCTGCCCGCCCGCACCGCCACTGCGCGCAAACTGAAAGCGAAGATCGGAATGTAAACTGCGGGGATCGAAAAGCATGGTTTTTTGGCACGCGGATGACGCAGATTTCCTGGGATAGTCGCGAATTTTTTGATTGATTAGAACGAACAGGCTTTGCGGTTCAGACTTCTTTTAAATCCGCGATCATCGCCAAAATCCACGTCATCCGCGTGCTCATTAAAAAATTATACCTCTACCAGCATCGCGCCGTAGGAATAGCCTCCACCGAAGACCGTAACCACGATGCGTTCACCGGGCTGGAACGAGTCCCAACGCTCAGACAGGGCGATGGCGCAACCGGCGCAGCCCGTATTGCCGAGGTATTGAATGTTTGAAATGAGTTTTTCTTCGGGTAGGCCCAGTGTCTGCATCACGTTCCGGCTGATGCGCAGGTTGGCCTGATGCGGCAACACATAATCGACATCGGCGGCGGTTAGGCCGAATTTGGCCAGAATCTGGAGGCTGGCTTTGGGCATATAGACACAGGCATTCTGGAAGACGTCGCGGCCATAGGGCATGATCACGCCCCGTTCCAGCGGCTGCAACACAACCGCTTCGACGGCTTTACCGGCATGCGCCGCGCCCCCGGTGAGCAGACCTTTGATCGTCAGATCCCGGTCCGACTGCCGTTCCCGCGTGATTAGCAGAGCCGCCGCGCCATCGCCCCACAGGTGGCCCGACACCGTATCGTCTTCGTTGTAATAGCCGGTGTTGTGTTCCGAAACGACCACCAGCGCCCGGGTAGCTTTGTTCAACGCAAAATAGCCTTCTACGATCTCGATGGCATTGAGCAGCGACGAGCAGGCCGATGACACCGAGACCGTCGGGATATCGGCAATGTTGAGGTGGTTCTGCACCACGTGAGCCAGCGTCACGATGGTATCATGCGGGGTGTACGTCGCGCCTACAATCAGATCAACGGTACTTAAGTCGGCTTTGGCCATGAGGTGGTTGACCACCTCGATCGACATTGTATTCGTGTTCTCGCCCGGTGCGGCTTTCCGGCGTTCACTAATACCTGTTCGGGTAGTAATCCATTCGTCTGATAGCCCGTTGAGCCGGGTAAAATGATCGTTACCAACTACTTGAGCAGGCAAATAGTGGCTAACTGCGTGAATAAACATGAGCCGATTTAACTTGGCCTACAAAGCCAACAACTGAATTGAAAGCGAAAGTTAAAGGCTTCTAAGAAAACGTGGTATGTATAATAGGTATTGTCCTATAAGGAATAGGTAAAATGCCATCAATCCGATTGAGCGGTCCATTCGTTACCGGCCACTTACCTTTTGCTTAGGCGCAGGCTTGGTGGTGGCGCTGGCCGCCGGTGCTTTGCTGGCTGCCTGCTTCCGGCTGAACTCGATAAAGTTGCCAATGTCTTCGGCGGGCAGGGCGCGGGCAATAATTTTCCGGTTCTTATCCAATACATAAACCGTCGGAGTACTGTATACGTCATACTGGCGGCGGAAGTCGATGCGCTGGCTGTGATCATAACCGTTGACCCAATTGGTCAGCTTGAACTCGCGGATAAACTTCTTCCAGTCGTCGGCCGAGTCCTCGATGGCCACCGCTACGACCTTCACGCCCTTGCCCGCGGGCGAGTCGGTAAACTGCTTCACCTTAGGGGCAGCTTCGCGGCAGTGACCGCAATGAGGGGCGTAGAAGAACATCACCGTGTAGTCGGCTCCGGTGGTAGCCTGCGCCAGGTTGATGGGCCGGGTGAGCGTATCGCCTACGACGGGCATCTGGAACGGCTTACCCACTTGCAACGGCTTCAGGATGGCGACGCGCTCGGTTAGGGTTTTGCGCGTGGTGGAGTCGAGGTTATCAAACTGCCCTTTCAGCCAGTAATTCTCCACGAGGTGAATAAACAGGCCGTCGGTGCCCAGCACTTTGGGGCGCTCATACTGGCTGGTCAGGTACCAGATGAGGTAATTACGCATGTCTTTGCTGGGGCCTGCCCGCTTGATGAGCATGTCGGCCTCCTTGGTGAGCGAGTCTACCTGCTGGAAGGTCAGCTCTTTGATGTAGCGATCGATGCGGGGCTGCAACAGCGAGGTGCGCAGCATCCGATCGTCGGTGAGGTCGAAGTTATCCCAGAAGTGATTCTTGTAGTAGTTGAACTGCCAGATCGAATCGGGGCGGCCGTTGGCGGCTTTGGGCGGCGCAGGTACGTCGGGGTCGGCCGAGGCGAGCAGAATTTTGCTGGTCAGGAGTTTGGGGTTCTTGGCCAGAAACTCTTTTCGATACGTAGCTGCTTCCGTTTGCAGGGCTTTCATCTGCTGCGCCGTTACGTCCGATTTGGGTAGCTTATCGAGCTTACCCATCTGGTCGAAAATACTTTTGAGCTTATGCTGATACCCATAAAACGCTGCATTCTCGACGGAGCCGGCACTTTTCAGGCTACCGATCAGGTCCGTCGTGTCGGTCTCGAAGCTGAATTGCTGCTCGGCCAGCATCAGGTCGAAGTATCGGCCTTTGGGCAGAACAACCAGATAGAGGCCTTCGGGAAGCTTCTTGCGGCTTTGGAACACGAAATTGCCACCGGCATCGACGCGGGCGGTATCTTTCGGCACGTAGTGAGTCGCATCATACTGGTAATGCGCCAACACAACGGTGGTATCTTTCAGGCCCCGAATGCGGCCAGCGATCCGATGCCCCTCGGGTGATTGGGCCGACGCCAACAGGGAGACAACCCCCAGGCCCAGCCCTAGCAACAGCATGCAGTAGTTACGTACGTTCATAGCACAAAGTTAACGGATATTGGGCGCTGTATATTGAAGAGTACCCTGCCGTAAGTGACCAGTCGTCAATATTCATTCCATGTTTTACATTCTCTCCAAATCGATTGGTTATTTTCTGACACCGGCGGGGTGGTTGCTGGGTACGTTGGTGGGTGCGTGGCTGCTGCCCCGGTATCGCCGTCGGCTCGTAGGTACGTCGCTGTTGCTGTTTTGTGTGTTGGGAAACAGCTATTTAGTCTATAATCAACTGGCTCCTCGCTGGGAAGTTGGCCCGATTCAACCGGTGCCCCAGCCAGTCGAAGGCAGCCCAACCGTTGCCGTGGTACTGACGGGAGGGATGATCAACACCAAACTGACGGTTACGCCCGCTCGTCCGCTGCTGGGGCAGCAGGCCGACCGGCTGGCGCAGGCGCTCTATCTGTACAAAACCGGGCGGGTGCAGAAGATTCTGATCAGCGGGGGCGAGAGCGGTCTGTTTTTCTACGGAACCGGTGCCGTGCAGGAAGGGCGAGCGGCCATGCAGTTTTTGCACCTGGCGGGCGTACCCACCCGCGATCTGCTCTGGGAAACGCGCTCCCGCAACACACAGGAAAATGCGCTCTTTTCGGCCCGGCTGCTTCGCCAGCACTACAAAACGGGCCAATGCGTGGTGGTTACGTCAGCGTTTCATATGCGGCGGGCATTGGCCTGCTTTGCGCGGGAAGGCATTACGGCTACGCCCTTTGCCGGGGCCTACATGCAGCAGCCGGGGCAGTTGGTGCTGGCCGACGTGCTGGTGCCCCACGAGCAGGCCTTTGCCGACGCCATGCACCTGCTCAAAGAATGGGTTGGGTACGTTACATACGCCGCGATGGGGTACGTCTGAATCAGTGCTGAGTGGGACGGAGCAAAACCGCTTAATTACAAAATTGCCTCAAAACAGGCGATTTAGACAATTTGACGCATTTTTGCCGTTGTCTGTTCGACTAAAAACTACCTGTATATGATCGCCTCGAAACGTCCAATTCTTGTTTTTTTGCTAACCAATGCTATTGCTCTTTCGCTCGTTTTCGCGCTGGTGGTGAGCTGTAAGAAAACCGAAGACCCCGGCACCGGCGGCTCTTCTAACCTGACCACGATACAAGGTAACTGGCGCCTGACGGCGCTCAACATTAACCCTGCTTTAATCTATCAGGGATTTCCGATATCAGAGTTGGTTAGTGGGTTGAATGGGTTGGAGGGTGGCTGTGTGGCCAACACTACGTTATCGTTCAATAACAATACCGTGACGAGTAACGCCGCATCAGTATCGGCCTGCGCCAACGCGACTCAGTCGAAACTGCTATTTAACACTTTTTTCGGCCCCTCAACTACGTACACGGAGACTGAAACCCAGGTGGTGCTTAAAGGAACCCAAACGGTGACCGCTACCAAAACGTTGGGAACGAACACGGCGACACTTGTAACCCAATTGAATGTAGACCCGCTAGGCCAGCCAACACCAACGTCCTACACGATGGTGCTGACGAAGCAGCAATAGACTGTGTGGTAAACAGTGCGTGGTGCGGGATGAATAAACAAGGCCCCTAAAAGCCAATGTATCGTTCATCCCGCACCACGCACTGTTTACTAGCAGGGCTATTCCGTTTCCAACTCGACGATGGTGTCAATAGCGTTGGCGGCGGGGGCGGTGGGCATGGTCAGGAGCACGCCGTCGGCGGTTTGGCTTACTTTCACGGCCTGTTTACTCCCGAAAATCCGGGCTGATTTGACCCGGGTTGGCAGGGTGGGCAGCGTCAGTTGGGCGTCGTTCCAATCGAGGATGTGCACGAAGACCCGCTTACCGTTGGCCGTTGTGACGCCCCAGGGACGTGGACCAACCGGCCCGCCGCGGGTGCCATAGACGGTTTCGCCAAACTGCTGCGTCCATTTACCCACTTCGGCCAGCGCGTTGACAAACTCCGGCTGAATTTTGCCGTTGGGCATCGGGCCCACGTTGAGCAGGAAATTGGCGTTACGCCCAGCGGCTTTCACCAGGTACCGAACCAGCTCTTTGGGCGACTTATAATGGTTGTCCCGCAGGTTAAAGCCCCAGGCCCCGTTGAGGGTCTCGCAGGTTTCGAGGGGAAGCTGGCTCACTTCGTTGGTGTTGTAGCCGAAGGTATTCTGGCCGGGCAGGTCGCGCTCAAACATCTGGAAATCTTCGCCGTCAAACGGGGCCACGTGGTGGTTGTTGCCGATCAGGGCGGCGGGTTGCAGCTTGTGAATGAGGTCGTAGGTACGTCGTAATTGCCAGTCGACTTTGGTGTCGCGGGTGCTTTTGTTCATCTCGTCTCTCGCCTGATCCCACCAGCCATCGAACCAAATACCGGCAATGGGACCATAGTCGCCACTTAGCAGCTCGGTCAGCTGGGCGTCCATGTAGCGCAGGTACGTGTCGAAATTGCCTTTTTCGGGGCGGCCAGTCCAGGTGCCGCCGGTTTTACCACGGGGGAAATAGTCGGGGTGGTGCCAGTCGAGGTGGGAGTGGTAAAAGAACAACTTGATGCCCTGGGCCTTGCACTCATCGGCCAGCATCTTCAGGGCGTCTTTCTTGTAGGGCGTAGCGTCGACGATGTTGTACGGGCTCACTTTGGAGTGCCACATAGCAAAGCCGTCGTGGTGTTTGCTGGTGATGGTGATGTAGCGCATGCCCGCATTTTTGGCCATACTTACCCAGGCTTTAGGATCAAATTGCGTCGGGTTGAAAAAGGTGGGTAACTTCTCGTAGTCTTTGATCGGAATCTGCTGGTTGTTCATAACCCACTCGCCATCACCGAGCTGACTGTAGACGCCCCAGTGAATGAAGAGGCCAAATTTGTCGTCTTGAAAGGCCTTACGGGCGGCCAGATTATCGGCCGTAGGCTGGTAGGATTGGGCGGCGGCCGACAGCGACCACAGGCTTAGCAGGACAAGTAACGTGCGCATAACAATGGGATTGGCTTTGCGCTGAAAAGCCGGCGCGCGGTTCGACTTACTTTTAACACCGCAGCGGGAGTTACTTTTCAAAACATATAAAGTCTATATAGAAACCTTTACTTATTTGCTTCAACAATATGGTAACACGAATGCTTTCGGCGCTGGTTGGTTTGAGTCTGGTCTTTGTCATGGGCTGTAAAAAGACCGATGACCCTGGCTCGGGAACCACCGACACAACCCCCACATCGTTGGTGGGTAACTGGAAGGTGACGGCTTTCAAGCTGGACCCTGCCTGGCCAAAAGTGGTGAACGGCTCCCCCGAGCAATTTACCGATTACCTCCAATACCTTAAGCGCATCAACGAGACCTGTCTGACCGATGTAACCTGGACGTTTGCGCAGGACGGCCGCTACACCACCAACAAGGAAAGCCTGCCCACCTGCGGCGCCAACGGCCCTAACTCGACGTTTATTGTCGATTACCTGGTCGACCCGAACGGGACGTACGTTGAATCGGCCAACCAACTGAAACTGATCGGAGCCGGTAATTTGACTAGCCTGCTTCTGACAAAAGCGTATGCGCCGGGTAATCTGGTCACACTACAGTGGAAAGACCAGGACCTCAGCAATCAGGGCGTTCAGACGACCTATACCATGACGCTGACAAAACAGTAATCGCGCTTAAAACCGATTCAGTACCCGTTCGACGCCGGGGACGTACCCGGCCCCAAACAGGTTGACGTGTACCAGCAGGGGGTATAAATTATAAATGGCGATGCGATCGGCAAAGCCCGGCTCAAGCGGAAAAAGCGCGTCGTAGGCTTCGTAAAAACGGGTGTCGAATCCACCGAACAGGTGCGTGAAAGCCAGTTCGGCTTCGCGAAAGCCATAGTACACCGCCGGATCGACCAGCGCCGGCTGGCCTTCTTCCGTTAGGAGCACGTTGCCTGTCCAAAGGTCGCCGTGAAGCAAGGCCGGCCGGTCAGGTGGTAGCAGGTCGGGCAGGCGATCGCGGAGCCGAAACAGCGCTTCGTAGGTCTGTTTGTCGAGCAGGCCGTTGTAGAGCGCCTGACCAGCTTGCGGCAGCAGCCGCTGCTCGAAAAAGAAGGTGTGGCCGTTTTCGGTAAGCGTGTTGCGTTGGGGCAACGAGCCGATGTAGTTGTCGTGGTCGAGGCCAAACAGTGGCTGCGTGTGGGCGTGTAGCTCGGCCAGTTGCTGCCCCAACTGCGTCCAGTAGGCGGCGCTGGCGTTGCGCAGCCCGGCCCCATCCGACTCAATAAACTCAAGAATCAGATACGCTTTGTCGCCTTGTTGGCCATACCCGATCAGGTTCGGGACGCGTAGGGTATGCGTCTGGCGCAGGCGCTCAAGCCCTTCGGCTTCGGCCCCAAACAGGTCACTCCCTTCTACCGACTGCCCGTCGGGTGTTTGGCGGCCCAGGTCGCTGCTTCGGGCGTGATTCCACTTCACGAAGAAGGTGCCTTCCGACGAAAACACCCGCGCTGCCGTGTTGATATCGCCGCCACTCAGAAACTGCGTATCGAGCACTTCCACGGATTGGCCCAGGTGCTGATACAGAATGGTCTCGAAAAAATCGGCTTGCTCGTTACCCCAAAACATAGGTTAGTGTGACGGATGAATGGTTAGCTGTGGCCTCGTAGGGCCTGAACAGGGGCGATGGTGCCACTAAGCCAGCCCGGCTCCGCTCTGGATACGTACCTGAGGCAGGCTTTGCGGATGTTCGTCGCGCAGGTACGTGATGAGCGCCTCGCGCAGGTGACAGCGCAGGTCAAAGGCCGACGGAGCATCGTTGGCCGACACCAGCACGCGGAGCACAATGCCCGTCGGGGTGGTGTCGGTGATCTGCACCACAAACACCTGTTCGTTCCAGAGCGGGTCGGCTTCGGCAATCTGCTTCGCTTTGTCGCGCACTTTGTCGATCGGGGTATTGTAGTCGAGGTAGAGCAGAATCGCCCCGGTAATGCTGGCGTCGGAGCGGGTCCAGTTCTGAAACGGGTTTTCCACGAAATACGTGATCGGCAGAATGAGCCGTCGTCGGTCCCAGAGCCGAACCACCACGTTGGTCAGGTTGATTTCTTCCACCCGCCCCCACTCGTTTTCGACCACCACGGCGTCGTCGAGCCGGATTTGCTGCGTGAAGGCGATCTGGATGCCCGCCAGCAGGTTGCCGAGCGATTTCTGGGCGGCAAAGCCCACCACCACCGATACGATACCGGCTGAGGTGAGCACGCTGGCCCCGAGTTTACGGCTTCCCTGGAAATTGAGCAGCAGCAGCGAGAAACTGACCAGCACCAGAATCGTCGAGATGATCCGCCGGATAAACTGCACCTGCGTAACAAACTTGCGCTGCGAGAGGTTGGTGTCGCTGCTGATGTCGTAACTGCGGACCATCAGCAGTTCGCCCAGTTTCAGCAGCCGCAACGCCAGCCAGGTGCTGGTGAGCAGAAATAACACCTCGGCGGCTTTGTCAGCTACGGGATGCCGCCGCAAGAATCGTTCGGGCTGAATGTTGGTGCCGGTGAGGAAAAACAGAGAGGGTAGCCAGAAATAAAAAGCCGTTCTGACATACCGGCGCAGCAAGACCAAAACCTGGTTATTCTTGCGCCGGGCAATCAGCCGGATAATCTGCGTGAGCACAAATGTGGTTGCCAGCCCTGCAATGACGGAGATGATCAGCAGGATCCAGCCCGATAGGTCGCGGTTGGGTACGTACCCAAACCAGCGAATAACGGCGCGTATCCAGACATCGATTTGTTGTTGCATAGCGTAAAGGTGGAAAATTTATGGTCGTTGGTGATCATTCATGGTCATCTGGCTTCGCCGTCATTGATGGTTTTACGACGAATGACCACCAATGGCAGCGAAGCCAGATGACCACATTCCCAGTTGTCTTCTGGTCGCTAACTCATTTTTCCAACCCGTCCAACGGGGGCTTTGTTATCTTTGGCATACGATTCAATCCGACTTACACGTTCTGATTGCTGACTGTTTTCCACTAAACGCTTCCGTTATCTTCTGTCTATGACCATCCTGCTTCAGGTTCCAACCACTTCGGCCTCAGCGGTGGCCGACTCGACCGCCAACGCTGCCAACGGAGCCGCTACCGTTACACAAAGTCTGGGTCTGTTTGATCTGGTAGCGAAAGGGGGGTGGGTTATGGTCCCGATTGCCTTCCTGTTCTTCGCCACTCTGTACCTGATTATCGAACGCCTGATCCTGATTCGGAAGCAAAGCCACATCGATGAGGGTTTCGTCGACAACGTCAAGGATATGCTCCTGCAAGGAAATATCAAATCGGCGGAATCGTTCTGCAAAAATCAACGCAACGCCGTTGGGCGCGTGTTTGAAAAAGCCGTTGGTCGGGTAGGAGTCGCGTCGAACAAAGAAATCGAAGGCACGATCGAAACCGTTGGGCAGATTGAAATCGCGCGCATGGAGCGAAATCTGGGCTACCTGGGGGTTATCGCTGGTATCGCGCCGATGCTCGGGTTTATCGGTACCATTTCCGGGATTATCCGCATTTTCTACGACATTTCGTTATCCGACAACATCAGCGTGGGGATCATCGCCGGTGGTCTGTACGAAAAAATGATTACCTCGGGCGGCGGTCTGATCGTGGGGGTTATTGCCTACACGGGCTACCACCTGCTCAATATGAACATCGAACGGTTTACGCTCAAGCTCGAAATGGCCGCTTTCGATTTCATGGAAGTGTTGCAAAAGCCAACCGAAACGGCCCGCGTTCGGTAAACGCTTCATTCGGACACGTACCCAGTACCGATCACGGTCACGGGTTGCTTGGCCCGAGGCTGAGCGCGATTCTATTCCGAACGACACATGGATAAGCTGAAAGTATCGACCGCGCAGTTTGAGCACCGCAGCGGCGACAAGAAATACAACCTGTCGGTTATCAATCGGCTGGCCGAGAAGGCGTCGAAAGAAGGCTCGCAGGTGATCGCGTTTCATGAGTGTTCCATCACCGGCTATACCTTTGCCCGGCAGTTGACCAAGCGCCAACTGCTTGATCTGGCTGAGTTTATTCCCGGTGGCGAAAGCATCGAAGCGCTGACGGACATTGCCAAACGCCACAACATTGCCGTGCTGGCCGGGCTGTTCGAGAAAGACGACGCCGACAAAATCTACAAGGCCTATGTCTGCGTGGATAAAAACGGGCTGGTAGCCAAGTACCGGAAGCTCCATCCGTTTATTAACCCGCACATCACGCCCGGCGACAGCTACTGCGTATTTGACCTGTATGGCTGGAAATGCGGCATACTGATCTGTTACGACAACAACGTGATCGAAAACGTGCGGGCGACCAAGCTGCTGGGTGCGCAGGTCATCTTCATGCCCCACGTAACCATGTGCACGCCCTCGACCCGGCCGGGCGCAGGGTTTGTGGAACCGTCGCTTTGGGAAAACCGCGAAGCTGACCCTACCTCGCTACGGCTCGAATTCGACGGGATGAAGGGCCGCGACTGGCTGATGAAGTGGCTGCCGGCCCGCGCCTACGACAACGCCATCTACGCCGTATTCTCGAATCCGATCGGGATGGACGACGATCAGTTGAAAAACGGCTGCTCGATGATTATCGACCCGTTTGGCGATATTCTGGCCGAGTGCCGCACCTTCGATGACAGTTTTGTAACGGCGACGCTGATACCGCAGAAATTGATTCAGGCGGGTGGCCACCGGTACATCAAAGCCCGCCGCCCAGACCTGTACCGCGATATTATCGGCAAAGAGCACCGGCCCGAACAGCGAGTTGTCTGGCTCGACGCCAACGAATAGCATTGAACCGGCTGCCCGTTAACGATGCGCAGCCACTGACTCTATTATCCATGAAACTCCGCCGGAAACGCAAATTTGCCGCCGAGGTAGCCACGTCGTCTCTGAACGACATTATGTTCTTCCTGCTGCTGTTCTTCCTGATCATCTCGACGGTAGCCAACCCCAACGTGATCAAGTTGTTATTGCCCAAAGCGTCGTCGTCGCAGCAATTGAGCAAGAAGCAGGTAACGCTGTCGGTCGATGCCAACAAGCAGTATTTTATCGATAAACAACCCGTCTCGAGCGAGAACCTCGAGGAAGAACTCAAGACGATCATGACGGGGATCGATGAACCCACCATCGTGGTTCGGTTTGACAAGACGCTGTCCGTGCAGGATCTGGTCGACGTACTGCAAACCGGCGCCAAGCTCAACATCAAAATGGTGATGGCGACGTCGAAATAAAGAGTAGGGTAAAGAGTGAACGAGCGAATGAGTGGACGAGTGACTGGCTGACGCAAACACAATCTGGCGTCAGCCAGTCACTTGTCCACTCATTCGCTCGTTAAAACCGATACTGCGTTCGAATCGTCAGGAGGTTGTCGGGTGCGTCCTGCGTGTAGCCGGTCAGGCGCGACGATTCGTTGATAGGTACGTCGTACCAGAAGACAACCTTGAGGTTTTCGTTCATGTAATACAGGTACCCGAAGCCGATGGTATCGTAGCGCAGGTCGGCCCAGCTGAACTTGTTGTCGATTTGTTGACCCGATACCTGTTTGTTGGGGTCGTACCAGTCATATTTGACGACAAGCTGGTGTTTGAGGCTGCCGAGGTGCTGAAGGTAGTAAAAATAGGCCCCATCGAACCGGCGCACATACAACGGCGCTGCCCCCGGTGCCGACACCGGGTTAGGAATAACGCCCGGCGTTTCGGTGCTGGCCTGTGTACTGGTTTGCCAGCCGCCAATGTACTCAGCCCTGAACTCGGTAAACCCCTTCCGGTTAGGAATGCGCAGTTGCAGATCGGCTCCGTAGTACTGACGCGGCAAAAACTGCCGCCCGATTACCGCCGAGGTGTCACGCACGAAAAGAGGGGCTGTCGACTCCACATTAGCCATCCGGTATGAGTTGTTGGTGTACCGGGCAATGCCCCCGAAATACCCCGACACACTACCCGCCAGTGTTGTGCCCGACTTGTTGAGACGCAGGGGTTTGAGCGCCAGCCGCGTGATGACGTCTTTGCGGGTATCATAATCTGATACGCTGGCCAGACCGGGACCGTTGAACAGGCCAACGTCCAGCTTGAACTGCCGAAGTGGATGCCCCGGTACGCGCGGCTCGAAGCTGATCATCGCGCCCAGGTCGCGTTCGGTACGCATCAGCAGTTGCGACATACGCCCCCGCTCCGGCGATTCGCGGTCACCCGAGCCGTAGTTGACCTCAAAGCCAAACGGGCGGGCAAACAGACCGGCTGTCAGATGAAAGAGGTTAAACCGGTTGTCGTACAGACGGCCCCAGAAATCGCGGGTTTGCATGCCCCGCTCGGTGCCGTCAAACTGAAAGACGAACAGCACTTTGGGCTGACCCTCGGGCGTGTAGCGGGCGTAATCGAGTCGGAGCCGCCCCCGCCGTACGCTGAATCGGTCATCGACCCCCGCCGGGAAGTCGCCGCCATTGAAGCTGCGCTGCCCCTCAGTCTGGCCGAGTTGGAACTGCGGCTGGATATAGCCCGAAATATTCAGGAATTCATAACGCCGCAGCAGGCCGATCAGCCGTTGGGTGGTGTCGATCTGACTTTCGGTGAGTCCCCCACGTTGTTGGGCCGCTACGTACCCGGCTGTCAGCAGCCAGAACCAGCCAGTAAGCAGGTATGAACAGGTACGTTTCCCGGACAAAATCATAGTGAATCAGATAAAGAGGTCCCTGCTCGCCCCCCGCCCGCTTGCCCGGTCAGTGGGTCAGGTACGTTCGGCGATTAACCCAGCAGCCAGCGGAACAGCATGAACAACGTAGCCGAGATCAGGATGGCCATCGGGAGCGTGAGCACCCAGGCGAGCAGAATGCTCTGGATCGTTTTGGCCTGTAGATTTTTGATGCCTTTGCTGGCCACCATTGACCCGGCAATCCCCGACGACAGTGCGTGCGTGGTACTCACCGGCAACGTAAACCACGACGCCAGACCGATGGTGGTTGCCGCCACGAGTTCGGCGGAGGCACCTTGCGCATAAGTAAGGTGTGACTTACCAATCTTCTCCCCCACCGTAACCACGATGCGTTTCCAGCCCACCATTGTGCCAAAGCCCAGCGAGAGCGAGATGGCCAGAATGACCCAGAAGGGTGCGTGGTCGGTGAAGCGGCGAATGCCTTTTTCTTCCTTAACCGCCGTAGCCTGCAAGGCTTCTTTGTCGGCCTCGCTGAGCTTCACGTCTTCGCTGGCGATCAGCTTTTTGCTGTTGCTGCTGATGGTCAGCAGGGCTTTGCGGATCAGGAGGGCGTCTTTTTGCTCGAACTGGTTGGCCTCGACTACCGGCGTGAGGTTGGCGATGCTCGTGTTGATCTTCTGGAAACGCTCCAAATCACTATCCGAGAGCTGGGTCGTGTCAATCCGGGCGACAATCTGCTGTACCTTGACCAGATCGGGCTTCAGTTCGGCAATGTCGATTTTGTTGTTGATGGCGAAGAAGGCGGGCAGCACCCCAATCAGGATGAGCATCACCAGCCCGATGCCTTTCTGGCCGTCGTTGCGCCCGTGGAAGAAGCTAACCAACGTGCAGGTGGTAATGAGCAGGCCCCGAATCCACATCGGTGGCTGTTCGCCCGGCACCGGTTCGTCGAAAATCTGCTTCCGCACCTGCTTGTTGAGGGCGCGGCGCAGCATAAACATGAGCACCACCGCCATACTGAAGCCAACCAGCGGCGACAGAAACAGCGCCATGAAAATCTCTTTGGCTTTGTCCCAGTTGACGGCGGCTACACCCGTGGTGTTCTCAGGCAGGAGCGCATAGCCCAACCCTACGCCCAGAATGGCGCCGATGAGTGTGTGAGAGCTGGAAGCGGGCAGGCCAAAATACCAGGTGCCGAAGTTCCAGATGATGGCTGAGAAGAGCAGCGCCAGCACCATGGCGATGCTGTGATACACATTCTGATCGATGAGCAACTCGACCGGAAGCAGGTTGACGATGCTCATACCAACCCCGACGCCCCCGGTAATTACACCGATAAAGTTGACGATGCCCGACCACACAACGGCCTGCGTGGGTTGGAGCGAATTGGTATAGATGACGGTGGCAACGGCGTTGGCGGTGTCGTGAAAGCCGTTAATGAATTCAAATGCGAGGGCTGCTAAAAAACAGAAAGCAAGCAGAATAAAAACGCCGGTTTCTAAGCCGAACATACTGACTGACAATTAGTTAAATGATATATTGGTGTACTTGTGCCGCAAAGTTCAGGGGAATAGTCGGGCTATAAAATCACGAAGCATTAAGAAATTGTTATGTTGTTAACATTAGGGTAATATTTCGATAATAATGTACGCTGATTACTCAAAGGCTTGAGTAGTAATACGATGTAACGCAAAAATCCCTGCCACGTCGTCGTATAGGGCGTGGCAGGGACGTTGTAAGGCAATAAAGTAGCTGGCTTTACACAGGCTGATCAGTTTCGGGCTTTTTGCCCAATACATCGTCAATGGCTTGTTCGGCGTTGGGGAAGTTGGCTTTGAACACCTCGGCGAGTTGTGCTCTGAGCTTGTCGAAATACTCAGGGGCATTGTCCATGGCGGTTTCCGCTTCAGCCTTCAGTTCCGACCCTTTTGCTTTCAGATCGCTCATCATTTTTTCACCCTCTTCGGTTTGCAGGTATTTGTTAAGGGCAACTCCGGCGGCGGCTCCCAAAATGAACGTGGCTAAGTGTTTGGCGTTGACGGACATAGTGTGTTCCTGTTTAGTTTAGTACGAACCTAGGCGTTTCGGGGCAAAGTCGCAATGACTAACTGTGACGTCGCCCCAAACAGAGGGAATTGGGCCACTGGGTGGCATAAAAGTTATTGAATCACTTCTTTGCGACCTTTGCGCCGAACCCCGGTTGTGGGTAGTGTCCATGAAACGCATCCTTAAACGAATTGGCCTGGTCTTGCTCGTTGCCCTGCTGGGCCTCGCTATCTGGCAACACGAACTCATCAGTTACGGCTACATGCAGGCCAAAGGGCAACTGCATATCATGCTCAACACCCGCCCCGTAGCCGAGGTACTGGCCGACGCCAACGTACCTGACTCGGCCAAAGTGAAGATCCGGCTGATTGGCGAAATCAAGCAGTTTGCGCAGGATTCGCTCGGCCTTGACCCGTCGGAGAACTTCACCACTTTTCATGATCAGGAAGGTAAACCGCTCATGTGGATGCTGGTCGGGTCGGATCGGTACGCGTTAACGCCAGTTCAATTCTCAATTCCGCTGCTTGGCACGTTTGCCTATAGGGGCTTTTTCGATAAAACCCGACTTTTGGAAGCTGATAGTCTGCTGCGGAAGCAAGGGTATGACACCCGCATCAGCGGCATCGCGGCCTACTCAACGCTCGGTTTTTTCAAAGACCCGATTCTGTCGAGCATGCTGAGCCGCAACGAAGGCGATCTGGCTCAGTTGATCATTCATGAGCTAACGCACGGTACGTTATTCATAAAAGATAACCTGGAGTACAACGAAAACCTCGCAGATTTCGTAGGTGACTACGGTGCCGAGCGATTCATGGCCTACAAGTACGGCGATACGTCGGCTGTATACCGCGATTATCGGGCCGGGCTGGCCTTTTGGGAACGGTATACGCAACATGTGGTGCGGGGTAGCCAGCTACTCGACAAGATTTATAGAGCGTTTAAACCGACGACGCCCGTGGCTGTCAAAGAAGCAATGAAGTGGAAAACCATCGGGCAAATCGTGACGGCCGCCGACACCATTACCGACGAACGATCGGCCAACCGTTTGCCGCAAAGACGGGTCTCTACACAAAGCAAACTGCCCAACAACGCTTATTTTGTTAGTTATTTAACGTATCGAAAACAGCAGAACCGCTTCAAAACAGAGTTTGTTACTCAATTTAACAGCGACTTTCCGCGTTATTTACGACACCTGAAACAAACCTATCCTTCGCTGTAACGGACTGATTGCCATGAAAAAAACAGGAATCATTCTGAGTCTTTCCGCCTTGTTACTGGCCGTCGTTGCGTTCACGACGGCCCATACTTACCGCCGGGTAGTGAACACAAGTTTCGGACCGGGCGAACATATCGAATATCGGGTCCACTACGGATTCATCAATGCCGCCGAAGCCGTTGTTGACGTGGCGCCGGCGCTCTATAACGTCAACAGCCGACCCTGCTATCAGGTCAACGTGTTTGGGCGTACAACCGGCGCGTTTGACCTCGTTACACGGGTACGCGACACCTGGCGGTCTTACATTGATACATCGGCGATTCTGCCGCAGAAGTTTTACACCAACATTCAGGAGAACAAGTACCGGAAGGAGGAAAACATGACCTTCAACCACAGCGCCAACACGGTGAAAGCCGAGGAACGCACGGAGAAAGACTTGTTCAAAGTGCCTGATAATGTGCACGATGTGGTCAGTAGCTACTATTTCCTGCGCACCATCGATTTCAACCGCCTACCTGTCGGCTCGACGATCGAAGTACCGGCGTTCTACGACGATACGGTTTATAACATGAAAGTGCGGTACCGGGGAAAAGAGCGGATCAAGACCAAATTTGGCAAGATCAATTCCATCAAGCTAAGCCCGATTATGGCCACGAACGGCTTCTTTAAAGGGGAAGATGCGCTGCTGGTCTGGGTATCCGACGATGGCAATAAGGTGCCCCTCAAGGTAGAAGTGGAACTGGCGATCGGCTCGCTCGAAATGGATATCCGAAGCTACGGCGGCCTGAAACAGCCCATGCGCTTCAACTAATAAGCCCTAGTAAACCCTATAGGTTTTCAAAACCTATAAGGTTTGAATATCGTCTGGCGAAGTAGCCGAGTCCACCGCTCCACCGCTGTCAGCCGGTTCCAGCTAAGTTGCAGGTAGGGGGCAGGCGTAGCGCCAAAGCTTTCGTAAAACTGCACGACGCCTGGTTGATCAGGGCTTTCGAAATCAAACAAGCCGGTTGGACTCAGCCGGCTTATTGCGCGTTGGATGGACTGGTCGATCAAAATCGTGCGGGCGTTGAGGCGACGCCCCTCGGCATCGGCTGCATTGAAGAGGTAGATCATGCGCCCGTGCTGTTCGGCAAAGAACGCGCCCGCTACAGGTACGTTATCCGCGTAAGCATAGTGCAACGTACCCAGGCCACGCGCTTGCAAGGCCACAAACAGCCGAGTAAACAGCGGATAAGCCCATTTGCCAACGCCGATAGCAGCGGCGTGGTTTTCCCGAAACAAGGTCAGCAACGGTTGCACGTCGGTCGATTCCGTTACGCGCCAGCCCGGCGTCTGGGCGACGCGTCGATGCGCCCGGCGCAGGTTCATGCGGCGGTCGGCGGTGTAGTTTGGCACGGCGCCATCAAGAGCAAGCACGTGCGTCTGTAACAGCCGCTGCTGCACATAGCCAGGTACGTTGGGAAGTAGGGTGGTCAATGCCAGGCAAAGACGGCTGGCATACCGATAGCGCTTCAGGAGGGCTTCGAGAAAAGGCACCGGGTCGACGGGCTGCGCTGAGAAAATCGCCACGAACTGGCAAAACAGCGGCTGATACACCACCCACTGGCCCCAACGACGGCGGAGCGGCACCGGCAACACGGCCGTATAGTGCCCATCGGTATCTACCGCTACCAGCCCTTCCCAGCACCAGCGGGGCCCCTCAGGTACGTTCGTGACGGCGTCGAGGTACCAGCTATGGCCGTAGAGCAGCGCGTTGTGAGCCGCAGCCACGCACCGATCCCACTCAGGTACGTTGATTTGGTCGCGGTTGAGGAAAACAAGAGCCATATCGGGTTAGGCACAGTCGAATAGGCGTACCAATGATCAACGCGAAACGGCAGGCGTCAACCGCCTTACTTGAAATACGCCTTCAGCTTGGCGATTTCTTCTTTGGTGTCGGGCTTCTCCTTCAACAGATCATTAACGATCTGAATGGCGTGGATGACGGTGCTATGGTCACGCCCGCCGAAATGGTAACCAATCGACTTCAGCGACAGCTCGGTGAGCTCTTTGGCCAGGTACATCGCTACCTGCCGTGGGTAGACCACCTCACGTTTGCGGCTCTTGGCTTTCAGGTCGGCAATGGAAATGTTGTAGAAATCGGCCACCAGTTCCTGCACCGTGTCGATGTTGATCTCCTTCTCGTCGTTCTGCACGATGTTGCGGAGCGTCATTTTGGCCAGATCCAGGTCGATTTCGCGGCGGTTGAGCGAGGCTTGCGCCATCAGCGACACCACTACGCCTTCCAGCTCGCGTACGTTGGTGTTGATGCTGTGCGCCAGGTATTCGATCACGCTGTCGTCGATATAAACACCTTCAGCCTGCAACTTCTTCTGGATGATGGCGATGCGCGTTTCCAGATCGGGCGTTTGCAGGTCGGTGGTGAGGCCCCATTTGAAGCGCGACAGCAACCGGTCGTCGAGGCCGTCGAGCGCGCGCGGAGGCCGGTCCGACGTCATAATGATCTGCTTACCCGACTGATGCAGGTGGTTGAAGATGTGGAAAAAGATGTCCTGCGTTTTCTCTTTCTTCTGCAAAAACTGCACGTCGTCGATCACCAGCACATCGACCTGCATGTAGAACTGGCTGAAATCGCGCATTGAATCGCCTTTAATGGCGTTCAGAAACTGGTTCGTGAACTTCTCCGACGTCACGTACAGCACAAACTTGTCCTGATTGGTATTCTTGATGTAGTTGCCAATTGCCTGCACCAGGTGCGTTTTTCCCAGCCCTACGCCGCCGTAGATCATCAGCGGGTTGAACGAGGTCACGCCGGGCCGGGCCGCCACCGCATAGCCCGCGTTGCGCGCCAGCCGGTTGCAGTCGCCTTCCACGTAGTTGTCGAACGTGTACGACGGATTGAGGTACGAGTCGAGCGTGAGCGAATCGAGGTCTTTAAGCTGAAAGGGTGACCGCAAAATATCGGGGCTGACGTTGTCGGGTTTGGCCGATTGCGGGCTTTTGGTGGTGGGCATGTTCACCGCGATGGGGCGGTTTTTTTCATCGCCCTGATCCACCACAATCGAATATTCGAGTTGCCCGTCGCGCCCAATGGCGGCGTCGAGTGCCTTCCGGATGGCATGCACGAAGTTTTCTTCGAGCCATTCGTAGAAGAACACGCTGGGGACCTGAATGGTGAGCACCTTCCCGTACAGATGCAGCGGCACAATGGGCTCGAACCAGGTTTTATAGCTGGCTTCGGGCACAATTTCCTGGATAACGCGCAGGCAGTTGGCCCAGACTAGCTGAACCTCGCGTTGCAT